>JBDTUK010000044.1:0-20527 GCA_040007795.1 Ferruginibacter sp.
TTGTGGCTTATCAAACAGCTTACTTAAAAGCACATTATCCAAGCGAATACATGGCCGCCGTGCTCAACCATGCCGGCAGTATTGACAAGATCACTTTCTTTATGGAGGAATGCAAACGAATGGGATTAAAAGTGCTGGGGCCGGATATCAATGAATCACAAAATGGTTTTGCAGTGAATACAAGAGGTGAAATACGTTTTGGTTTCAGCGGATTAAAAGGTGTGGGTGAAAATGCTATTCAAAATATAATTGAAGAAAGAAATAAACATGGCCATTATACTTCCATCTTTGATCTGGCCAAAAGGGTTAATCAACGTTCTGCCAATAAAAAATCAATGGAGAGCCTGGCTTATTCAGGTGCATTCGATTGTTTTGCAGCTATTACAAGGGCACAATATTTTTACCAGGCTCCCGGCGATGTGCAGGGCCTTGAAAAGATATTGAAGTTTGGAAGTGTTTTCCAGGCAAACTCTGCAAATTCTGCAAACACTTTGTTTGGTGACCTGCAAATGCCGGATATTGTTCCGCCCCGGTTATCTGTTTGCGAACCCTGGCCTCTGGCTGTGCAACTGGATTATGAAAAAGAAGTTACCGGCATGTATATGAGCGGCCACCCGCTGGATAATTACAAATTTGAGATGAAGCATTATAACATCACGTCTTTAGCTGATTATAATGAATTTAAAGCTGCCGTAAATGTGCATCCAAATCCTGCAAAGCAATTCCGTTTGGCAGGTCTTGTTATTGATGCCCAGCACCGGCTTACAAAAGCCGGGAAAAATTTTGCTGTTTTAACTATTGAAGATTACAGTGGTAAAGCTGAATTTATGTTGTGGAGCGAAGATTATGTGAAATACACCAATTACCTTGAAAAAGGATTGATCGTTATGGTAGAAGGTGGTTTCCGGAAACGTTATAATGGTGATCAATATGATTTTAAGTTAGACAAATTGCATTTACTTGAAACTGTAAAACCAAATCTCACCAAACAGGTAATCATTGATGTGGAGCCTCAATTTATCAATGAGGAATTGGTGAATTTTATTGACAGCAATGTAAAAGCAAATCCCGGTAAAACTTCTTTAAAATTTAATATCATTGATAGCAGGCATAAATTTAAAGTGGGTATGTATAGTTTGGAAAGAAGCCTGACTATGAATGATGATATGGCTGTTTTCTTAAACGAAAATAAAGATATTGAAGTGAGTGTAGTGACTGCGTAGCAGGTTAATCCGTTAATTGGTTAAACCGTTAATCCGTGAGCAGTTCATGAATTCGTTTTTTTTACTAATTAACCAATTAACGGATTAACAGATTAACTATTCCACCATAAAAATCTCCCTTCTCCCTCCTTCTACGCAATCCATATACCCTTTCATGATATCTTTTAGATCATCACTCATAGTGGCAGACCGCATATTGGTAAAAAAGGCTCCGATATCATCTGTTTCTGATTCCACAATCACCGTCCAATAGGTACTTACAATATCGGTCATTACTTTCATGTTCTTTGCCTGTCCTGCTTTTTCGAAATGCGGAATGCCTTGTTTGAACATCTTTACCAGGTCTTTTGCCTTGCCCGGTTTGGCCTGGAATACTTCTCTTATTAAATACATATAATTGATTTTAGCCAATAAAGATAATTGTTCAAAGTTTTAAATGCAACAGGAAAATAGTTGTCGGGTTACTGACTTTTAAGCCACAATGGCTTCAGGTATGCCAATTCTATTTTATCACATAGTGTGGATATGTCATAACAGCACAGTAACTGTTTTGGAACTAAATTTGCTCCTCTTACAGCGTAAAAACAAAAAATTAAAATAATAACTATGGCACACGAATTCACAGATGCAAACTTTAAAACAGACGTACTGGACTCCGATAAATTATCCGTAATTGACTTTTGGGCGGAATGGTGTGGCCCCTGCCGTGCAATAGGCCCGGTAATTGAAGAATTATCAAAAGACTATGCTGGCAAGGTAAATGTAGGCAAGGTAAATGTTGATAATAATCCGCAGATATCCATGAATTATGGCATTACCAGTATCCCGGCGATTCTTTTTGTAAAAGGCGGCCAGGTGGTTGATAAATTGGTAGGCGCTCAACCTAAAGCAAATTTTGTAAAGAAGATCGAGCAACATAAATAATAATCGCTGATTATTACTGATTAAATAGATTTCGCAGATAATAAGAATCCCTCCCGTTTAAAACGGGAGGGATTTTTAATGCAACAATAGTTGAGTTGAAAATTAATGTTGCACATCTTTTATAGCATTGGGGTCATGTTTGTATCTGAATACTAAAGCAAATAAAATGCCCACTATTAATGCATAGCCTGCAAAAATATACCAGATAGTTGACCAATCAGTTCCGGTACTACTTGTATATTTTTGTATAAGCCATCCGCTTCCATAACTTCCAATCATAGCTCCTACCCCATTTGTTACCATCATAAATAATCCTTGTGCGCTTCCTCTTATTGACTGGGGTGCTTCATTCTCAATAAATAAAGAACCTGATATATTAAAAAAATCGAAAGCCATACCATAAACGATCATTGACAACACCAGGAAAACTAATCCTGTTCCCGGATTGCCTATTCCAAACAGGCCAAATCTAAAAAACCAGGCAAACATACTCATCAACATTACCTTTTTTATTCCAAACCGTTTCAGGAAAAATGGTATAGTAATGATGAAAGCCGTTTCAGATATCTGTGAAATAGAAACAAGAATATTTGGATATTTAACACCAAAACTATCTACATACAAAGGATTGCTTTTAAAATGATCTAAAAAACTTACTCCCCATTGATTGGTGATCTGTAATGCTGCCCCAAGGAACATTGCAAACAAAAGAAATACGGCTATTTTGCGATCTTTAAATAAAACAAACGCATCCAATCCTAATGACGAAGCCAATGTCTTTTTTCCTGTCCCTTTTACCGGTTTGCAGGCTGGTAAACTAAAACAGTATATTCCGGTGATAATCGCATTAATAGCTGCAAATACCAATTGGGTGGAACTTAAGGTCCAATGCATGATATCTACAAACCACATAGCACAAATAAAACCAATGGTACCCCAAACTCTTATAGGTGGAAAATCCTTTTGTGTATTCAATCCATTATTTTGAAGAATATGATAGGATACTGTATTATTAAGTGATATTGTAGGCATATAAGCCATACATACGCCTAACATAGCCCAGAACATAGTTGAAGGATCGGTAACAGTAGAAGTATAATACAACAGGCCTCCTCCAATAATATGGCATAACCCTTGAAGACGTTCAGAATTTACCCATCTGTCTGCAACAATGCCTAATATAGCAGGCATAAAAATAGAAGCAATACCAAGCGTTAAAAATATTTTTCCTATTTGTTCGCCCTGGAAATGCAGGCTGACATACATATATCCGCCTAACGAGGTTAAATAAGATCCCCAAATAAAGAATTGAAGAAAATTCAAAATGGTAAGACGAAACTTAATACTCATATAGCTTTGTTTTATTTCAGACTTGGAAGATATACATTTATTCTGCAAAGAAAATGACCTAGGGTGGTTTTTTCCGCAGGATTATTCCCCAAAAAAACAATGTCCAAACATCTTATATCATCGTAAATTTGTAAAAATTTTTGTGATGAGTGTTTCCATTGATATTTTAATAGATTCAGCTACAGATGAAGGCCTTAAGACCATTGCCCAAAAAGTAAAGAACAGTGAACGTATAACAGATGAAGAAGGATTACTTCTTTTTGAAAAAGGTTCCCTGCCCTTTGTTGGTGCACTGGCAAATTTTATCCGTGAAAGATTGCATGGTGATAAAACTTATTTCAACCGAAACTTTCACATTGAGCCAACCAATGTTTGCGTGTTCAGTTGTAATTTTTGTTCATACTCCCGTTTATATGCCCATAAAGAAGATGGCTGGGAACTGAGTATTGACCAGATGCTGGATATTGTAAAAACCTACGATGGCAAACCCATTACTGAAGTGCATATTGTTGGCGGTGTTCATCCCAAAATGAATATGGCTTATTTTATTGAACTGATGCAAAAGATAAAAGTACACAGGCCTGCATTGCATGTAAAAGCTTTTACTGCAGTTGAACTGGATTATATGTTTCGCAAAGCCAAACTAAGCATTCAAGAAGGAATGAAACAGCTTCATGCAGCAGGATTAGACAGTTTACCCGGTGGAGGAGCTGAAATTTTTGCGCCTGAAATAAGAGAACAGATCTGTGCTGATAAAGTAGATGCAACCGGTTGGCTGGCCATACATGAAGCAGCACATAACTTAGGCATGCATAGTAATGCAACCATGCTCTATGGCCATATTGAAAAATATGAACATCGCATTGATCACATGAGACGGTTAAGGGAGTTACAGGATAAGACCAGTGGGTTCAATACATTTATTCCTTTAAAGTTCAGGAATAAGGACAATGCAATGAGTTATGTGGATGAATCTGTTACTACAGAGGATATGAGATTGTATGCCATTGCCAGAATTTACCTGGACAATTTCCCACACCTGAAAGCTTACTGGCCGATGCTTGGCCGGCAAAATGCACAATTGAGTTTATCTTTTGGCGTAAATGATATTGATGGCACCATTGACGACTCTACAAAAATTTATAGTATGGCCGGTAGCGAAGAACAAACACCTGCTATGAGTACAGAAGAATTAGTTACTTTAATTAAACAGGTAAACCGTAAACCTGTTGAACGGGATACTTTGTATAACGTGGTGAAAGATTATAGTGATGTTGATTTTGCAGGCAAGAACTTTGATGCAACCCTTAACTGATCACTGTACGAGAAACAATATTTAATAAGATAGCCATTAGTTTTAACTAATGGCTATCTTATTCACATAATTACTTGAAGAATATTTCTTAATTCCTGGATATAAACTGAACATTGTTGTAAATATCAACTGCAGCCAAAAGTTTCTTTGACTTAGGAGATACTTTTACTTTGCTGTTATAGAAATCAGATGCTTTCGGATTATCTTTTAGCAAATCGTTCATTACAGCTTTTGAATAGGCCACTATTTCACCATCATCGCCGGTTTGTACAAAATATTCTGTCGCTGCATTGTTGCCATTGTAAAACTTCCTGCTGTAAACACTAAGTTTTCCACTGGCTATTCTCACTGCAAAACCCGGTAAAGTTTCACTTGCTACATAACTTGTTTTGTTTGTAGTCAACAGCTTTTGAGAAACAGCGAAACGTTTATTATCCTGGTATGCCAAAACATCCTTTGCCTCAATAACAGTCTTGTTATCTGCTAAAAGGTGTGGTGTTGTTAAAACACCGGTTACCAGCTTTACGGTTGAATAATACTGCCTGGAGCCATCAGTCTTTACAACAAAACAAGCAGATGTTGTTCCATTGCTGTTATCTACGTCGGCTTTTGGGGGAAGGACAGAATTTTTACTTACTGAACAGGAATTTAGTAAAATGAGGGAGCTGCATAATGATGCAACTGAGAGTACAAGTGTTTTCATTTATTAGGATTTCATCTTAAAACGGGATTCATGTAAAAATTATTGTAGACTTTGTAAAATTGCTTTTAATTGACATATATACAGCAATGGAAGGCAGTTCAAGTACACTTAAAAAGAAACTGGCTGAACTTCTGAAAGAAGGATCAGCCAGTTGTAAATTGTAAAGGTTTTGCTTAAAGAAAAACCACCAGAATTTTAGTTCACGAGTCCGGTATATTGCTGTGTTACTTTTTTTATAATATATCCACTGATCCATCCTACATACGCATATTTGGCATAAATAAATTTTTTGCCCGGATTAATGGTGTTTATTTCTTTGATCAATTCATCCAGCCAGATAGTGCCTGCTAAAAGTGCCTTCCTGTCATAAGTACTCAATACCCGGTTAATATTCCGTTGAGATGCACGGGCATCTTCGGCATAGGATATGAATGTAAGATCGGGTTTACTCACTTTATCATAATCAGCAAAAAGAAGCCTTCTGAATTCAGAAATATCCTGGCTTGTAATATCGGTGTAGTTACTGTTTATACTTTCGGGATGCATCAAAGAAGCAATGGCCCATACCACACCTCCGGATATATACATGATATCCCTGGTTTTGATATCCTTTTTTGTAAAAAATTCATTTACCACTACCCTTCGTAAACTATCTCTCCACATATCTTCTGCTGTCTTTACATAATCATTCAGGTCTCCATGGGTTTTAGACTCTATCAAACGTTGAAAAGATTTTGTGCCCAAAGGAAAAGTAACAGGAACAAAAGTTTTGTTGGTACTAAAATATCCACCTTTTGTATTGCCACTACCTACATCCAGCTGGTTAGCGGTGAAGCGGCGCTTCTGTGGTACAATGCCCAATAAACTGAGTTCCGATTCCTGTGCAGCAGTTATAGAAGTTATATTGATAACCGGGTCTAATGTAACAGGCCGTATCACAGAAGCAAAATATTCTACTTTGTTATACTTATCCAACTCCTGTTTTAAACCACTGCTTATAACAATATGTACCTTATCTGCAGAAACTTTGTATCGGTACCTTGTAATATCCCAAAGAACAGTTATTGCATCGAAAGTTTGTTTTTCACTTTCGTAAGAAAGAGATGCAGCATCAGTGTTGATAGATGTATCTGCTTTTAATGTATAATCATATTCCCTGTCCTTACTAAGTTTTACCTCTATCACACTTAATTTTATACCCTTTGCACCTACTTCTATTCCGGCATACATATCCCCAATTCCCTGCACACTTTTTAATAAAGTTTCAACAACGTTTGCAATTACGGTAAGGTTCTGTGCCCTGTATAACCTTACAGCGGTGGTATAATGTGCTATTGCTAATTCGGGCTGTTCTAATTTAGTATATAGATTACCCAATCCTTCATTCGCAAATGCCTGGCAATAGGTATCATAATTTGCTTTGGCTTTAGATAACCCTTTTTTAAAGTACTCTTCTGCAGCATCAAATTGTTGTGCTTCCATCAGACTGGTTGCTGTTTTCAGCATCCTGAAAGTAGACTGGCTCCTGATAGTTTGTGCGGTAGCAAGGGTACCGGCAAATAGTAAAATGGCAAGTAGAAAATGTTTACGTAGCATCACGATAAATTTTAAATAGTAATTTTTATTTCTGCTTGTTGGGGTCAGTTTGGGTCAGGCAAATTTATGATTAGTAACTATCACTGCATTTACTTTTATATCCTTTTCACAGACGTCTTCAAAAGTTGTGACCACTTTGTGCAAAACCTTTTGTAAAGCAGTGTAAATGCGGAACAAATAGAAAAATGAGATTATATTATTAAGGGGAAATTATGAAGAATAAGGAAAGGTTTACAGTGTGTACAAATAAAACTGTCAGGACCCATGCCCCTGACAGTTAATAAAATTCTTTGCCCAACATTTGTGTTATAAACCCTGCAACAACTTTAATTTTTAATAAACAGTACAAGCATTAAAATTACTGCAACAAATAAAAGAGTGAGGCAACTAATCGCCAGGTAAGCAATGGTTCTCATACAATAGGATTTTAGATAGAATTATTTTAACAAAAAATATACCAACAGCCCGTTCTTGTGAATAAATATTCCAATTTGAGTTTATTTACTTAGTACAAGTACGAATTAAATAATTTAAATTGTATTCAAATCAACTGGAATGAAAAAAAGCACCATTTTATTTATTGCTGTTTCTGTAAGTATTATTGCAGCTGTATCCTGCAAAACAGTTGGCCGGATTGCTGCCAAATACTGGCTGAACAGGGAGATCAAAGAATTTGTATCTAATTGCGAAGAAAAGACCAGTAAACTGGTAGGTAGCGAAAATGCACATAAATATTGTGATTGTGCTGTTGATAATGTTGCTGAACAATATCATAATTACCAGGATGCAAAAAAAATAAACCTTTTAGAGATACTTGACTTTATTAATAAGTGTAAATAAAATTAGTACATCAATAAAGCTAAAATGTCTTTTGATATTCAAAATGCATTTTAATAAAGTGAAACTGGGTTTAAATATTAACCACAACATCTATCACCTGCTTTTTATCAGGACTTTCCCAGCGAAAGCGCACAGTATAGGCTTTAACCGGGCCATTTTTTAAACGATAAGGGATCTTTAATGTATAATCTACATTGTTGTTTTCCATGGCACCCTTTACCTGCTTCAATAATATGTCGGTTATCTTTATTTCATTCAGGTTATTATCATACACCCAAAAAATTTCTTTGCCCTGGAATATTCCTGCAATGCTCGACCCTTCAATGTTTGCAATATCAAGGCTGGTATAAGCCATTTTTGGAGAAACTTTGATAGACGTGTCAACCATCACCAACATATTTTTAGCTGTTAAGCCGTTTATTATACCCAGCGATCCATCTGTTGATTTGATTGTTTTTGTTGTTCTTGAAACTTGAATAGTTTCACCGGGCCTTGCAATATTTATTGGAAATTCAAGTCTCAACTGGCTTTTACTTTTGAGGTCGTACAAACGTATCTTAACAATACCATTCGGGTTGTTTTTCATTACATCGGCAGTAATACCAAACTTGATGCTCAGCGATTTAATGTCTTTAGCTGCAAAGCCTGAAGTTTCATTCTTTAAAAAGATATTAGGGTTTTTGGAAAGTATTTCTCCTTTCGGGGAAACAATGATGAGCTCAGCTGCGGCAAAAACCGTCTTATTTTTGTCTTCAGAAAAACCGGCGGGTTCCTGCAGGGCAATTTCAATTTCTTTGTTTAAAGGTAATTTATTGCTTAAAAGCAAGGCTCCATCTATTTTAACATCCATTGACTTTGCCCATACCCCTTCTTTAAAATACCGGAGGCCTGTTAAGGGTAAAATACCATTGTTTTGAGCAATGCACTGGTTCATCCCAAAAATACTGATGGCCGATAAAAGAAAAAAGCTCTTAAACATGGGTGTTGAGATTTTCATAAAGATATAATTCTATTTGACAATTAAAGCCGGGTAAAGGTTAATGCATCATGTTTAGAGGAGATTTACTATACAAAAACGTTAGTTGCAATTGTTTATTATGTTTAAACTGCCAATGAAATGTTATTAGTCTAATACTTTCATGCCGGCAATAGTCTTAACCTCCAGTTGAAGAAAATCGAAAACCACAATATCATTTTTGCCTTTGTTAAGCCAGGATGCCGGGCAAAATAAATGCTGCTGGGGGCCTATGTTCCAGTACCGGCCTAAATTATGGCCATTTATGTAAATCATTCCCTTTGAATAATTGCTCATATCAAAATAAGTGTCCCCGGTTTCATCCAGTATAAAGCTTCCTGTAAAGAAATTACCGGGTTTAATATTCGGGGTTCCTTTATCAATTTGTGAACGCTGGTCTTTAATAAATTGATCATCCATTGCATACAAACTGATCTCCCAATTCATCAACGTCATACCGTTTAATGTTACCCGGTCAGTTATTCCTTTTCGGTCAATCATGTACTGTGCAAAATTGATATGCCCCATACCCTCAACCAAAATTTCAAGTTCAGGGTTTGTTACATCAGTTTTAGGTAATAGCACTTCCCAATTTCCTCCATCCCGGTAAACAGTATCACTAAACCTGCCATTTAAAAATACAAGGGCATAATCATGTGGCTCCCATAGTTTCAGCTTCCCACTCTTATGTCCAATTAATTTTGTTTTGTAAGATATGATTCCCTGGTTCTGACCAAAGTCTTCCATAGGCCGGGGTTGTGGAGATTTTATCTGGGGAAGAATAAAATTTAAAAGATTATTGGCTTTGGTCATTTTAATTGCAGTTATATCAATTGTTTTTGCCGCAGGAACAACTTCAGGTATTTTATAATCAACGTATTGCTGGATTAACCTGCGGAGCATAAAATATTTTGGAGTTGGTAATCCCTGTTCGCTAATGGGTGCATCATAATCATAGCTGGTAATATCTGGTTGAAATTGTGTTGGAGAAAATGCATTGGCCCCGGCAGTAAATCCAAAATTGGTTCCACCATGGATAACATAAAAATTTACCGACTTTTTATTTTTCAATAAGTATTCAACTTCACTTTTCAGATCGTTGGTATCGGGCCTTGCCCATTTTTCTCCCCAATGCGTTAGCCAGCCGGGATATGTTTCACTGCTGAAGGCAGGCACATTTGGATTTCTTTTTTTTGCCTGGTCAAAATCATTATCACTGGAGCCACTGTCAAGGCCAATAGCAGCACCATCAATATTTCCGGCTTCCAGCATATAAGCCGTAGCGCCATCAGCTGTATAAAACGGCACATTAATTCCGTTGCGTAACCAAAGAGTTCTTAAAGCTTCAAGATAATTTTTATCATTCCCAAAACTTCCATATTCATTTTCAATTTGCACCATTAATATGGGGCCACCCTTTGTGCATTGCAATGGCGCTACCTCTTTTGAAAGCCGGTTTATATATTTTGTAACTGCCGCCATATATCTTGTATCCATGCAACGGATCTTTATGTCAGGTATCTTTAATAGATAAGGTGGAAGGCCACCAAAGTCCCACTCTGCACATACATAAGGGCCCGGCCTTAGTATTACCCACATTCCTTCTTCCTGGCATATTTTTATAAATTCATGGATATTATGATTACTGCTTTTGAAATCAAATATGCCTTCTTTGGTTTCATGATAATTCCAGAAAATGTAAGCTGCAATCGTATTGCAACCCATTGCCTTCGCCATCTGGATACGATGCCGCCAATATTCTCTGGGGATACGAGCCGGGTGCATTTCACCGCTGATCATTTGAAAAGGTTTTCCATCCAGTAAAAAATCATCTTTACCCAAACTGAATTGATGAATTTTATTTTGTGCTGTTATGCCGGAAAAAATCAAAAGAGCAAGAAGTGCTGGTATGAAAAATTTCATTTTACTTTTGTTGGTTAATTTATGGGCAATTTACAATGAATATCATTCATTTAATTTTAGTAATTTGGTAGTTTAAAAAATATGAAAGGCAAATTCATTATATTTTCTTTATTCCTGTTGCATACCTGTTTATTTGCTCAAAAGCAAAAAGCCGACAGCCTTTTACAATTATTAAAAACTGAAAAAAAAGATACCTCAAAAGTAAAATTATTATGGAAGCTGGCCAGTACAATGGGGGCTTATAGCCCGGATACAGCACTGGTATATGCTCAAAAGTCACTTCTTTTAGCTACCGAAATAAAGTACACAGATGGACAGTCAAAAGCAATAGGTGTTTTGGCGAATACTTTCAGAAAGATGGGTAACTATTCCAAAGCGCTGGAATATAATTTTAGAAAATTGCCCATTGCTGAAAAAGAAAATGATCCGGACAACCTGGCGACTGTATTAATGAATATTGGGATAATATACCGGTACCAGGAAGAATATCAAAATGCACTTTTGTATTATTACAAAGCTGATTCTGTAATACAAAAATTCAACCTCGAAGATTCAAAATATTACATTTTAATGAACCTGGGCGATGTTTATGACAGGATGAACAAAGCTGATTCTGCATTTGCTTATTTTAATAAATCACTCATTGTTTCAACAAACCTGAACAATGAAGACTTTATCGGAAATTCAATGACCGGGCTTGGGCATACTTATTTGAAAATGGGGAAGTACGATTTTTCTAAATTAAATTATCAATCCGCTATACAGCATCTAAAGGCCAGTAATAATGATGAAGTACTTTGTGAAGCCTACCTGGGGCTGGCCAATTTATATAAACAAACATTTAGCAAAAGCGATTCAGCAATTTATTATGCAAAGCTTTCCGAAAAGCTTGCTGAAAAAGATGGTTTTCAGAACTGGCAGCTCAATGCAACAATATTTCTTACTGAATTATATAAAAAGGAAAATAATATTGACAGTGCATTTATTTATTTAAGCAAAGCACAGCAATTAAATGATTCTATAAACAGCAAAGAAAAGATCCGTAAAATACAGATATTATCAAGTAGTGAAGATCTGCGGCAGCTTGAAATAGCCGAAGCGAAGCGAATTGCCCAAAAAGAAAGAAAGCAACAATTGCAGTACCTTTTTATCGGTATATTTATTCCCGGATTCTTTTTATTGACCCTGTTGCTTAGCAGGATCAGGATTCATGCCCGGATAATAAAAGCCTTGGGCATTCTATCCTTATTGATCCTGTTTGAATACCTTCTATTGCTCCTGCATCCTACAGTTGCGGAACTAACCAATCATACACCGGTTTTGGAAATGCTCATATTTGTTAGCCTGGCAGCAATACTCATACCCGGGCATCACCGTTTTGAAGCATGGCTGATAGAAAAATTGATCCATAAGAATGAATCAATTAGATTTAAAAAAGTAAAATTTTCAGTTAAAGAAAGAAAATAACCAGCAAACTTTGCTTAAGGTTTTTCAGGCGTTGGTTTTTCATTTCCTTTCAATTTCAGTGAATCTCCCTTAGCCGGTATAGAATCGTTTTTTACAACAGTTGTAACTGTAGTTGTTGAATCTTTCACTGCAGCTTTATCTGCGTCACCATTGTTACATCCGGTAATAGTGATTCCTGCAAATAGAACGCCTGCAAGAATAAAAGTCAGTTTTAATTTGTTTTGCTTGATCATTTGTTTATAGTTTTAGAGTATAATTTTACCATTTTTATTTCATAAAATCAAGTATTTAAATAAAAAGATACTAAATTGGTTACCTTATAACAGGGTTTCATGAAGAAAACAGTATTCTTTTTTACTTTTCTTTTACTGGTAGGCAGCACAGCATTTGCACAAATTACCTATCAATTTGCCTTTACATTCCCGAATGCGGCTGCTTCAATTTCGGGTAAAACATTTTTTTTAAATTATGGAGATGGCTCCGGGCTGGCCAGGTTAAGGTTTAATGCGCCAGGTACTAATGACAGTGTATTGATTGACATGAAAGCTGCAGAAGAGAATACGGATAAGATTGCCGGTTGTTCAGGTGCAGACAGGCTTTATTTCAAACTTCAAAAAAACCAGGTCATATACGGAAGTGACAATAATATTGTATTGCCTTCATATTTCTGTTTTAAAAAAAATAACCAGACAGGATTTTACGAACCCTTTGGCTTTAGTTATGCAATTGATGATTGCAAAGCCCCGGTTACTGCTTTTACAGAAATTAAGTACCTGGAAAAAAAGGATCTTACTAACGCTTTTGTACTTAACTATTTTACACCCCGTGATAAATTCTATACCGGCCTGTTTGCTTCCACCCGGTCTTTAACTGTAAGTGAGCTGAGTGTTAAAATGCATTTACTGATCGTGGCAAATACTTTTGATGAGCATATTGGAAAAGCCTGTGCAAAAGATATGAAAAGAGCGATCAAATTTTTCAGGGATATAAAAGATTTTTTGGGAATTCAATTTGAATATGATACGATTTCAGGTAAGAAGTATAATTTGAGTGAAGTTGAAAAAGCTATTGAAAAACTCCGGAGTGCCGCACCTAATGATATTATTGTGTTTTATTATAGTGGCCATGGCTTCAGGCAAAACGGCGATAACAGGCGCCCACCCTATATTGACCTGAGGCCCAACTATGATGAAAATCCTAATAATCTAAATTCAAAAAGCCTGGCTGATATTTTTCAGGTCATTTCCGACATGCCTGCCAGGTTTAAATTAATACTTAGTGATTGTTGTAATGATCTGAGTAAAACCTATAGTGTAAAAACAAAAGCTCCTTCTATAACAAAAGGATTTAGTTTGACGGGGAATATCCAAAACGGGGCTGAGTTGTTTTTAAATGCTGCCCGTACTTCTATATTAGCAACCGGCGCAAACCCGGGCCAACGTTCAATATGCAATGATGATTTTGGCGGTTTCTTCTCATACAATTTTTTAAACTCAATAGAAAATCAATTAAGCTTTGCTACTACCGGCCCAAGCTGGGATAAGATCATTGAAGAAGCCAGGGTGAAAACCAGGAATATGTCCTTACGTGCAGATTGCCCACTTCCAAATAATCCATCAAACAGTTGCAACCAGATTCCTTATTTTGAAAAGCAATCCCGTTGACCTTTATGAAAGAGAGTGGTTATAAATTGCTCTTTAATTTATTGATGTAGTTCGATGCCATTCTTTTTTACTGATAGCTTTCATCATAACTTTCCATTTATCCGTTTTACGCAATCCCGCCATTAAAGGATCTGTTGCTAAAACAAATGAATAATTAAACCCGTTTTTAATTGCTTTCCCCATCCATTTAAATGCTTCAGCCTGTTTTCCCTGCATGGCATAAAGCCTGGCCAGTGTATATTCAACATTGGGGTCATCAGGTACAATTGAGCTATAGGCCTTATAATCTTTTACCGCCAATGCCGGTTTATTTGAAAGCATATTCAAACGGCCCTGCAGGTCATGGATCTCCGGCCATTCATAGGGCTGCATGCCATTTGCTTCTTCAAGCACTTTTTTTGATCTTTCAAATTGTCCTTTATACATGGTAAATTCTGCATACAACAACCTGTTTGGAAAATTGATCAGGCTGCTGTCGTAGAGATAGTCGAGTTGTTCCAACACTTCCCTGTTCTTGTAAATTGCAATACCTGCATCCACCATACTCAATCTTGTATTGGCATTACCCGGATCGAACTGCACTGCTGCTTTATAATAAGGGAACGCCTGTTTTTTTGATCCTGCCCAAACATATATGTCTCCGATCTTGTAATGTATTTCTGCTAAGACTTCTTTTTCAGACAAAAGTTCCGCTGCCCTGGACAGGTACCTGATACCGTCTTTTCTTGGCATGTAAACAGGTTCAGCCAACGAAAGATATTCCTTAGTTCCGGGTATCATATATGAAGGGGGGACAATGACTTTTGTTGACGACGTAGTATATATCAGATCCGGAATTCCGCTGCCTGTCCTGTCAAATGTGAGATCCGAATTGGTGCCAAGCGTTGTATAAATATCATGATCTATAAAAACCTCCTTATTCAATTTTGGAAACCAGATGAGTGTATCAAAATACCTGTACATGGCAGCGTGTTTAGCATTATTGTACAGTAACAGCCCCAGTTTGTAATTCCATTCACCGTTGTTGGGATACTTTTCAATCGTTCGCCGGTAAAAGGTATTCAGTTCCTTGTATGCTACCTCTTCGTCGATGTCGGCGTAATATTCAATGACATTTTCAGCCTGGGTATAGCGGCCCATTTTTTCCATAAGCTGCCACAGTTTAATATAGCCTCCCAGTTCATCAGGATAAGCCTCGATGATTTTTTTATAGAATTTTTCGGCCTCATCAAAATGTTTCCATGCTTCATAAACATGCGCTATAAAATAAAGGTCTTCGTCCTGCTGGTAGTAATACATTTTGTAAAACTTTTCAAAACATGTATGTTCATAGGGATAAACAGCGCTATGGATCTCAGAATCCACATAGTAGTTAAAAGCAGAGTCGTCCAGGGAATAATCAATGGCATACTGAAAATAGATCTCTGCCTCCTCCCAGCGTTGCTGATCAAAATAAATTTTACCTATGTAATGAAAAACAAGAGGGTTTTCAGCATCAACGGCAATTACTTTTTGCAGGATCCGTAAAGCATTTGCATAATGTTTTTGGTCATACTCTTTGATGCCCCAGTAAAAAAAAGCCATAAAGTCCCTGTCATCCAGGTGCGCTGTATCTATCGCACATACCAATGGTGGCAGTACCGGCGCTAATACAGAAGATGCTACAGAAAGCCATAGATTCCCATCAAAGTGATAACCCTTTTTCCTGAGATCAGCCTCATAAAAAAATGAATCAGATGCTGCATAATTGGTTGTATTCAGGTACACATAACCCAACCGTTCAAAGGGTAAAAAATGGCGTGAGTTGATATCAATGGCTTTACGGTAATCTTCTTCCGCAAATAAAAGGTTACCCGACCGCTCATTCAATAGTCCCAGGTTTATTACATTATTTTGAATGCCGGCCTGCAGGCTGTCTGCTTTATGGTTTGCTTCAAATCCTTTTTCATATTTTTCCGTTAGTGCATACATGCCCGAGAGGTTTGCCCAGGGTATTGCCCATTTATCATTTCTTTTGCTGGCATCAGTAAAATATTCTTCTGCTTTTGCATATTCTTTTTTAAACAGGTAGAGAATACCGAGTTCATTATAAATATAGGCTGCCGTCTTTTCCAACGCCAGGGCCTTTAGTTGTTCGGCAAGCGCCTGCTTAATTAATGGGGCAGGGTTTTCGGTAGCCGGTATTTTTAACCGGAGTGTTACACCCGTGAAGTAATGCAGTTTTACCTGCAGTATATTGTAATAAAAACTGGAAGGATCAGTCAATTGTAAAGCAACTTGCAGCATCCGTGGATATACATCATACCCATTGTTCTTAATATTATAATACCTGCGCCGTTCAAGTTCAGCTTCATCTCCTTTCAAATACTGGTTTATTACTTCCTGAACTTTATTATCAAATTCAATCAACAACATTTCATTTAAGCGGTTCAATGATTCTTTGTCGGTACGCAGGCTGGTGAGCAATTCGTTTAACTTAGCAATGCCTGCTTCATTCTTTAAACTGTCCTTCAACCTGTTTATAAGTGCAACAGCAATCTCTCCTGCTCCAAGTTTATTCAACTTTAAACTGTCTGTCAATGCCTCCAGGCTTCCTTTTTTTAACAACGAAATAAAATAATCATCCGGCATGGCATCTGTTGCATCATTCGCCATGGCCATCGGACTACTGCTGACCATCATGATCTTAGCAGAATCGGCTACGGATTGCTGCCGGGTTTTAGCTAATTCTTCTGCATCTACTTTTGCCAGTGCAAAGCCGTCCATGCCTTTAAATACCGGCGTTTGTATTTTATGCTCCTGCTTTAGTATGGGATCATTGCCCATGGCTGATTCCAGGTAGGTTTTTATCTCACCCATGGTAACAATACCATCTTTACTATTATCGGCAAGGCCTTTCAATCCCTTTTCCAGGTAATAAGAAAAAACACCTCTTCCGCCACCCCAATCAGTTTTTTCATTCGACAACTGATCGAACTGGCTGGAAGCGATCCGTATCTCTTTTTCATTTGCATTCATCAGTTGTTTTCCTACCAGCAAATTCGAGTTACCACTGTTTGCAGTCATCTTGCCTGAATGGCATGCATCGGTGATCAATACCACCCTTGCTTCTGTTTGTGCCGATAAGGTATTGGCAATATCATTGAGAAAAGAAACGCTCAGCGACATACCTACATAACTTTCAAGCGGAGTATTATAGCAGATGAAGTAGGCATTGCTGAACATACTCATACTTTCCAGGTCGCCATGGCCCGAAAAATAAAAAAACACCATATCGCCTTTCTTACAGGTACGCACCAGCCATTTGATGGCCATGTGAACAGCGGCGATGCTGGCGTTCGAGTCAGTGAGCAACCGGATATTTGCTGCCGGTACTGAACCGCCTGCTTTTGATTTTAAAAAATCAGCGAACACTTCGGCATCTTTGTTGGCAAACTGAAGCTGGGGTATATCGGGATCGGAATATTTGGAAACACCAACCAGCAATGCATATACATTGCCAGTGCCGGTAGCAGCATTCGCCTGCGCCGGAACTGTTTGTGCAGAAACCGTTTTACAAAAAAAAACAATGAGAAAAAAAACTAAATGAACTTTCATTTTGTGTCCGCTTAAAATACAATATCCTAAAATACGAATAAAGGTTGATTACCTATGCTGTGTTATGCCTCAATTATCTCCATCAATTGCACGTTGGATCTTTTTGTCCCAGATCTTACCCTGTACCGTTGTTAATAATGAATTCCATTTTTCTGTTTTACTTATGTCGGCCATCAGGGGATCACTCTTTAAAATAAATGTATAGTTGAAACCATGGCTGATTGCTTTTTCAAGCCAACGAAAAGCTTCCGTATCATTTTTTTTGCCGGCATATAAACGGGCAAGCGTATAAAAGGTACTGGCATCGGCGGGTTTTGAAGCCAAATAAGTTTTATAAAAACCAATTGCTTTATCGGGATCATTACTCAGTAAATAGAACCGGCCCTTTAAGTCTATTATCTCAGGCAAAGGATATGGATTGATGGCTTCGGCTTCATTGAGCACTTTCTTAGCATTATCAAATTGCCCGGCATACATGTTGAATTTTGCAAACATTATTTGGTGCGAAAAATCGATCTGCTTTTTGTTATACAGGTAACTAAGCTGCTCCATCGCCTGCCTGTTCTTATAAATAGCAGCACTTACATCTGCAATATTCATCCGGGTATTGGCATTGGAGGGATCAAACATAAGTGAATTCTCATAATAAGGCAGGGCTTGTTTTTTTGATCCGGCCCAAACATAGATGTCAGCGATCTTATAATTTATTGATGCCAGCGTTTCTTTTTCACTGATCAGTTCTGCCGCTCTTTTTAAATACCAGATGCCGTCATACCGGGGGAATGAAACAGAATTTGCCAAATACAGTAGTTCCCCGGTTCCCGGGATGTTGACATGTTGAGGATTTTCAAAACTAATTTCCTGCGGATGATATACATCAGAAACACCGGGCCCGATATCAAATTCAAGATCTTCCGAAGTCCACTTCTCCGATATCTCTTGTGGCAGAAATACTTCCTGGTTGATCCTGGGAAACCATACAATTGTATCCCGATAGTTCAATTTGGTCTTTACCTGGGCCCTGCTGTAAAGTAGTAATCCCAACTTATAATTCCATTCGCTGTTGTCGGGGTACTTCTCAATGGCTCTTCGGTAAAAGGCATTCAGTTCCCGGTAAACAGTATCCTTATTATCCGAAGAGAACCGTTTAATTACATTCTCTGCTTCGGAATATAAAGTCTGTTTTTCCAACAGTTGCCAGAGTTTAATGTATCCTCTTATGTCGGCGGGGTCCTTTTCTATTGCCTTCTTATAATAGAAAGCCGCTTCATCAGGGTGATTCCAGTTTTCATGAACGGAAGCAATAAAATAATAATCTTCTTCCTGTTGGTAATAACTTGCTTTAAAAAGGTTCTCAAAGCAGTCATGTGGATAGGGATAAACGGCACTTCGGATCACTGAGTCCAGGTAATGGTTGAAGGCAGTAGGGTTCATATAATTTTCCATGGCATAACGGAACATTAACTCTGCTTCTTCCCATTGCTGCTGCTCATAATAGATAAGGGCAAGGTAATGGTATACCAGTGGGTTTCTTTTGTCGAGTGAGATCACTTTTTTGAAGCGCTGTATTGCTCCCGGGTTATTTTTTTTGCCTGGCACTATGCCATCTGCATTCATCTCATCACTATGTACCCCATAATAATCTGCAACTCCCCAGGCAAAATAGGCAAGGATATCGGTAGGTTTAAAAAAAAGTGTATCCTTAAAATCGCAGGTGATAACGGTTGTTGGTATAAGAGCTTGCTTATCGCTGCCACTTCTCAGACCGTCACCTATAAAATGGTATCCCTTTTTTCTGAGGTCTGCTTCATAAAAAAAAGAATCAGCCAGTGCATACTGTGTTGTATTCATATAAACATAGCCCAGGTTTTCAAAAGGCAGGTAATGCCTTGAATTGATGTCAATGGCTTTGCGATAGTATTCTTCGGCATACAACAGGTTCGCAGATTTTTCATAAGCAAATCCTGTATTTACAGCAATGATCTGCAACCCGGATTGCAAACTGTCTGCAATCTTACACATTGCAATTCCCTGTTCTGCTTTTCCGGTTGAAGCATATAAACCGCCCAGGTTGGCCCATGGTAATGCCCATAGCGGTTTTTTTTGAGTGGCTTCTTTATAGTTTTTTTCCGCTTCGGCATATTGTTTCTTCAGGTCATACAAAATGCCCAGTTCATTATAAATATAAGCAGCGGTCTTTTCCAATGCCAGGGCCTTTTGTTGTTCGGCCAATGCCTGTTCAATTAATGGAGCAGGGTTTTCACTCATGGGTAATTTCAACCGGATCGTTACACCGGTAAAGTAATGCAGCTTCACCTGCAGTATATTGTAATAAAAACTGGAAGGATCGGTCAATTGTAAAGCTACCTGCAGCATTCTTGGATATACATCATATCCATTGTTCTTAACATTATAATACCTGCGCCTTTCAAGTTCCGCTTCATCTCCTTTCAGGTATTGGTTTATCACTTCCTGTACTTTATCATCAAATGCAATCACTAACATCTCGTTCAATCTATCCAGCGATCCTTTATCATTGCGCAGGTCAGTCAGTAATTCATTTAATTTGCTGATGCCGGCAGCATTTTTTAAACTGTCTTTCAGTTTGTTTATAAGTGCAAAGGCAATCTCTCCTGCAGCAAGTTTATTCAACTTTAAACTGTCTGTCAATCCCTCCAGGCTTTCTTTTTTCAGCAACGAAATAAAATAATCATCGGGCATGGCATCTGTTGCATCATTCTCCCTGTTCACCGGACTACTGCTGGCCATCACGACCCTGGCAGAATCGGCCATCGATTGCTGCCGGGTTTTTGTTAATTCTTCCGCATCTACTTTGGCCAGTGCAAAATCATTACTGCCTTTAAATACCGGTGTTTGTACTTTATGCTCCTGTTTAAGTATGGGATCATT
>JBDTUK010000045.1:0-9760 GCA_040007795.1 Ferruginibacter sp.
GGGCGAATATATTTTTAAAAGCAGCAGACCTGTTGGCTGGTAAATATCGTCCTTATATTAATGGTACTACCATGTTGGGGCAAAGTAAAAATGCTTTCCAGGCTGAGATAGATGCGGCTTGTGAATTGATAGACTTTTTACGTTTCAATGTTCATTTCTTAAGTGATATTTATCGTCAGCAACCCATCAGCGGACCAAACATGAATAACCGGATGGAGTACCGTCCGCTGGAAGGATTTGTGTTTGCATTAACGCCATTTAATTTTACAGCCATTGGTGGCAACCTTCCAACATCAGCCGCCATGTGTGGTAATGTAGTGATATGGAAATGTGCCAACACACAGGTATATGCAGCACAAATGTTCATGCGTATTTTAAAAGAAGCGGGTTTACCAGACGGCGTTATCAATTTGGTTTTTATTGATGGCCCAACCATTGGAGAAGTAGTTTTTAATCATCGGGACTTTGCAGGAATACATTTTACAGGCAGTACAGGTGTGTTTAATAAAATGTGGGAGACCATTGGAAAGAACATGGCTATGTATAGATCTTATCCTCGTATTGTTGGAGAAACAGGCGGAAAGGACTTTGTGATTGCACATAAGAGCGCTGACCCCGATGTGGTGGTTACCGCATTGGCAAGAGGTGCATTTGAATACCAGGGACAAAAATGTTCGGCTGCATCAAGAGCTTATATTCCATCTAATATTGCGGCAGAAGTAAAGAAGAAATTAGTAGAAACGATAAAGACGATGAAGATGGGAACAGTGGAAGACTTTACCAACTTCATCAATGCTGTTATTGATGAAAAAAGTTTTGATAAACTGGAAGGTTATATTAAAGGAGCAAGAAAGAGAGACAGTAAAGCAAAAATATGGGTAGGAGGTAAGTGCGATAAAACAGATGGTTATTTTATTGAGCCAACAATTATTGAAGCAACAGATCCTGATTATGTTACCATGTGTGAAGAATTATTTGGACCGGTACTTACGGTTTATATTTATGATGAAAATAAATATGAAGAAACGCTGAGGCTTGTAGATAGTACTTCTCCTTATGCATTAACGGGTGCAGTAATTGCACAGGATCGTTTTGCAGTGGAACTGGCAACAAACAGGTTACGCAACAGTGCCGGCAATTTTTATATCAATGATAAACCAACAGGTGCCGTAGTAGGCCAGCAGCCATTTGGCGGGGCAAGAGGTAGCGGAACCAATGATAAAGCAGGTTCTATTTTGAATTTGTATCGTTGGTTGAGTGCCAGGACAATTAAGGAAACTTTTAACTCACCAACTGATTATCGTTATCCTTTTATGCAGGATAAATAAACAGAAAAAAATATGAAGTATTTTTTGTTTGTATTCATTTTTTATTGTGGTGGTATAAATGCACAGAATACTTATCGTATTAATTATAACCATGTTAAATATTTTCCAGACTCCTCAAAAAAAGAAGGAATAACTTCCTTTAATTTTAGAGGAAGATTGGTATATAATGATTCCCTTTCGTTTTACTATGTGATTCCAAACGACAGTAAAAAAGATAAACTAGAAAAACTGGCTGTTGTTGGAGATAAACTAATACATCATGGATTAATGTATAATTCAAAAATCAAGGAAATATTAAGCGAAGTAGCCTGGCCGGAAGATAAATATTTTGTTATTGTTGATTCGCCCAGGTATCTTAACTGGGTATTTAAAAATCAAACAAAAAACATTTTAAATTATACTTGTTCCTTAGCCTATTCAGTTAATGAAACCAACGATACCACTATGGTTTGGTATACCCCGGAATTAGGTAAGAGCTTTGGTCCGGCTGTTTTTTTCGGTTTACCCGGCGTTGTGCTGGAAGTTTTTGACCAGTATAACAGCTCTCATTATGTGGCAGAAAAAATAGAATTAACTTCGGCAATTTTAGTGCTTCCTCAAAATGTTGAACGAATACCGGTAGATAGATATCGGGAGCAAAAAAATAAATCATTAAACGAAAGAAACTGAAATATTTATTTTGAAAACCATTTTAGATAAACAACAATTACATCTTACCATCTTGCGGCTGGCTCACCAGTTACTGGAAAACCATTTGCATTTAAAAGATGTAGTGTTTATTGGCATACAGCCCCGTGGTGTGCAGGTGGGAGCCAAGCTTATGGAATGTATCAAACAGCTTTGCCCTGATGAAAAAATCCAATATGGTATTTTAGATATTACTTTTTACCGGGATGATGTGAGGGATGAATTGCATGTTGCCAATAAAACTGATATTCCTTTCTCCATAGAAGATAAGAAAGTTATTTTGATAGATGATGTGTTATACACCGGCAGGACCATCCGGGCAGCATTGGATGCGATCCAGGATTTTGGCAGGCCCAGGAAAGTAGAGTTATGTGTATTGGTTGACCGGAGATTCAACCGGGAACTTCCCATTCAGCCTGATTACTGCGGCAAGGCAATTGATTCCATTATTTCACAAAAAGTAAAAGTAGAGTGGGATAGGGATGAAGTAGTGCTGTATTGAGCAGCAAGCTACAAGTAACAAGCTTCAGGGGGGCAATCTTTAAATTTAATGGTTCTTTTAGAAAGGGGGGATCTCCTGAATACTTATGCTTCTCCCTTGCAGCTATTCCCCTTGTGGCTTTTCCAAATCCTTTTTTCCTGGACAGAATTTTTCTATTAACTTCGCTGCTTAATGCAACTATCTACCAAACATCTATTGGGCATTAAAGACCTGACCACACAAGACATTTCCCTTATTTTATCTACCGCTACACAGTTTAAAGAAGTTTTGCAGCGTTCTGTAAAAAAAGTTCCTTCCTTAAGGGATGTAACGATCGTTAATTTGTTTTATGAAAATTCTACAAGGACAAGGATATCATTTGAGCTGGCTGAAAAGCGACTGAGTGCAGATACTATTAATTTTTCTGCTTCTGCATCTTCTATAACCAAAGGAGAAACATTGCTTGATACGGTGAATAATATTTTGAGCATGAAAGTGGATATGGTAGTGATGCGACATAGTGCAAGCGGTGCTCCTCATTTTTTAGCCAAACATATTCCTGCTGCTATTATTAATGCAGGGGATGGTATAAATGAACATCCTACACAAGCCTTGTTAGATGCATTATCCATAAAGGAAAAACTGGGGACTTTAGCCGGAAAAAAAGTTGTACTGGTTGGTGATATCATGCATTCAAGGGTTGCGTTGAGTAATATTTACCTGTTGAATAAAATGGGAGCAGAGGTAATGGTTGCCGGTCCGCCAACATTAATTCCAAAATATATTGCAGAAGCAATGAATGTAAAAGTGGAATATAATTTAAAGAAAGCATTGGAGTGGTGTGATGTGGCGAATGTATTACGTATTCAGCTGGAGCGGCAGAACCAGGTTTTATTTTCTTCTTTGCGTGAATACAACCTTGCTTATGGGGTAAGTAAGAAATTGCTGAACAGTTTAAAGAAAGAAATTGTAATTATGCACCCGGGGCCCATTAACAGGGGGGTTGAGCTTGATAGTGATGTTGCGGACAGTAATCAGTCTATCATTCTGCAACAGGTTGAAAATGGGGTGGCTGTAAGAATGGCTGTATTGTATCTTTTAGCGGGAAAGAATCCGGCTAGTAACTAATAAACTAATTAACCATAATGAAACGCATCTGTTTATTTCCCGGCACATTCGATCCATTAACACTGGGTCATACAGATATTATTGACAGGGCCCTGCCTTTGTTTGATACGCTGGTAATCGGTATCGGCAGAAATAGCAATAAGAAACCAATGTTCAGTGAAAGGCAGCGTTTGAAATGGATAAGGGAGATATATAAGAACAATCCAAAAGTAGAAGTGCTGGCTTACGATGGCTTAACAGTGGATTGTTGTAAAAAAGTTGGAGCTAATTTTATTTTACGTGGTATCCGTTACGTAAATGATTTTGAATATGAAAAAGCCATTGCCGACATGAACAGGAGTATCGAGGGTAAAATTGAAACTATTTTTCTAACCTGTCTTCCACAATTTACTTCTGTTGCATCAACGTTAGTAAGAGATGTATTAAAGAATGGGGGAGATGTTTCCCAATTCTTACCAGAAGTTGTAAAACGTTCGATCGGAAAAAATAAATAGCCTTATACTTGATTTTTAAAATTCTTTATGTCCATCTGGTTCAATAAATCGCTAAGCTTACCCGATCTGAATCCTCTTGGCCCGAACACAATGGGAGAGTATCTGGGTATGGAATGGGTGGCACTTGGTGATGATTATATTAAAATGAAAATGCCGGTTGATAACCGTACAAAGCAGCCTTATGGATTATTACATGGTGGTGCCAGTTGTGCTTTGGCAGAAACCATTGGTAGCGTAGCTTCTCATTTTGTAATTGATAGCGATAAATTTATTTGTGTTGGTTTAGACATCAATGCAAATCATGTACGTGGTGTTAGAAATGGTTTTGTTACTGCTACCTGTACGCCATTGCACATAGGAGCAACTACACATGTGTGGGATATAAAAATTCATGATGAAAGAGAGAAACTGGTTTGTATTAGCAGGCTTACCGTTGCCATTTTGAAAAAGCCAGTAGAGTAATTAAGTTCCAAGCCACAAGCTTCAAGGGGGCAATCTTTAAATTTAATGGTGCTTTTAATTAAGTTAACCTCGTGAACATCTATGCTTATCCCTTGTAGCTGGTTTCTTGCAGCTTGCCCTCATGGTGTATCAAAAAATTTACTCAATATATTTTTTATAGAAGGGTAGGTATTTTTTATTGGTTCTTTAATGTCCATTGTTTTTATCCATTTTATTGCAGTGATATGCTCTTCTGTTTGAGGTATCAGTTCCTGGCTGGAAGAGCAGGTCATATAAAACCAGTGTGATATTTTTAAAAAGTGTTTGCCAAACTGATCATAAACATGGTAAGTTTCGCCGATCTTCTTTTTTAAGCTAAGTTCTTTTACTCCTGTTTCTTCGGTCACTTCTCTCATTGCACATTCTTCCAGCTTCTCACCTTTTTCAACTTTACCCTTTGGCAGGTCCCATTTACCAAGGCGAAGAATAAAAAGCAATTCTTTTTTATCATTTTGTACAATGCCCCCTGCCGCTTCGATAACTGTAAAATTCTTAAAAAATATTTTCTTTAATTTATCCAGGTCTTCATGCCATATCACACCTGCATGAAATTCTTCTTTTTTTATCTCATGCAACATAGATTTTATGGCTTTTGGAGAAATCTCATCAACAAAAACAGCATCGGGGTGGTGGAGTATTTCATTCAATTCTTTATCAATTTCATTGCAAAGAATCACGGGTTTATCGTCAAAATATATCCTGATGTACATAAATAAATTTCAGTTTTCAGGTTGTATGGGTCAAATTTGCAGCATGACAAATGAAAAAGCAGTAGCTGAAAAGCTTTTACAAATTAATGCAATTAAACTGAGCCCGCAAGAACCCTTTACCTGGGCCAGCGGGTGGAAAAGCCCGATCTATTGCGATAACCGTAAAGTTTTGTCCTTTCCCTATATCCGGGACTTCATTAAAAGTGAGATGTGCAGTGTGATCTTTGAGCAATTCCAGGAAACAGAAGTGCTTGCCGGTGTTGCGACCGCGGGGATCGCCTGGGGGGCAATGGCAGCGGATCAGTTAAAATTACCTTATATCTACGTTCGTCCCAAACCAAAAGAGCATGGATTGGGCAATCAAATAGAAGGTTCGCTGGAAAAAGGCCAAAGGGTATTAGTTATAGAAGACCTTATTTCAACCGGTAAAAGCAGTTTACAGGTATGTGATGTACTTAAAGCTGCAGGTGCTGATGTGATAGGCATGGTCTCGATCTTTACATATGGGTTTGAGATAGCTGATAATGCTTTTAAAGCTGCAAATATTCAGTACCAATCCTTAACCAATTACCAAACTCTAATAAGCTTAGCCCTTGAAAAAGGCATTATTGCCGCAGATGAACAAAATACCTTGTTAAATTGGAGGTCTGACCCGGCTAATTGGAAGGGTATTTAATAACTTTAGTTCAAATTCCGCAAGTATGAAGGCAATTTCACTAAGTTTTTTATCGGTTTTATGTGCAATTTCTGTTAGTTTTAGCCAGCAGCAGAAGGTAGTTGGTAAAGCAGTCATCAAAACCCCAACGGTTTTATGTGATAAATGTAAGGACCGGGTTGAATTCTTTATTTCACATGAAGTAGGGGTGACTTCTGTTAAAGTAAATATTAAACAGAAAACCACTACAGTTACCTGGCTCAACGACAGAACTACACTGGAAAACATAAAAGTAGCTATAGCTAACCTTGGCTATGATGCTGATGACATTGAAGCAGAAGAAGGATCCTTTAACCGCCTGCCAAAAGAATGTAAGTTGCACAGGGATGCTGCGAAGCCTAAAGAACCAGCAGTAAAACAGTGATCTTCTCAAAATAATTCTTCTTTTTAGGCCATATCGGGTTCTTAAAAAGTCGAAAATCTCTGTACACTCTCATAATCCACAGTAAAGGATTTATAAACATTTGCCTTACCCAGTTTTACCTTGCCTGTAACTTTTACCACTACTTCTTTGCCCAGTAATGTTGGCAAGGCATTTTTCAGCACATTTTTCATGTCAACTTCTATTTGCAGCGGGAGGGTAAATTCCGCCAACCGGGGAATATTTATTTGCAGGTCCTGCGAACTGTGCCCAAGATAATTACCATCAACATAAATATCCAGGTCTGTATTTCTTAACTGGAGGCCAAAATTATTGGGGTTATAATAAATGAGGTCAAGGTTCAGGGTAGAGGACCCAAACCCCAGTTTCCCGACTTTCAGGTTTTTAAAATCCCGGTAAACCAATTCTTTTGGGGCCTGACATGAAATTGTCAGAAAGAGGGTAAAGCTCAGGATTAGGGGATAGAAGGGGTTCTTGATTTTCATGCCTTTTGTTGGGATGTAATTTAAGGCATGAATTCTAAAGTAAAAAACCGGACTAAGAACATTAGATTATGTACTGAATATTTGTCAGGGAGCATCAAAATAAGTTGTCTAATAAAAGTAGATAATTATTTTTTGAATTAAGTATTCTTAATCAGATGTTTATAATACATAATTAGTATAATAAAATAGATTTAAAATGAACAATTTGGTAAGTTTTAGGCTAAAAGTAGAGTAATTCCAGTTCTTCATAAAATGTTGCTTCTATATTTTGTAATTAATTGACTATAAATATTTTAAAGTGTCTATTAATAATAAAATTTTATTTAAAATAAGATATTGATAAATAATTTAAGTTATTCAATTTTGTACGAGGTGCTTTTTCTATTTTTTAGTTTTCTGCTGTAGAATATGGGATGATCTGGCTTATCAAAAGCAATATTTTGTGAGGGAAAGTATTTTTCCTTACAGTAAAATCCCACTATGGTGCAAGTATGAAATAGAGTATTTTTGATCATTTACACTATATACATGCACTAGTAAAACAGGGATTTTATTACGTTTTATGTACGATTTAAGCTGGACAAAAAAAGATTTCTAAATATTCTGGCAAAAACATAGATTATTTTCAATAGGCAAGCTACTGGGAACTGTATGAAATTTAAGAAAATAGCTATTTGGAGGGTTTTTACTACTTTGACCGTAAAATTACGGATGAGAAAACTTGCGGTTTCCGAAAAAGCGTATTATGTTTGCATTGAAATTAAAAATGACTGTTACCTCGGCTATTCTTTCTTTCAAGTCTTAAAATCCTCCTTCCTCTAAAACACCATCCAAATTTGGTCCGGGCGCAAGCCCTACGTCAAAATCCTGTCAGAACCAATTTCTGAAACCTCAAACACAAGAAAAAATGAAAACAAATTCTACACTTGCCTGTACAGTATTGTCTGCTGTAATCTCTCTATTATTAAGTTTTAATACTGCAAAAGCACAATGTGTTGCTCCTGCTATGACATATGCCAATTCTGTTCTTGTTTCCGGAACAGCCGGCGAAGTTAATGCCTTATATAAGTTCCCCTCAGTAACGCCGGGAGTTGATGCTTTTATAACAATCTTAAGTAAAGTGGGCGGTGCTACACTTACAAGTATAGATAACAATACATACGGTTATAATGCGGCATGGCAACCGGTAGTTAAAACACCAGCTACTCAGGGAGCAGGTGAGTCTTATATTGGTTTTAAGATTGAATATAAGAATTCCAATAATGGTTCTAATCATACCTATAGCTGTTTTGTACTTTCTTTTATTGATGTTGATGGTGATAATCAGCATGTAAGAGAATTTGTTGCAACCAAGAATTTTGACAGCTATACCGTAGCTAATAATACTACGCTTACAATGACACAACCAAGTGGTTTCACTCAGGCAACCGGCACGGTTGCGAATTATAATAATATTGATACCTCTTCTTACCGGACAAATATAAATTTCAACTTTACTAATAAAGATAAAATTAATGAGGTACGGGTTGGGAATAAAACGGATGCTTCTTTTACGGTTCAGGACAGGTATGCCTGCGGATATTTCAGTAACATAACTATGCCCCTAACATTACCTGTTGACTATCTTTCTTTTGATGCAGTGGTTAATGATAAATCAGTTTTACTAAAATGGATAACTGCCCTGGAAATAAACAACAGCCATTTTGAAGTGGAAAGGTCTTTTGATATGAATAGCTACAGTACGGCTGGTTTGGTACTGGATGGTTTTACAACAAATGGTTCAGGTAAGAGTTACCAGTTTAAAGACAATTCTACCCAGTTACAGGGCAGATCAATAGTGTATTACCGCTTAAAGCAAATTGATATTGATGGTAAAGCAACCTACAGCAAGGTTATAGCTGTAAGGTTACAGGCCAAGGCGGATGTTAGCATGCAGGTTTCTCCAAATCCATTTGTTGAGAATGTAACGGTACGTTTTACTGCAACTGAAAATGGTAATGCACAAATACGCATCACTAACCTGGCCGGTCAAACAATGTTATCCAAACAATCTACAATAAGTAAGGGCTACAACAACATTAAAATTGATGGCCTTGGCGGATTAGCTACCGGGATGTACCTGGCCCAGCTGGTCCTTAACGGAACTGTGATCGACAACCAAAAACTAATCAAGAACTAATTTACCCTACCCTGGTTAGCAACAGTTCACCGGAAGCTGGCGGTGAGATAAAAATCGCCGGCTTCCTTTTACAAAAATCCATTATTCATTGCAAAGCTTTTATCCCGGAACACCAGATAAAATCTAAAAAACAAAAGCAATGAATACTTTAAAAAAAATAATTTACCTGCTTATGATTACCCTTCTTATTTCGGGTAATAGTCAAGCTCAACAATCAGTAAGTGATCAAAAAATTATCAGCATTACAAATTTTAAAGTATATGAAAACAATATGCAGCTTATTATTGACTGGTCAACTGACGGACTTATTGAAACCAATTTTTGGCAGATACAAAGAAGTACCGATGGCCAAAAGTTTTCAACCATTGCCCTCGTTTTTGGTCCTGATCCCCGTCAACAGGGAAACAGGTATCAATACAAGGGTAAAATAAAAGATGCAGCAGCAGGAAGCAAGGCTTATTACAAGGTTTGCCCTGTGGATGCCAACGGACAACAAATAAATACCGAAATAATTCAACCAGCAAAATAATAAAGCCCTAAACCACGTTTATAGCCCGTACCCCCGGCTAAGAAGAACGTTAGTGCTTGGTTTACGATGTTTTCTTTGGGGGTTACAGAATCGAAAGATTCTTAACAAAGGCCGCATTTCTATGCGGCTTTTTTCTTTTTT
>JBDTUK010000046.1:0-16702 GCA_040007795.1 Ferruginibacter sp.
CGGTGATTTCTTAACTCATCATAGGCATAATCCAAAGGATTAACCCACCATAATGGTTCTACTGATTTACCTCCAAGGTTAAAATTTAAACCAATAGAAGCATAATTGTAAGAATCAAAATCACTTGTAAGGCTAGCATCTCCCCATCCTTGCTCCTGCCAGCGTTGGCCATCCAGTAAATCAGTTTTAACAAAGGTCCACCTGTCTTCAATTGCCAGGTTTATTCTTTTACTCAATTTAAATGCCACTCCAGCTAATACAGTAGCAGAAGGTTTAAGTGTGTTATCACCTAGTTTAGGGCGTCGGGTAAGTTCATTATCAGCAACTGTTTCATAAGTTTTATCCATACCGGCTTTTAAAACTTTAATCACGTCTTTGCGGTTGGAGTAATTAGCACTTGTAGTCGAATTAAATAAAGCTGTATATGGTTTACCACCGGCATCTAAAGCATTAACCATTGTTTTAAACCATGAAACTCCGATACCTCCACCTCCATAAATCACAATTCCAGTCTTATTCTTATGAAAACGAATATTATTCAAAGTAACTATGCCCTGTAATCCGAGGTCTTGCATGTGAACTTTGTAGTTATAAAAAACTTTATCGAATGGTATGTTTAAAGTACCAGTAGGATTTAATGTACCAACAGTTTTATTAGCAGAACTTCCGGGAATCAGAACTGGGGCATTATACTTTGAATTCCATGCTGGGTTTTTCTGATAATTATTACTTCCCAACCAGTTTAACCCTTTACCAGTTCCATTTAAGTATTGCAGCCTTAATGAAAAGACATACCCAAAAGCTTTTCTAACATGGGCAGTAAAGCCTATAGTCGGCAGTCTAGCAGCTACGTCACCACTTACGGTAAACATACCACCAGAAACACCAATTTCCCACATATTACGGGGCTTAGCTGGAAAGTTATAGGAACCGTTCCAGAATTCATTTTGCTGAGGCATTTTTTTAGCAGATATTACAGAAGAGTCGTAAACGCTTCCTTTTCCCCCAACCTGTGCAAATGCTCCTGTTGAAAGAAACAAAAATAATATCCCTAATAAGGTTTTGTACTTTTTGCTTATCATAATTTAATAATTAATAAATTTATTTAATGGGTAATGTTAATTTACTGCAAAAATATCAATTGCTACCTAATAATCAAACTTTTTTATAATTTATTTAGGTTATTCTTAAATATTTCCACTTTCTGGCATTTGAGAGCAAGACACAAATAGTTGTGGTTTCGTTGCGCCAAATTTAGGATTTTTTTAGGATAAAACTGATTTTTACCCCCATAACAACGTAAAAGTTACAAATAAATTACTTTGACAAGGTTTTTCACTGTGTTATATTGCCGGGATTTTACTTATGGACTTCATAAATGATATTATAGGAGATGAACTAAATACTTTTGAAAAAAAGTTTGCGGATGCAGTTAAAAGTGAAACGCTGTTACTGGATACGATAATGAGGTATGTTATAAAACGTAAAGGAAAACAGCTAAGGCCTAAATTCGTTTTATTAAGTGCAAAACTTCATGGAGAAATAAATGAAAGTACATATAGAGCTGCTGCATTGGTTGAATTATTACATACAGCCACACTTGTTCATGATGATGTGGTGGATGATTCTTTAGAACGTAGAAGCTTCTTTTCAATAAATGCACTTTGGAATAAAAAGATCGCAGTACTTGTTGGAGATTACCTGCTATCAAAAGGGTTATTACTGGCTACTTCTAATAATGACTTCCGGCATTTACATATTCTTTCAGATGCCGTAAAACAAATGAGCGAAGGTGAATTGTTACAAATTCAAAAAACCAGAAAATTAAATTTGAATGAAGACATTTATTTTGAGATCATTCGTAATAAAACAGCTTCTTTACTTTCCTCAGCCTGTGCTGTAGGTGCTTACAGTACAAGTAAAAATGAAGAAATAACATCCAAAATGAAAATCTTCGGTGAAAAAGTGGGCATTGCTTTTCAAATTAAAGATGACTTGTTTGATTATGGCAAAGAAGATATTGGTAAACCAACCGGCAATGATATAAAAGAAAAAAAACTTACACTTCCACTAATCTACACATTAAATAATGTATCTTCTTCTGCAAGAAGAGAATTAGTTTATATTATCAAAAATGAAAATAAAAATCCAAAAAAAGTAAAATTTGTTATTGATACCGTAACCAATGTTGGTGGAATTAAATACGCATCTGAAAAAATGAATGTCTACCGGGATGAGGCTTTGGAAATTTTGTATAGCTTCCCGGATGACCCTGTAAGAAAAGCATTAGAAGACCTGGTGCGTTTTACAACTGACAGGAAATACTAAAATGGAAAAAAGATGGAAAATATTAAATACAGATGAAAGTAAAGTGGCTGCTTTACAGGATTCGCTAAAAATAAACCATGCTCTTTGCTGTATTTTAGCAGAGAGAGGTTTTGATACTTATGAAAAAGCCCGGTATTACTTCAGGCCCCAATTAAGCGATCTACATGACCCATATCTTATGAAGGATATGGATAAGGCTGTGCATCGTATCGTTGCAGCTTTTGAAAAAAAAGAAAAAATACTGGTTTTTGGTGATTATGATGTGGATGGTACCACTTCTGTGGCCTCTATGTACCGTTTTCTCTGCAAAATTTACGAAACCGATTTTTTGGATTTTTATATTCCCCACCGATACCGGGAGGGTTATGGCGTAAGTAAAATGGGAATTGATTTTGCAAAAGAAAATAATTTCTCTTTGATTATTTCTTTGGACTGTGGTATTAAATCTGTTGACCTGATCGCCTACGCAAAAACCCTTTCCATTGATTTTATTGTATGTGATCATCATTTACCTGATGAAGAAATTCCGGTAGCCGTTGCCATTCTCAATCCCAAACAAAAAGATTGTAATTATCCATACAAGGAACTCTGTGGATGTGGCGTAGGTTTTAAACTTATCACTGCATTGGCCCGGCATTTCAATATAGATGAAGAATATTACTTTTGTTATATTGATCTGGTTGCTGTTGCCATTGCGGCTGATATTGTACCTATGACCGGAGAAAACAGGATACTAGCCTACTATGGATTAGAAAAAATAAACAGTAATCCTAATCCCGGTATTAAAGCTTTGATCTTTTTAGGTGGTATTCAAAAAAAATTATCCATTAATAATGTAGTGTTTGTTATTGCACCAAGGGTAAATGCTGCAGGCAGAATGGATGATGCAAAAAAAGCTGTACAATTATTTATTGAAGATGATTATGACAAAGCGCTTGAATTTGCAGAAATGCTCCATAGCGATAACAGCGACCGTAAAGAAGCAGACAGCAGCATTACTGCTGAAGCACTTGAAATAATAAATACGGATGTCTCATTACAAAATAAAAAAACAACTGTCGTATTTCGAGATCATTGGCATAAAGGTGTTGTAGGTATTGTAGCCAGCAGGTTGATTGAAACTTATTACCGGCCAACTGTTGTACTTACACAGAGTGGCGATGTAGCAGCAGGAAGTGCCAGGAGCGTTCCTGGTTTTAATTTATATGAAGCTATTCACGCCTGCAGGGAACACTTATTAGGTTATGGAGGACATTTTGCAGCTGCCGGACTTTCTTTATTACCTGAAAATATAACAGCCTTTACCAATAAATTTGAAGAAGTGGTAGCAAACACAATACCACCGCATCTGCTGATACCTGAAATAATCATTGATACAGAAATTACATTTGCCATATTAAATCAAAGCTTTTACCAGATCATTTGCCAGATGGAACCCTTTGGCCCTGAAAATATGCGGCCCACCTTTGTTGCAAAAAAAGTTTTGGATACCGGCTATTCTAAAATTGTAAAAGAAGAACATATTCGTTTTGTGGTGAAACAGGATAAATATTCTTTTACAGGAATTGGGTTTAACCTGGCAGCTAAATTCCCGTTATTGAAGAAGCCAGTTGACATTGTTTTTACCCTAGATGAAAATGAATGGAATGGTACCACCAGTTTACAATTAAAAGTCATTGACCTCCGCAGCAGCGAATAATGAAATTCTTCTCCTACATAAAATATTTTTTTTACATCGCTTATAACTGGAACATCAGTATTGCCTGGTATATAATCAGGCAGGAAATTAAGGGTGAGAAAAAATACGGAATAAATACTACCGGAGCAGATGAGCTAAAAAAACTGGAGAGTAAAGGTATAGACATTACGCATGCTACTATCTATATGCCGGTCAGCTATACCCTACTGGAAGAAATATTTCAACAATTGCCTGCTTCACTCAAAAATCATTTTTTAGATATCGGATCTGGCCAAGGCAGGGCCTTGTGTATAGCTGCCAGCAAGGGGTTTAAACAGGTAACCGGAATTGATTTTTCAAAGGAATTGTGTGATGCGGCAAAAGCAAACCTTACTGTTACCAAACAAAAGATCCCGTCACTTCAATTTAGCATCATTAACAACGATGCCTTTTATTTTGAAATACCGGATGATGTGGATTGTATTTTTTTCTTTAACCCCTTTGATGAAATTATTATGAGTGCTGTAGTAAATAATATTTTAACCAGTTTACAAAGCCATCCAAGAAAGATCAATATCATTTATGTAAATCCATTGCACAAAGAACTCTTCATCAAAGCAGATTTTAAAGAAACCTGGTACAGCAAAAAAATGAAATACCTCGAAGCCGTAATTCTTGAAAACTAAAAAGGATTGTAATTAATTACAATCCCTAAACTTTCTAAACATCTAAACCCATATTCTTAACTCATCAGCTCGACACTCCTGTTTATAAAACTCGTTAAACTGTTTCCCTTAAGCAAACCCTGGGATAACAAAGCAAGGTCGGCCAGGTTGTGCACTACTTTCTCCTGTTTATCTTTTTCTGTTTCTGCCAACACGGTTTTATAAATTGCATGATTCCCATTTACAGTAAGGGTTACTTCATCAGGCATATTTGCATAAAAAGCTCCCATACCACCCTGCATGGCAGCCATATCTTTCATGCGGCGCATAAACTCAGGCCGGGTTGCAACAACCGGTGGTGCTTCAGCACTTAATCCCTTTACTTCTACCGATACATTCAATTCCGGCATTTTAACCGCAAACAGGTTTTTCAGTTTTGCTTCATCATCTTTGCTCAAAACACTATCACCACCCTCCTGCTTATCAACCAAATTATCAACAATATCACTATCCACCCTTACAAACTGTACATTCTCCCACTTCATCTCCATTTGGTTTAAAAACCCATTATCAATAATGGTTTCCAGCTTTACAACAATATAACCTTTGGCATTAGCCTGCTGAATATAAGCATCCTGTTGCACCGGGTTAGTGGTATATAAGATTACCAGTTTACCGTCTTTGTTTTTTTGAAGGGTTTCTGTTGCCAGCTTATATTCTTCAAGTGTGTAAAAAGTTTCTCCTTTACTGTTCTGCAATATGTGAAAATTATTGGCCTTCTCTAAAAATTTATCATCCGTCATCATACCATACTTAACAAACAGGCCAAGGCTTTCCCATTTTTCTTCAAATTGTTTCCGGTCTGTTTTAAATATTTCTTCTAATTTATCTGCCACCTTTTTTGTTATGTGTGAATTTATCTTACGTACATTAGGGTCGCCTTGTAAATAACTACGGCTTACATTCAGCGGAATATCCGGGCTGTCAATAACTCCATGCATCAGCATTAAAAATTCCGGCACAATATCTTTAACCTCATCAGTAACAAAAACCTGGTTGCAATAAAGTTGAATTTTATCTTTCTGTATTTCGTAGCTCTGCTTGATCTTTGGAAAATATAAAATACCAGTAAGGTTAAAAGGATAATCTACATTCAGATGGATCCAGAACAAAGGTGGTTCGCCAAAAGGGTACAATTCTTTATAAAAATTCTGGTAATCTTCTGTAGTTAATTCAGACGGTTTCTTTGTCCAGGCTGGTGTAGGATTGTTGATCTGCTTATCTTCAAAAAAGATAGGGATTGGTAAAAATCTACAAAATTTTTCAAGTACAGTTTCTATTCTTGACGCTTCTAAAAATTCCTGGCTTTCTTCATTCAGGTGCAAAATAATATCAGTGCCCCTGTTTTCTTTTTCAACTTCTTCTAATGTAAATTCAGGACTGCCATCACATTCCCATCTTACCCCTTTACTTCCTTCCCTAAAACTTTTTGAAAAAACTTCTACCTTATCGCTCACCATAAAAGAGCTGTAAAAACCCAATCCAAAGTGGCCGATGATATTGGCTTCATTCTGGCCCTTGTATTTTTCTAAAAATTCCTCTGCCCCGCTGAATGCTACCTGGTTAAGGTATTTATCAATCTCTTCAGCCGTCATACCAAGGCCTGTATCAGAAATCGTCAAAGTCTTTTTATCCTTATCGATCTTAATGTCAATTTTCAGGTCACCCAATTCACCCTTTGCCTCACCAATGGAAGAAAGTGTCTTCAGCTTCTGATTGGCATCTACCGCATTACTTACCAGTTCCCGTAAAAAAATGTCATGTTCACTGTAGAGGAATTTCTTGATAATGGGGAAAATGTTCTCCGTTTGTACACGTATACTTCCTTTTTGCATAATTTATTTGTTTGGTGTAAGGTAACAAACATAATACCAATGAGAGTTTGCTGTCAGGTTGGCATTTTCTGGGATGTCAATTCACATTTTTCTCTATTAGCTTTTTAATCCCCATGACGACATTGATAATAATAATAAATCCGAGTATAAGCCAAAATACTAAAAAGAAGATAATTTCCCGGACAGGATGCCTGATTACATTATTTATTATAAAAGGCAATGTTATAATCCAGCCAATACAAAATATGGTTCGAATAATTAAATTAAATCGAAACCAATTTGATATTTCTTTGGACATTGTAAGTGTTACATTCCCAAATTTAATACAACTAAATTATTATTATAGTATATGATATAATAAAACAAAAGAGCGGCCTCTCCTGAAGCCGCTCTTTATAAAATCATTTCAATCTCCTTACCAGATCATAAATATTTTCTTATCCCTGAACTCAGGGTTAACAATATGTAAACTATAAGCACCGGTTCCTAATTTACCCGGTACTATAAAATTATCATCAATAAAGTTTAACTGGGTGATCAGCTCTCTTTGATAAACCAATTGGCCAACACTATTAAAGATCTGTATCTCATAATGGCCGGGTTTTATTCCTTTATAAGTGTAGTGAAGGTTGCCACCACGTTTTATCGGGCTCGAGTAGATCACGAAGCCATCAGGAATACCTTTGGTTGTAAAAGATTTTTCGGGACCATAAGCAATACCGCCATTATTAGTTGCATAAGCCTTGTAATAATAAGTTGCATTTTGTACCAAACCACTTACCGGAACAGAAAAGTTACCACTGTTTAAATTAGCCGATGGAACCTTTGTACCCAGACCATTAGCCAAACCGCTGATACCGGTATATTCAATACCATAAGTTGTAACAGGGCTACAGCCAATACTGCTTACACTGCCATCTAATACTACTGAATTGGCAGAAAGTATGGTTGCATTTCCGGTAGCTATCGTAGCTGTTGTATTAACACCGCTTCCGCTGGCTGCTACATTAACGGCTATTGCACCTCCTCCACTCACACCTATATTGCCATTATAAGATTGTACAGCTATCGGGTTAAACTTAACATAAATTGTTTGTGTATATGCTCCCGCAGGATGTGCTAAGCTCAATGATGCTGTATAAGTTCCGCCTGCAGTGGTTGAAAAACTATAGCCATTTAAAGGACCAACATTCACATTGGCAACAAGTAGTGCATTACTGTTAATAGTAAATGAATTGGGTCCTGCTGTTGTATTGATACAATTAGCTCCAAACGCCGTAAGTGGTGTTGCTGTTAATACAGGCGCTGATGTAGTGAATGAAAGTTGCACACCATAAGATGTACCGCCTGCATTGGTAGCATAAGCATGATAATAATAAGTTGTACCCGGAGTTAAACCTGCAAGAGCAGAAGAAAAATTAATCCCAGTTAAATTAGCTGACGGTACCGCAGTACCCGTTCCGTTAGGAAAACCATTGGTAGTGCTGTACTCAACTCCATAAGCTGTTACTGCCGAACAACCAATAGAAGGGATTGTTCCGGCCAAAATTGCTGAAGTCTGTGTTATTGCACTTGCTGCGCCACTGGTAACTGATGCAGCAGTATTTACGCCTGCTCCAACTGCGGCAACACTTGTTGCAGGGGCACCTGCACCCGTTACCGGAATAGTTCCGTTATAAGATTGAATTGCAACAGGGCTGAATTTTACAAATATTTGCTGCGTATAATTTCCACCGGGCTGGGTTAAAGTTAATGTGGCAGTATAAGTTCCACCGGATGTAGTTGAAAGAGTAAATCCAGCTAATGGCCCAACAGAAATATTTGCAGCCGTAAGATTTGTACCATTAATTGTAAAAGAATTAGGGCCTGCGGTTGTATTAGTACAAACATTTCCAAATGATGTAAGTGCTGTAACAGTTATAACCGGCGTTAGTGCAATAGTAGTAAAAGAATTCTGTGTACCATAACCTGTACCACCACCATTGGTAGCATAAGCATGATAATAATAGGTCAGTCCCGGAGTTAAGCCTGCAACATTAGAGGAAAAATTACCACCTGCTAAATTGGTAGAAGCAACTGCTGTACCGGTTCCGTTCGGGAAGCCGTTAACAATGCTGTACTCAACACCATAAGCAGTTATTGCCGAACAACCATTAGCCGTAATACTTCCGGCAAGCGTTGCAGAATTTGTAGTTATTACAGTTGCTGCACCGGTAGTAACAGATGGAACTGTATTTATTCCTGAACCGGCAGCAGCTACATTAACTGAAGGTGCACCACCTCCACCTACAGCGATATTACCATTATATGATTGAACCGCAGTTGGTGTAAACCTTACAAATATTTGTTGTGAATAAGCTCCGCCTGGCTGGGTTAAGTTTAAAGAAGCTGTATATGTTCCGGCTACAGTGGTTGAATAGGTAAACCCTGCTAAAGCACCTACTGTTACATTAGCATTAGTAAGATTGCTGCCTGTTATGGTAAATGAATTAGGGCCTGCAACAATATTTATACAAACATTTCCAAAAGCAGTAAGTGCAGTGGCTGATAAAGTTGGTGGTAAGGGAACACCACAATTGAACACAGGTGATGCACCATTACGTGGAGCAGGAGCAGCCGTTGTAAAATCTGTTGTATTGTCATTGGTCTCAGTACATCCGTTATTTCCTCTGAATGCGGCTAAAGTGGCGCTTAATGTACCAGTAGGGCCTGTGCCTTCCCAGCAATTAGCAGTACTGCCATATCCAACAAAATCAATAACATTGGCGGCATTGCATACAGTTATGGCTGTTGTACCATTTACCAATGCTAATTTTCCTGCTCCGGCAGCCATTGCAATTGAAGGATTGGCAATATTATCCGGTGTTGGAAGAGCAGCACCCGTTGCACCAACAGTACTCATTTGTATCAAATAGTATCCGCCTGCAGGAATACTTACAGATGGTAAGGCTGATACACCTGAAAAGGTAGCACCTGTGGCAGAACCATACTGTATGGAAAAGCCTGCTATACTTTGCGAAGTACCGGATATATTGTGCAATTCCACATAATCTGCATTAAAAAGCGCTCCCGCATTTCCACCTGCTCCATAAACCTGACTTATTACCAGGGTAGTGGATTGGGAAAAACCGGACATCGAAGCAAGTACCAGTAAAAGTGTAATTATTTTTTTCATAATCGAAATTTGTCGTTGTATTATATAACACATTATTTAAAAAACCTTATAAGAACCATACCGGATAAAAGGTATGGCTCTTATATGATTGAAAACCCGTCAGTAAATTACTGTCTTGTGATCCTTATATCGTCTATTTCAAAATTTGTTGTTTGGTTTGGTACACTTCCAACATATTTAAAAGCAATGTATACAGTCTGGCCTGCATAAGCAGCTAAGCTGATATTTCCGGTACCCGTTAAAGAACTGAAAGTACTGGAGTTGTTCACTGCCGTATTAGCCGGAATATTAGCATTGGTAGTTAATTGTGTCCAGGTAGATGTTGATGGTGTATTGCTGCCATTATAGTTTGTCGAAATATACGCATGCATTATTGTTGGCCCTACTGCAAACTGGTAAGCTGTACTAAAACCAAATTGAGGTGTAGTACCTGCCGGAAGTGCAATTGCTGGTGTTATTAACCAGGCAGTATCAAAAGTTAAAGCCGTACCAAATGCTGTAACTTTTACTGCTTTTCCTGTGCTGCCGAAAACAGTATACTTATATTTGGCTGTAGCATTTGGCGCTATATTCTTCCAGCCGGCAAAAGCAAAATCCTGATTATTATCTGTAGTGGTAAGTGAGTTAAAATATTCTTCAAAGATATTACAACGGCTTCCGGTAAATTTTACATCTTCAGCATTACGTAATAATAATTGTTTAGTAGTTCCAAAAGTTGTGTAAATAGCTACAACGCTGCCATTACCACCAGGCACTTTTTGTCCTGCAAAATTTGCATAAGCGCTGGTACGTATAATTATAGTAGCACCTGAGCAGCTTTTAATATCAAGATTCACCGTGCTTTTGTATACAGACGTATCAGAAAAAGTTTCTGTTGTGTCGCTGAATTCATATCCATCCAGTTGTATCAGTGATCCAAGATACTGATCCTGCATATTAGTTCCCAATTGTGCCTGGGTAACCACAATAGGTACAACGGGGTTGTTTATAGAACCTCCTATTACATACCTGCTGATGACGTTTGCAGGAATTCCTTCAAGAGAAGGTAAACCGGCAACAGTAGCTTTAACCCCTAATTCCATCATACCGTTATAATCACTAATGCAAAGGTCTTTGCAACGGATAAATATACGGCGGCCTACCGGGTAAGTGCCATACAGGCTGTTTGCATCCAGTAAAATCTGCAAGCCCCCGGTTGCATCCTGTATAAATAATTGTTTGTATAAATTTCCACTCTTATCATCTGCAACAACCACACCTGAAATTATAAGATCAGCAGTGATCACATCAAATGCACCTGATGAACTATGCAGTGCTTTCAGACTTTTAATGGATGTATTGGCTATAATATTTGGATCAGCAGCGCCGGGAGGATTATCAAAAGTTTTTTTACATGCGCTGAATGTGCCAACTGAAGCAACCAGTATTACCACCGTTATTAATTTTAAGATCTTGTTCATAATTTATTTTTTAAAAAATTTTTTAAGTGTTTGTTGTTCTTTAAAACCTTACGCCAACGCTGGCAAAGAAATTGATACCGTATGCATAAAATCTTTTATCAGGGAATTTATCTACATTCTTTCCTGCAAAATCAAAACGCAATTGTTCGTAGCCACCCGAAACAATATCCCTGTTATTGAGAATATTATTAACGCCTACATTAAAAACAAGGAATGTTCTTTTCTTAAGGCTGTGAAATCTCCTGTTCATCATCCAGGAATATCCAGCAAAGGCATCCAGGGTATATTGCGATTCTAATTGGGTTTGGTCAAGTATCTTGTGCCACAGTTCAGATCCTTCAATAACACCGCTTGTTGCTGCTGCAGTTCTGCGTACGGGGTTAAAATCAAGATACATTTTATCGAAGTAATTAAAATTAACATTGATGAACCAGAACCGGGGTGAACGGTAATCCAACCCAATGGTATAGGCCTGTTGTGGTGTAGGTACATAAAAGTCTTTGGAATAAACAACAACATCTTTTGATAAGACAGCTGTGCTGTTATCGGCAGTTACCGTTGCACTCTGGCGGGTATTATACGTATATTGCCCAATCGCAGCAGCCGCTGTTACGCTCAAACCTTTATATACTTTTGCTTCAGCGCCAAATTCAACACCGGCATGAATTTTTCCGATATTACTGATAGCATAGTTCACAAAATTCTGGAACTCGTCATTATAAAAAGTAAGTACGTTTAACTGGTTTTTGAACTGTGTATAATAACCCGTAGCCCTGATTTTTAATTTAGGGGCATTCATTACATATCCACCTTCCACGGAAAGTATTTCTTCAGATTTCATGTTATCCTGTACAAAATCCCTTGTCCTTGGTGCAATAAATGCATTTTCAAAGAAAGGTGCTCTTGACTGGTAAGAGCCATTGGCAAAAAGATAATTTCGTCCGTCAATTTTATAAGTTACACCACCCTTAATGCCGGAATTATAAAAATTATAGGTAGTAGATTTTCCGTAAGAGTTATTAGGAAACAAACCGGTCCTTACATTACCATACCTGAAAAAACTGGTATAAGAATGATCGGTGGCCACAAAAACATCAATTTTGCGGAATTTAAAAACTCCCTGCAACCAAACAGAACCTTTTTTGATATTGATATCATAATTATAACCAAACTTATCACCAACACCTAATATCCTGTTTGGGTTGTTAAGGTCATTCTGGCCTGCGTTGGCATTGGTCGGAAAATCCCTTTCTCCAAACTGGTTAATATCCACATAAAAATCTCCGCCCAGTAGATCATCCACTTCTTTATAATAATGGTTAACCTGTGCCTGGTAAGTTATGCCTGCTGAAAAAGATATGTTCTCAGAAACCGAACTGTTTAGCGTACTGTTGAAATTATATTTTGTGGTATTGATGATCCTGTCCTCAACAATATAATGTGACCTTTTGCCGGATACATCGTTACCGATAATTCCATTGGCATTATGTACTACATCAGAAGAATTATAATTGGAATTGTATAAAGCATCCCAGTTGATCTGGCGTTTATTGACATCATTCAGCAGTTCCTGTCTTACCTGTTCTCCAAGCAGAGGGTCAAACTGGTAGCTTGGAAGATAGCGGTAATAATCAGGCCTCGGGTCTGCGGCATTGTACCAGTCAAGCCCGGTAGTACTTCTTTTTCCAAAACTGAAAGAACCTGCCGTTACCAAAGTTGTTTTATCAGATATTTTCCAGTCGTGTGTTAATATTCCTATGGGTTGAAAGGATTTGGCAACACTTGCATTTCTTTTTTTACCATTCTGGTAACCCCAGTAAGGATTATAAAAATTATCTCCGGTAATATTCAGCATTTCTTTTACAGAAGCTCCCTGGCGGCCATTTTCAGTTGGTGTTGCGAATGCCACAAATGAAAGCAGGTGCCTGTCATTAATACGTTTATCAACGCCTGCAAAAAAAGACCAGCCGTTATAATAGGTACCGTCAGTAAATCCTTCATCGGCCCATCGGCGTGATCCTGAAAAAGAAAATGCCCATCCTTTACTGTTTAAGCCGGTTGAATGGGTAAGCATTAAGCGATTACTGTAATTACGATTACTTAATGCGTAATTGATACTGGTTTGTTTGCGCTGGTGTGATGCCCTGGTATCAAAAGATGAGAGCCCGCCTATATCGCCATAAGCAAATGTAGTTGCCGTTAAGCCAACTGTGGATTCCCGGTTACGCAAAACATCGTTTAATCCGCCCCACTGTCCATATGGTGTAAAACCGTTATCGAGGTTTTCCATAGGTACACCATTTATATAAGTGCCAAAATTATCAGCATCATAACCCCGTATCCGGAAACGTACTGCACTGAATTTAAAAGTAGCGGCGTTTAAAAACGGGTCTCTGCCGGCGCTAAGCTGCGAAGAAATATTTTGGGCGCTTCCATCCTGGCCGTCACTTTCATCTAACGAGATCACCGGGATATTATCCTGTAAATTTTCCCTTAAAATTTCAACCAGCGTATCACGGGTTGGCAGCGTGTCTTTGATCTTTTGATTTTGTGAAAATGCGGTTGGTATAAAAACCCCCGAAAGTATGAACACAAGCAAGCAATGTCTAATTTTTGGCATCATATTTTTTTAGTTAAAAAAGGTCTGCAAATGTATCCATTTAATGTGGCTTTAAGCATAAAAATTGCACACATAACATATTATTCATTTTAATATAACTTAAATCAATTGCAGATGAATAACTTTGCTGTTTATTAATAAATTTTATGAACAAAATTCTTCTAACGATAGCTATTTTTTTATTGTCCATCTCATTTGGTTTTGCACAAAAAGACAGCTACCATCCCTCCTTGATTGGCTTTTATAATCTTGAGAATTTTTATGATACAGTGAATAACCCAATGGTGGATGACGAGGAGTTTTTACCTAACAGCGAAAGGCATTATAATACCCGTGTTTTTTTAGATAAGGTCGGCAGGCTGGCCTCCGTTGTTTCCCAAATGGGGATAGATATTAACCCCGACGGGCTGGCATTATTAGGTGTTGCCGAGATTGAGAACGATACTGTTCTCACCGCACTCATTAATCATAAGTATCTAAAAAACAGGAATTTAAAATTTGTACATTATAATTCACCTGATGTCAGGGGCATAGATGTGGGATTGATCTATAATCCAAAATATTTTAACCCTCTGTATAGTAACAAGCTTTTTGTAAGACTCCCGGGTGGATCAAAAGATTCTTATTTTACCCGTGATGTATTATATGTCAAAGGACTAATGGATGGTGATACTATACATGTTTTTGTAAACCACTGGCCTTCCCGCTCAGGCGGCGAGGAGCGTTCAATACCGGCCAGGGCCGCAGCTGCCGGAGTAGTTAAAAGAGTGGTGGATTCGTTGATGACAGTAAACTCAAAATCGAAAGTTGTTATCATGGGTGACCTGAATGATGACCCGATAAGCCCCAGTGTGACCAAAACACTTGGTGCCAAAGGAAAGATGAGTGATGTAAAAGAAACAGGCCTGTTCAATCCATGGGCCGATTTTTACAGAAGGGGCATTGGTACCCTGGCATACCAGGATTCATGGGGTTTATTTGACCAGGTCATTATATCACAAGCCTGGCTGGATAAAGATCAAAAGGGATATTTTTTCCATAAAGCAACTATTTTCAATAAACAATTTTTAGTACAACAAACCGGTAAGTATAAAGGATATGCAAAAAGAACCTGGGATGGAATGACTTACAATTATGGTTACAGTGATCACTTTCCTGTTTTTATAACACTGTTGAAAAAGATAAATTGATTTTTTAGATAACAATTACGATCTGCGATTCATTCAGCAACGGCATATTCTTAAACCTTAAAATAATATTGCCGGTAGTTACTACGTCTTTTTGACAATATGTAACAATGCGGTCAAGATTTTTTTCTTTCCAATATACATCACCAACCATGCTGCCGTCAATATCATCTTTTGGTGAAGGCACTTTTAATGCCGCCGCCAGTAATTTTAAAGAAGTGTAGTGTTTATAATCTCCAAACCGCCAGTATTGAAAAGTATCCACCATATTGGTTTCCCAGGGTTTCATATTCTGAAAATCAAGAAAGGGAGGAACGGGCAAACCATTGATCAGTAACCGGCGGCATATAAATGGTATATCAAACTCTTTTATGTTATGCCCGGTAAAACTCCATTTGCTATTATTGCCATCCATCTTATGCAGTGCAGTAATAAAATCCTGTAACAATATTTTTTCATCATCGCCATAAAAAGATTTTAAACGCAGGAGTTGCATATTACCGTCTTTTCTGAAATAACCGATACTGATACAGACAACTTTTGCAAACTCGGCCATTACGCCGGCACGCTGAGGATAAAATTCTGCAGCAGAAATATCTTCAGGTAAAGTACGCTGCACTTTTTCCTGCCAGAGTAATTGCCATTCTTCATTCAATGCAGCAAACTCAGCAGATTCTGATACTGTTTCAATATCAATTAAAAGAAGATTTTCTAAGCGGATGTTTTGCATAGTGCATGATTGTGTATAACAAAATACAACCTCATTTTCAAAAATGCAATGCCTGTGTTTTAAAAACTAAAAGGTGATGCCAACAAAAACCTGGATGGACTGGCTTTTCCAAGACTGGCGGTTATCTATTGCGTTAAGATCTGTTAGGCCAACCTTATATCTTGCACCTAAGTTTACAAAGGGTAGTTGTATCCACAAACCACCAATGGCTGCCCATTCGGCGTTTTTATAAATATTACCATTGGTTTTTAAACTGTCGGTAGTTTGTTTCAACAAACCACCATACGCGGGACCTATCTGCAGTTTTACCCTTTTACTTACTCCTACATTTATATTCAGTAATAAAGGAACCTCCAGGTAATTAAGTTTTGATTTTTTCTGGCTTCCATCTCTGAAAATATCATCATAAATATCCGAAGCATCATTGCTGAACTCGGAGGAGGTTTGTACAAAATTAACTTCGGGCTGTAGCCCAAAACGGTTACTGAAATTGAATTGTAAGAAAACGCCTGCCTGGAAATTAAAGTTGAACCCTTCTTTATAAGATTGCCCGCTGATCTTATTTACATTAACGCCACCCTTTGCACCAAAGCGAAAGAAATTTTCCTGTTCACCGTTTACTTTATTGCGTTGAGCAAATGATGCTGTTGATATGAGAAGCAGTATTGCTAAAAGTGATTTTTGCATGACCAGATTTTAAGTGATAATATTATATACTTGCCAAGATTATGCCAAACAAAAACCCCACTCTTTTCAGAATGGGGTTTCCTATTAATAAGCATTTGCTTTATTCTTCTCCTATCCTCACTTTACCCTTTTGCTTAGCTATCACTTCTTCTGCAATATTGTTTGGCGCAGGAGAGTAATGACTGAACTCCATGGTTGAAGTAGCACGGCCGGATGATAAGGAACGCAATTGGGTTACATAACCAAACATTTCGCTCAATGGCACTTTGGCTTTAAT
>JBDTUK010000047.1:0-9281 GCA_040007795.1 Ferruginibacter sp.
TATCGTACGTAAATGTAACTGATGATAAATCGGGTTTGATCTTATATTCTCTTTTCAATTCATACTCATAAATAACCCTGCCTAAGTTTTTCATAAATGGGAGTCCAATAGTTTTATAATCATATTTGTCATCATTCATTATCCCGTCACTATTACAATAAATAATAGCTGAAAGAAAAAACTCAATTTTATTTTTATAATCAACTACATAAGCCACATCAATCAGGTGGCCATACGCATCGCCGGATTTATTAAAGACCCTCATGTTTTCAGGCTGATCTCCTTTTTCAGCACCCAATAATAAAAACTTACAGTAGGCAGGCCAATAACCTGCAGTATCAGCAGAATAAGGTGGGTAAACACTTTCAGTAGGATACTGACTCATATATTTTAATACAAACTGCCTGTCCTCTTCTGTTATATTAAACCGTTGGCTGGCCCTTACTTTATTGGGAAATACAAGACTGATCAATATTTGATGCAGGTCTTCCAGGCTTATGCGGTTCTTTTTTGAAAAGTCCATAGCTCCATTCATCAGATCTTTCCCCCGGTAAAAACCATTACCTATGCTATCTGTTCTTGAAACATATTTTTCATTATTTCTTTGTTCAGCTAGCCTATATAGTACATTATTATTACTGTCTAAGAATGTAACAGGATTGGTTTGCCTGTTTTCTTCCTGTGATAAAAATATATCCAGCCTGTGTAAGATCTGAACATCCTCATACCCTTTCTTATGCAACTCTGCATTTATATACTCTTGCCCCAAAAATTCATACAACCTGTTAAAAGCATCATTATCGCTAACCATCAGTATTTTTTTTATGTACTGTGCAATGGTTGGTTTGCCAGTTGCTGTGGTGGGATCATTATAAACAGCTGTTTGACCGCTATAAGCTGTTTCAGTTATCATGGTCGTATTCTTGTCAATGCCTTTATCTTTCAATTCGTTCAACCTTTGTAAGGCAAGCAAAACAATGGGCAGTTTCACCGTTGATGCCGGGTAAAAATATCTTGCAGGATTCACATTAAAATAATGATGCTGCAAACCGGGAATACCGTTTACACCCCGGTTGACCTGTGTATAAATGACCTGTACATTCCAGTCTTTTTGATGGCTTAAAATACTATCGAAGTACTGCGGATATTGTTTTAATAAAGATTTTAAGAACTCATCTGTCTTTACTGTATCAACCGGAACAGCGGCAGTTATTGTTAAGTGCTTAGTATTTACACTCCGGCCTTGTTTTGCACTGGTGCAGGAAATGAATATTGCCAATGCAGCCGCAAAATTCAAAAAGCTATTGTATTTAAAAAGCATACTATTGATTTTCAGTGTAAAGTGCGTAAAATTCTAAAATTAACCGTCACTAATTGTCAATCGGTTTTTCCCCTATCTTTGCACACTTCTAAAATTCAGCAAGGAAGCTACTAAAAACGTTTATTATTATGAAACTAAAAGGTTTAGTTTGGTTTTTTACGATTGCACTTATTATCATTTCACTTTGGGAATTATCCTATACATGGGTAGTGCGTAATTACGAAAGTTCAGTAACTGCAAAAGCAGAAAAAATAGTGAGGACTGCTTCTCCTGATTTGAAAGGCGATGAAAAAACCGCCGCCATTGAGTTCAGGAAAAAACGTATCCTTGACAGTACTGCAGAAAAGAGCATTTATCCAATTTTTGGTACAACTTACAAACAATGTAAAGCCAATGAATTGAATCTTGGTTTGGATCTGCAGGGTGGTATCAGTGTTACATTGGATGTTAGCCTGGTGGACCTGTTGAAATCCTTAAGCAATAACAGTAAGGACCCGCTTTTATTGAATGCACTTAGAACTGCAATAGCACAAAAGACGAGCAGCGATGCTGACTTCATTACTTTATTCACAGATTCGTATATCAAACAAAATGGCGCTGGAAAATTAGCCTCCATATTTGCGGGAGCAGGTAAAGATGTAAAACCAAATGATAATGACGCTGCAGTTATAACCAAATTAAAGACTATTGCAGGTGGTGCCATCAAGGAAACTTATAAGATACTTGTAAGACGTATCGATAAATTTGGTGTGGCTCAACCCAATATTAATTTTGACGAGAATAAAGGTATCATTAATGTTGAACTGGCTGGTGTAACAGATGTTGAAAGGGTACGTAAATTATTACAGGCTTCTGCACACCTTCAGTTTTGGGAAGTTTACCGCATTGATGAATTAGCTGCTTCTTTAAAGATCGCAGATGAAAACCTGCAGAATTACCTGAATGGAGTTACAGATACCGGTAAAGTTGATTCAGCAAAAAAACTATTGAATGTAAATCCTTTCTTCAGGGTTATAAATCCACAAAATCCTCAAACGGATAAAGCGGGCAAACAATACTTTTTATCAAATATTGGTAATGTTGCTATACAGGATACGGGTGTATTTTTTGAGTACTTAAATAATGAAGTAGTTAAAAATGCAATTCCTGCTGACTGTAAATTTTTATTCGGTATTGAAGAAAAGGCAGATAAAGGCTCTCAAAGATTCTTCCCACTATATGCTGTTAAAACACAGCCCGGAACAGATAAAGCCCCGCTTGAAGGGGAAGGTGTAGCCGAAGCCAGGCAGGACTTTGATGAAAAAAGCCGCCCAGCTATTAAAATGGAAATGACCAGTACCGGTGCTAAGACATGGGCCAGGCTTACTACGAAAAATGTGAACCGCCCTATCGCTATTGCATTGGATGATATTGTTTATTCAGCACCAAATGTAAATGGCCCGATTGAAGGCGGTAGTTCAGAGATCGCCGGAAGTTTTACCGTTCAGGAAGCACAGGATCTTGCAAATATTTTAAAATCAGGAAAATTAGATGCCCCTGCAAAAATTGTTGCACAACAGGTTGTTGGCCCTACACTGGGTAAAGAATCAGTTAGAGGTGGCGCTATGGCATTTGGTATTGCTTTTCTGGTAATATTTATCTTAATGCTGGTTTATTATAATACTGGTGGCTGGGTTGCTAATATTGCTTTGATATTGAACCTGCTGTTTACTATTGGTGTGTTAACCGCAATGGGCTTTACATTAACTGCTGCCGGTATTGCCGGTTTAGTACTTACCATTGGTTTGGCAGTAGATACCAACGTAATTATTTTTGAAAGGATAAAAGAAGAATTAACGAAGGGTAAGTCTTACCAACTGGCAGTGAATGATGGTTATCGACGTTCACTTGCCCCGGTAATTGATGCCCACGTAACCTCTTTACTTACTGCAATTATCCTGGCTTATTTCGGTCTTGGACCGGTTCTTGGTTTTGCTACAACCCAAATCATTGGTATCCTGCTTTCTTTATTCTGCGGAATTTTGGTTTCCAGGCTGATCACTGATTTCTGGACTAACAAGAACCGTCACTTCAATTATTTTACCGGCATATCTAAAAGAATATTTAAACACGCCAGCTATAAATTTATTGAGTTCAGGAAATATGCTTATATTATTTCAGTCATTGTATTGATATTAGGTATCGCCTCTTTCTTTAATGGTTTTCACTTAGGTGTTGAATTTAAAGGAGGCCGCAGTTATACTGTTCAGTTTGACAGGTCAGTTAAAACAGATGAAGTACGTGATAACCTGAAAGTAGCGTTGGAAGGAGATAATCCGACCATTAAAACAGTTGGAGATAACCGTCACTTAAATATTACCACTGCTTATCTGAAAGAACCAGGAAATATTAATAATCCAGATAGTGTAGTTATATCAAGATTATACCAGGGGCTGAAAAAAGTGTTGCCTGCAACTACTACCGAAGCTGAATTTGCAAAAAAGAATATACAAGGTTACTCAGCCGTACAGCCAAGTATTTCTGATGACTTGAAACGTGGCGCTGTTAAAGCAACCATCTTTGCCATGCTCATTATCTTCCTGTACATATTCATCCGTTTCCGTGACTGGAGATATTCAGTAGGAACCATCTTTACTTTATTGCATGATGTGTTTGTAACACTTGCTGTTTTCTCTTTCTTTAAAAACATTGTACCATTCCCGCTGGAGATTGATCAGCACTTTATTGCTGCCGTATTAACGGTTATTGGTTTCTCGATGAACGATACCGTAATTGTATTTGACCGTATCCGTGAATACAGCAGGGATATGAAAGGAGCAACCAAAACAAATATTATCAACCGTGCTATTAATGATACGCTAAGCCGTACCATTATGACATCGCTTACGGTGTTCTTAACCCTGTTAATCTTATTCATCTTTGGTGGAGAGGTAACACGTGGTTTTGCATTTGCGATGTTGATCGGTGTTGTTACCGGTACCTACTCTTCTATCTTTGTGGGTGCACCTGTATTGGTTGATTTTGCAAAAAGCAAACCTTTGGGAGCAGCCGATACTGTGGAAGTAAAAAAGAAATAAATAAAGAATTACTTTATAAAATAAGAGCCCGTTTTAAAACGGGCTCTTTACTATTTACCCCCACCCCCTAAAAGGGGAACTGATCATTGAGAAGATATAAGTGAAGATTGTCTCGAAGAGATGAGGGCTATCGAATTCTTGATGAATAATTTTTAAAGACGATTTGGAAGAAAAAATGTTTGGATATGTTTAACGTACCACTCCTTCTATCCTTAGGAGAAGGAGATGGAGGATGAGGTTTACTATACCGCAAAACTTGTTCCGCATCCGCAGGTCTTACTTGCGTTGGGATTATTGAAAGTAAATCCCCTGGAGTTTAATCCACCCTGCCAATCAACTTCCATCCCCATCAAATAAATACCATGGGTCTTATCCATGATGATGGATATTCCGTCAATTTCAAAACTATCGTCCTTTTCTGTTTTTGAATCAAAGCCCAAAACATAGGTCATACCACTACATCCCCCACCCTTTACGCCAATCCTTAAAAACTGGTCTTTGTTGAAACCTTCTTCATTCATCAAGCGTTTAATTTCATCTTTGGCTGATGAAGTTAATGTGACCGGTATCGCTGTTGTAGTTTCCATCTTCTATATTTTATACAAAATTATATAATTAACGCAATTTGCCTTTACGAATTGCGATTTTCATTTGTTTAACAAAAAGTCTGAAAAGTAGATTTTTGCCACAAAGGCACTAAGACACGAAATAAAATAAAACCTATATGCAAAAACTTTGTGACTTCGTGCCTTTGTGGCTATATTTCTTAATTCATCTTCTGATGCTTCCTCTTCATTCATTCGTGGCTTTAACATACACACAAACCCTTAATTTTGTCTCAAATTAACGAAGTATGGATTTTTCTGCAGGTACAGTTCAAAATATAATCCTGGCGGCCATTTTTATGTTCTTTGTTGCCATGGCCTGGCTGTTGGCCGAATTCAAAGGCATGAAGGATGGGATACAGGAACGCCTTGGTATTAATAACGAAGTATTGAAATTACGCCTGCAGGCATTGGAGCGTTTTACTTTATATGCCGAACGGTCTTCTTTAAAAAACCTGGTCAGCCGTACTTCTTCATCCGGCATGACGGTTGTTGACCTGCAGCTTACCTTATTAGATACATTAAGATCGGAGTATGAATATAATGTTACCCAGCAAATTTATATCAGTCCTCAAATGTGGAAAGCGATCGGCAATTTAAAGGACCAGAATATTTTTATCATCAACCAGATTGCTGCAACGCTGCCATCACAGGCTAATGCCATTGAACTAAGCAAACGTTTGCTGGAATATACGGCAAGTACCGATGCAGAAATGAATACGGTTGTATTAAGCGCTTTGCAATTTGAAGCCAAAAAACTTTTATAAAACTGAACTCTCTTTAGGAATACTATGCCCGTAGATAAAAAAATATTCACCGACTCAGGGATTGAGATAAAAGTGATCTACACTGAAAAAGATCTGCCTGAAATCCCCCCTTTGGGGGGCGGGGGGGCTGGAGAATTTCCTTTTACCCGTGGTGTGCAGCCCGATATGTACAGGGGCAAGTTATGGACCATGCGGCAGTACGCAGGCTTTTCCACTGCCGAAGAAAGCAACCAGCGTTATCATTATTTATTAAGCCAGGGTGTTAATGGGTTGAGTGTGGCATTTGATCTTCCTACACAAATTGGTTATGATAGTGATCACCCATTGGCAGATGGCGAAGTTGGTAAAGTTGGTGTTGCTATTGATAGCCTGGAGGATATGGAAATATTATTTCGTGGAATTAAACTGGATGAAGTTTCCAGTTCGATGACCATCAATGCAAGTGGATTTATTCTTTTGGCTTTTTATATTGCCCTTGCAAAAAAACAGGGAGCCGATCTGAAAAAAATAACCGGTACCATTCAAAACGATATTTTAAAAGAATATGCAGCAAGGGGAACATATATCTATCCTCCCAAAGCATCCATGCGTATCATCACCGATATTTTTGAATGGTGTGCCAGGGAAGTTCCAAAATGGAATACAATTTCAATTTCCGGTTATCATATCCGTGAAGCCGGAAGTACAGCTGTACAGGAGATCGCTTTTACATTGAGTAATGGTAAAGCTTATGTAAAAGCCGCACTGGAAAAAGGATTAGACATAAATGTTTTTGGTAAACGTCTTTCTTTCTTTTTTAATTCCCATAATAATTTATTTGAGGAAGTTGCCAAATTTAGAGCTGCCCGTCGCATGTGGGCAACCATCATGAAAGACCTTGGCGCTACTGACCCAAAAGCAATGATGCTTCGCTTTCATACACAAACAGGCGGCAGTACATTAACAGCGCAACAACCTTTTAATAATATAAGCCGGGTAACCATACAAACATTAGCTGCTGTGCTAGGAGGTACACAATCTTTACATACCAATGGATATGATGAAGCATTAAGCCTTCCTACTGAAGCAGCAGCTGCCATTGCATTACGTACCCAGCAGATTGTGGCATTTGAAAGTGGTGCGCCCGATACAGTTGATCCATTGGCCGGAAGTTATTTTATTGAATCGCTTACCAATGAAGTAGAAGCGGCTGCTCTGAAATTAGTAGAAAAAATTGATGCTATGGGTGGAAGTGTTGCGGCCATAGAACAGGGCTATATCCAGGAAGAAATTGCAAAGAGTGCTTACCAATATCAACGGCAGATTGAGAATGGTGAAAAAATAATTGTTGGCGTAAATAAATTTCAAACGGAAGCAACCGGCTCTATACCAGTTTTTAAAATTGATGATAATGTACAAAACATGCAGGTTGAAAAACTAAAAATATTAAAAGCAAAAAGAGATAATGTAAAAGTTGCTGCTTCTTTAAAATTATTACATGAAAAGGCTGTTAGTGGGGAAAACCTGATACCTGTAGTAGTTGAAGCAGTGGAGAACTATTGTACCTTAGGAGAAATTTCAGATGAACTTAGAAAAATATTTGGAGAGTATAAATAGGCATTTAATTTTTTTAAGAAACTAATTTAAAATACAGGGATGAAAAAAATAAAGCTGCTTTTTTTTTCGATAGTTCTATTATCAGTAAAGACAACAACTGCACAGGATATTTCAAAAATGATTGACACAAAATCTCTTGCCATTCAAACAAAACTGGTTGAATGGAGAAGACATTTTCATCAAAACCCCGAACTGGGCAACAGGGAATTTAAAACAGCCGCTTACATTGTTGAACAATTACAAGGTCTTGGACTTGACATTAAGACAGGCGTTGCTAAAACCGGCGTGGTGGCTATTTTAAAGGGTGGGAAGCCTGGGCCAGTTATGGCTTTAAGAGCAGACATAGATGCACTGCCAATAAAGGAGAGAGTAAACATTCCTTATGCTTCAAAAGACAGTACAGATTACCTGGGACAAAAAGTTGCTGTTATGCACGCCTGTGGACATGATGCACACATAGCTATGCTCATAGGAACTGCACAGGTCTTATCATCGATGAAAAAAGATATAGCAGGCACTATAAAATTTATTTTTCAACCCTCGGAGGAAGGTCCTCCATCAGGAGAAGAAGGTGGCGCTCCTTTAATGGTAAAAGAAGGTGTAATGGAAAATCCTAAAGTGGACGTGATATTTGGAATGCATATTGAATCATGGATTCCTGCAGGAGATATTCAATACAAATCCGGTGCATTCATGGCATCTGCTCATCAGTTTACTGTTAAAGTAAAAGGGAAAGGCACTCATGGATCACAACCCTGGCTGGGTATTGACCCTATTGCAATTTCTGCACAGATCATTGAAGGATTTCAGAATATTGTAAGCAGGCAAATGGACCTCACCAAAGCGCCAGTTGTTATTACAGTTGCTAAATTCAACAGCGGTATACGTTTTAATATCATTCCTGAAGAAGCGATGATGGAAGGAACCTTAAGAACATTGGACAGCAAAATGCTTGAAGATGTTCAGCAAAGAATGAAACTTACCGCATCAAAGATCGCAGAAGCATCTAATGCATCTGCCGAAGTAAATTTTATTGAGAAAACTTTGGTTACTTATAATACGCCTGAACTTGTTGAAAAAATGTTACCGGCTTTGCAAACAGCAGCAGGTAAATCAAATGTGCGGCCAATGGAATGGGTTACCGGGGGTGAAGACTTTAGTTATTATGGTACAAAAGCACCTTCCTTCTTTTTTTATTTTGGCGGAATGCCACGTGGCAATGATGCAAAAAATGCACCACCGCATCATACGCCTGATTTTATGATTGATGACAGCCGGTTATTTGTTGGTGTAAAAACTTTTTGCCAATTGGTTTTAGATTATCCTAAGACAATTAAGAATTAAAAATTAGTAATTAAAAATGTTTTTATGAAGAAGTTACTGCTCCTGGTTCTTACCTTTTGTTGCTTTACAGTATTTGCACAAAATAACCTGCCTGCCGGCAAGGCAGGAATGACACCTGAGTTACTTTGGAAATTGGGAAGGGTTTCAGGCCTGGGCATTTCCAAAGATGGAAAATATGTTTTGTATTCGGTATCTACGCCAAACGCAGCAGAGAATAAAAGCAGCAGGAAAACTTATGCGGTTCCTGTAAACGGCGGAGAACCTATTACTATAAGTAATGCCGACAGTATGCTCAACAATGATAAAATTTCTCCTGATGGAAAATACCTGGTCAGCAATGCAGAAGTAAAAATTAAAAATGTTACCGGCAAAGATTATTATGCCGATCTGCAAAAATCGAATGTGTACATATTTGATAACCTGAACTACCGTCACTGGGATACTTATGAAGATGGAAAATTTGATCATGTGATGTTATCTCCAATGATAAACGGTAAAGCAGGTGAAGCAAAAGATATCATGCCCGGCGAAGCATACGATTGTCCGCAAAAACCATTTGGCGGCGATGAAG
>JBDTUK010000048.1:0-3488 GCA_040007795.1 Ferruginibacter sp.
TCGATCCTTTCCTGTATCTCTTCGTTGCTGGTATTTTCCCAAAGGTTTTCCAGGTTGGGGATGATATCCTTGCCGAATGAAATGATCTTATCACTTACCGTGTTGTAAATGTCTTCATCCGGGTCGTCAATTAAATGCAATAATGCAGTTATTTCTTTGTTTGCTTTCAAATGCTGAACTATTTTAAATGAATGTCGGAAAAGGAGAGGGAATAGAGAAGTTAAAATTTTCCACAGGTGTGATAAAATAAAAACGGAGGTTTATGCAGCAGTTATAAAACTATGTCTTAAAAGCATAATATTTGATTCGGCCTGTTATTTCAGCTGCAGGTAAATCAGCAGGCCGGCAGCAATTGTCATAATGGCCAATGTTGCAAAACCTAAAATATTTGCTGCCTTGCTATTTACAAATTCTCCCATAATTTTTTTATTATTGGAAATATGAAGAATGATCGCAATTAAAACAGGTGCTGTTATACCGTAGAGGATCGCTGTATAGATGAGGGCCTTTATTGGTGAAATGCCAATGTAATTCATAGCGAGGCCCAGTAATAACGAAACAGCAATTATTACATAAAAGCCTTTTGCTTCATGAAACTTTTTATCGAGCCCCTGTTCCCAGCCAAATGTCTCTGTGAAAATATAGGAAAGCGAACCGCTCAATACCGGTATTGCAATCAGCCCTGTGCCAATAACTCCTGTTGCAAAGAGCAGGTATGCCAGGTTACCTGCCAGGGGTTTTAATGCCATGGCCGCCTGTTCTACGGTGTCAATCTGGTGAATCCCTCCCTTGAACAGGACTGTGCCTGTTGTAAGAATAATAAAATACATAACAAAACCCGAAACAGCCATTCCAAAATCTACATCCTGGTTCATAGTATGAACTATTTTTTTGTTTACTACAAGATTTTTTTTCCTGTTCTTCATTTCTTCAACTTCAACCGATGCCTGCCAGAAAAAAAGATATGGAGAAATAGTTGTTCCTAAAATGCCAACAATAATGGCAAGAAAGTCTTTATCAAATTTAAGGTAGGGGATAAAAGTAGCTTTAAGGATCTCTGGTATGTTTTGGTTATATAAAAAAGGCACAATGAAATAAACCAGCATTACTATGCATATATATTTTAAAACCGATGCTATTCTCTGGTAAGGTAAATAGACAATTAACCCCAATAGTAAAACCGTAAAAAACACGCTGAAAAAACCAGCGTCAATGGAAGGAAACAGCAAATTGCCTACAGCCCCCATTCCTGCAATGTCTGCACCAATATTCATAACGATAGCAGGAAAACTAAACAAGAGCATAATATATAAAATGGGCCTGGCATAATGTTTCTTGAGTGTTCCGGTGAGCCCTTGCGAAGTTACCAGGCCGATCCTTGCACACATTTGCTGAATAGAAGCCATTAGGGGAAATGCTATAATGGAGGTCCATAGGGTAGAAAGCCCGTATGCCGCACCGGCTTGCGAATAGGTTGCAATTCCCGATGGGTCATCATCGCTGGCACCTGTTACCAGGCCTGGCCCGATCTGTTTCCAAAAGATTGCCAGTTTATTCAGCATATTTTTACTCCTTATCATTTATTATTTTCTATTCGTTGCCAGGGGTTACTCAGGCAAGCTCAGTACTGCGGGCGACGGCGAAGACCAACTTTGGCAAAATACTGAAAATTGTGTGGACTTAATAGGTTGTGGAGGATGAGTGTAATTATTTGTTGTAGTATTAGCTGGCACATACCTGCCTGCCAATAGGCAGGTACGCCAACACTCATTTACTATCCTGCATATCTGCGCCGGTGGGGAGATGATAATTTTTTGCCCTGTCAAAATTATAAGTTACCTGTTGTGATTATTTTTCAAGTATTATTTTCAAAGATGATAAACTTGTGTCCATGTCTTTCGCAATCCCTTTTTCTACCATGAGCAGCAGGATGTTCAGGGGATATTTCAAGGTACTTGCATTGCTCAATGTTACTCTTGTTTGATTACCGGATACCGATTCTGTACCCATGTTTGTATAGCCAGTTAATGAAAAAGGTTTTACAAAGCGAATTTCGGTTTCAATACTTTTTCCTTCGGAAATGAACTTAATTTCCTTTTCACCTTCCCCTACTTTTTTATTTCCGCTCCATGCGTAAATAAATCCAACCGTTCCATCCGTTCCTTTAAATTCGTTTTTCCTGCTGGGGTCAGCTGTTGCCCGTTCGTTGAAGCTGTCCCAGTTTTTGATTTGTTTTAAATAGTCAAAGACTTTTTGCAGGGGTGCATTGATGACAATTTCACGCTGGATATTATATCCCTTCTTTGTGAAAAGTGCAATAATTAAGAGTACGGCAATGATGCCTGCTATTACGAGTAAAATTGTAATTAAGATATTCATTTTTTATTTTTTTTTACCCAGTCCATGTTAGCGGTTCGTTGTATTTGCATTTTAAATACTATGTCATTTTACCATGGTTGAATAATAATGCCAACTTGCTCATCCCTTGGTGCGAATAAGAGCTGTTGAATTTAAGATAATGTAAAATTCTTTATAATGCCAGCAGCTGTTTAGTTTACAGGTATTGCAGAAACGAGTCAGGTAGATTTTAAAATAGATCACGCTTATCAAATCCGATCCAATATTGCCAGTTCTTGTTCAATATAGTGTCTTTAAAAGGAAATTCCCTTCGCCTGATATTAATTCCGGGAGGATAATATGATAAATTTTCGCCGATATCTACCTGTTCTTTTTCTGAAGAACTTTTTCTTATATAAATTTTGACGGTGCTGTCTTTAAATACATCAAATCCATAAATAAAATTCTTTCCAAGCTGAGTAAAGTATTGATTGATCTTTACGGCTCCTTCGCGGGGTAATATTTTGAACAGATCAGTGCTATCCGAAAGAGGGAAGTATCGGTAAGCACGATAAGACTCATCCTCATTAATATGTTTTTTAACCGATGAGTAATTTTCTAAAATTGCCTGTACGAGGCTATCATAAACCGGGAGTTTCTCAATTACCTGTTTATCAAATTGATAATTAGTATAGTTGGAAGTGATCTCCTTAGAGTCAGAGCCACAGCTGGCTGCAAGAAACAGGCATAGTATGATAGATAGTCTTGCCATAAAGAGAATAGGTTATCAGGGTTGAAGTTAAAATAAAATGTTGAAAAATTTATTCATCGTTGGTAAAAACACCAGACGGCGAAGATCGTAGCGAATACCAACGGCGGCAAAGAATTTTGTTTGTTGTTGGTGATACTTAGGGAAGTTCATAGTTCAACTGCGCTCACTACAGCAAACGATAACAAAGGGAAGAAGTATAATATGCGGGACGAATATAGAAAGTTGTCCCGTTTAAATACTATGTCATTTTACCATTGTTGAATAATAATGCCAACTTGTTTATCCATTAGTGCGAATTCTTTTGCTCCCCATGGACGAAGTGTGATTTTCCGAAGGTTTGGGTGCAGAAACTCAGGGTGCGATGAAGTTATTCTTTCGT
>JBDTUK010000049.1:0-12138 GCA_040007795.1 Ferruginibacter sp.
CTGAACTTCGTTCGTTCCTTTGCAGGAACCTCCAAAGGAGAGGCTTAAGAACCCTGAACCTTGAGATTTAAAATGAATAGTATAAACTCCAAAAAATCAGATTCCCAGAACCCTCCTTTGGAGGGCAGGGAGGCATCTCTCTACAACGAAGATCTTGCTCCCATTCCGCAAAATAAGCGTACCTGGGGAACATGGAACTATGCTGCTTTATGGATCAGCATGAGTCTTTGTATTCCAACATACATGCTTGCAAGTTCATTGATCGAAGGCGGTATGAATTGGTGGCAATCCATCTTTACTATTTTTATTGGCAATACTGTTGTTTTGGTTCCCATGATTTTAAACGGACATGCAGGTGCAAAATATGGAATACCATTCCCTGTTTTTGCAAGAGCAAGTTTTGGAACAACAGGTGCAAATATTCCGGCCATGTTAAGGGCTATTGTTGCCTGCGGTTGGTTTGGCATTCAAACCTGGATCGGGGGCTTTGCTATTTATCAGATGATGAAACTCTGGATTCCGGCCTTGGCAACATTACCACAAATCTTTCCTGATTCATTTGGATTACAAACAGGGCCTGCCATTTGTTTTTTTCTTTTCTGGATGCTTAATATGTTTGTTGTTTACCTGGGGGTGGAAAGCATCAAGAAATTATTAGTATTCAAAGCTTTCTTTTTACCACTGGCTGCATTGGCATTATTGTTTTGGGCTATTAATGCTGGCCACGGGTTGGGACCAATTTTGGCACAACCTGCTAAATTATCCGGTGCTGCTTTCTGGGCTTATTTTTTCCCTGCTTTAACTGGTATGGTTGGATTTTGGGCAACACTATCATTGAACATTCCTGATTTTACGAGGTATGCAAAGAGCCAGAAGGCACAGATCAACGGGCAGATCATTGGATTACCTCCGTCAATGACCTTGTTTGCATTTATTGGCGTGGTGGTGACATCGGCAACTTTTATTATTTACGGAGAAACCATCTGGGATCCTGTTGTGCTGGCTGGTAAATTTGAAAATAAATTATTGGTGAGTATCGCTATGATCGCTGTTGCGATATCTACATTAGCTACAAATATTGCAGCCAACATCGTAAGTCCTGCAAATGATTTTTCTAATTTATCTCCAAAGAAAATTAACTTCCGCACGGGTGGATATATAACAGGTGTTATTGGTATTTTAATTTTCCCATGGAAATTGATTGCTGATCCCAATGGTTACATATTTACCTGGCTTATTGCTTATTCAAGCCTGCTGGGCCCGGTAGGAGGTATTATGATTGCTGATTATTATTTTATCCGTAAGCTACAATTGAATGTTGCTGAATTATACCAGCATAAAGGACAATATGGCTTTAGTAATGGGTTCAATACAAAAGCTGTCATTGCTTTGCTTATTGGTATTGTACCAAACATCCCGGGCTTCTTACTTCAAATAAAAGTAATTTCATCAACCGCATTTCCTGAATGGGTGTCAAATCTTTATCATTATGCCTGGTTTGTAGGGTTCTTCGTAAGTGGAATTGTATACATAATACTCATGCGGAATTATAAAACAGGAAGTGTAAATTTGGATAACAAAGAATAGCAGATTATGTCGATACTTATAAAAAATGCCCACATCGTTGGCGCTGCGGATAATTATACCGGAGATATTTTTATCCAGGGAGAAAGCATTGCTGCTGTAGGAAAAAATCTTGACATTAAAGCTGACGAAGAAATTGACGCAACCGGACTGATCGCATTTCCCGGCTGTATTGATCCACATGTTCATTTGGAAATGCCCTTTATGGGAACTTTCTCCAGCGATAATTACGAAACGGGAACAAGAGCGGCATTGCATGGCGGAACCACAACCGTAATTGATTTTATTTTACAAACACAAGGACATTCTTTATACGATGCATATAAAGCATGGAGCGGCAGAGCAAATGGAAATGCTGTAGGTGATTACAGTTTTCATATGGCAGTAACAGACTTTAATGAAAATACCTGTAAAGAAATTGTTGACCTGATAGAGAGAGAAGGCATTACTTCCTTTAAAATATTTATGGCATATAAAGGTGCTTTGATGATAGATGATAAACAGATGGTGGGTTTGATGAATGAAGTAAAGCAAAGAGGGGGAATGGTTACTGTTCATGCAACCAACGGCGACATGATCGATTTCCTGATTGCAAAGAACAAGGCCGAAGGAAATCTTGCACCGATCTATCATTATCTATCTCAACCCGAAATAACCGAAGCAGAAGCATCCGAACGTTTTGCTTCTATTGCTGGATATACCGGCTGCCCCGGCTACATTGTACACATGACCTGCGAAGGAGCATTGAATGCTGTACGGGACAATAACAGAAAAAATCAAAAAGTATTTGCAGAAACCTGTATCCAGTATTTATTATTGGATGCATCTTTATATGAACAGAATTTTGAAGGGGCCAAATGGGTGATGAGTCCGCCGTTGAGGGAGAAGAAAGACCAGGCAGCTTTGTGGGCTGGTATCAACCAGGGACTGGTACAGGTTGTTGCAACAGATCATTGCCCTTTTACCTGGGAGAAAAAATTATTGGGCAAAGATGATTTTTCAAAAATACCAAATGGTCATCCGGCAATAGAACACAGGGTAGAGTTACTATATAGTGAAGGAGTGCGAAAGGGAAAGATCACTATGAATAAATTTGTAGAAGTGCTAAGCACTAATCCTGCAAAAATTTTCGGTATGTTTCCAAAGAAGGGTTGTATTGCCCCTGGTTCGGATGCTGACATTGTTTTGTTTGATCCTAATGAAGAACATACCATCAGCGCAGCAACCCATCACATGAACACCGATTATTCGGCTTACGAAGGATGGAAGCTAACAGGAAGAATAAAAACTGTTTTATTAAGAGGAAAGGTGGTAATTGAAGATGGAAAATGTTTGGTGGAAAAAGGAAACGGGAAATATATTAAGCGGAATAAAGTGTCTGAATTAATTTAGAATTAGGAATGTTGAATTATGAATGAAAGCAAAGACAATATCATTGTTAAGAAATCTTATTCTTTTGCTCTGGCGATAATTAAATTATACAAGTTCTTGATAAATGATAAAAAAGAATATGTGCTTTCTAAACAAATGTTAAGAAGCAGAACTTCTATTGGTGCTAATATTCATGAGGCTGCGGCAAGCGAATCTAAAAAAGATTTTATTCACAAGTTAGCAATAGCAGTAAAAGAGGCAAGAGAAACAGGCTATTGGCTTAATCTTTTAAAAGACGGTGATTATATTAATGAAGAACAATTCAAAAATTTAAATGGTAATTGTGATGAAATTGTAAGAATTTTAAACAGTATTATTCTTACAACAAAAGAACGATATTTTAAAACAGCTTAATCACATTCATAATTCATAACTCAACATTCATAATTTATACTTATGCCACGTATTATTAAGTCAGGATTAATTCAAATGTCTTTGCCAAAAACAGAAGGTGAAGGAACCATACCGGAAATTGTAAATGCTATGGTGCAAAAACATATTCCATTGATTGAAGAAGCAGGGAAAAAGGGCGTGCAGATACTTTGCCTTCAGGAAATTTTTAATACACCTTATTTCTGCCCGGGGCAGGATAAAAAATGGTACGAAAGTGCGGAATCTGTTCCAGGTCCAACAACCGAGTTGATGGCGACCTATGCAAAAAAATACAACATGGTCATCATTGTTCCCATTTATGAAAAAGAACAAGCCGGTGTTTTGTACAATACCGCTGCGGTGATCGATGCTGATGGAACTTATTTAGGCAAGTACAGGAAAAATCATATTCCACATACCAGTGGTTTCTGGGAAAAATTTTTCTTTAAGCCCGGAAACCTTGGCTACCCTGTGTTTCAGACAAAGTATGCCAAAGTAGGTGTGTACATTTGTTACGACCGTCACTTCCCTGATGGCGCAAGATGTTTGGGATTGAATGGTGCAGAGATCGTTTATAATCCTTCGGCAACTGTTGCAGGCTTATCTCAATACTTGTGGAAACTGGAACAACCGGCGCATGCGGCAGCCAATGGTTATTTTATGGGATGTATCAATCGTGTGGGTGAAGAAAAGCCATGGAACCTGGGCAAATTTTATGGCAGCAGTTATTTTGTAGACCCACGTGGGCAAATTTTTGCACAGGCCAGCGAAGACAAAGATGAATTACTGGTTGCAGAATTTGATTTAGATATGATTGAAGAAGTGAGAAGTGTGTGGCAGTTCTTCAGGGACAGAAGGCCGGAGACTTATGGGAAACTAACTGAACTTTAACGGCCCCTCTCTATCTCTCCCCCAAGGGGAGAGGAAATGTAGAAGACAAAAGCGTAAATTTTAATTTAGTAAAAGAAATTATAAAACTAAAATCTGCCAACTTGCCGTACCCTCTCCTTGGGAGAGGGGTTGGGGTGAGGCCGCAAAATATTTTATGTCGATAACAAATAACAGATTATCACAGGAACAATACGCTGATAACTTCAGCGACATCCATCCGCCTTTTGAAACAAAGGATGCTGCATTGGTTGAAGCCAACCGTTGTTTGTTTTGTTATGATGCGCCATGCATGAAAAGTTGCCCAACCGGAATTGATGTACCCAAATTCATCAAACAGATTGCAACTGAAAATATCAAAGGCTCGGCACATACCATTTTTAAAAGTAACATAATGGGTGCAGGATGCAGTAAGGTTTGTCCCGTTGAAAAATTATGTGAAGGTGCCTGTGTATATAATTTTATGGAAGAGACTCCTATTCATATTGCAAAACTGCAACGCTACAGTACTGAAATTGCAATGAAAAATAACTGGCAACTATTTCACCGCAAACCAGCCACTGGCAAGCGTGTGGCAATTGTTGGTGCTGGCCCTGCCGGTTTAAGCTGTGCTCATGTTTTATCAAGAGAGGGAATTGATGTAACCATTTTTGAAAAAGAAAGTAAAGGTGGCGGATTGATGACCTATGGAATTGCAGCTTATAAAGTAACACCACAGTTTTGTGAGGATGAGGTCAATTATATTTTAGGAATCGGGGGCATTGAAATAAAATACAACCAGGAGTTAGGAAAAGATATTTCATTGGCTCAATTGAAAAAAGATTTTGACGCCGTTTACCTGGGAATTGGAGTTGGCGTGGCCAGGCAATTAGATATTCCGGGAGAGAAGCTGGAAGGTGTGATTGATGCCATTCAGTTTATCTATGATATCCGTGCCAAGGGTTATCCGACAGTTCCGGTTGGCGATAAAGTAGCAGTAATTGGTATGGGCATGACGGCCATTGATGCAGCCACACAGGCAAAAAGATTAGGAGCCAAAGAAGTAACATTAGTTTATAGAAGAACAGAAGCAGAAAAACCCTGTACCGATGTTGAACTGGATATTGCCAGGTTAGATGGATGTGAAATTATCTGGCTTGCTGCACCAACGAAAGTAAAAGGCTCCCAGGGAAAAGTTAAGCAACTTGTTTGTAGCGTTATGAAATTAGGTGATCCGGATGCATCGGGTCGTCGTTCTCCTGTTGATACCGGCGAGACATTCACGCTGGATGTTGACATGGTGATCAAAGCAGCAGGGCAGGTTCCATTTGAAAAGCTGGTGAAGAAATTCAAAATTCAAAATTTAAAAGGAAAAATTTCAATAGATAATAATTGTGCAACTAATTTAAAAGGCGTCTTTGCAGGTGGAGATGCTGTTAACGGAGGTAAAGAAGTTGTTGATGCAGTACAGGCGGGTAAAGATGGAGCAGTCTCGATATTATCATATCTCGGAATTAAAAATTAAGAATGATGAATTATGAATGGATTCCAATCAATTCATAATTCCTAATTCATAACTCATAATTTATAATAATGGCATCTCTTGAATCAAACTTCCTCGGCATAAAATCTCCCAACCCATTTTGGTTGGCCAGTGCCCCGCCTACCGATAAAAAAATAAATGTGCTTCGTGCTTTTGAAGCAGGTTGGGGTGGTGTGGTTTGGAAAACACTTGGCTCACAAGTAAAAAATGTTTCATCTAGATATTCTGCGGTAAATTTTGGCGGACATAAAATGATGGGCTTTAATAATATTGAGTTGATCAGTGATCGTCCGCTTGATCTTAATTTGAAAGAAATTAAAGAATGCCTTAAACTTTTTCCCGATAGGGCGATGATTGTTTCCTTAATGGCAGATAATGATAAAAAAAGCTGGCATGAGTTAATAAAAAAAGTTGAAGATACAGGCGCCCATGGATTGGAATTAAATTTCGGTTGTCCGCATGGTATGACAGAGAGAGGCATGGGCGCTGCTGTTGGGCAAGACCCGGTAATTGCTAAAATGGTAGTAGAGTGGGTGATGGAAGCAGCAACTATTCCTGTAATTACAAAACTTACTCCGAATGTACATTCTGTGGTACCAACAGGTAGAGCTGTGGTAGAAGCTGGTACTAATGCATTGTCTTTAATAAATACCATTCAATCAGTAACCGGTATTGACCTGGATACACTTGTTCCCAATCCTTATGTTGCAGGTAAATCCGTATTTGGCGGCTATTGCGGCCCGGCAGTAAAACCTATTGCTTTAAAAATGCTTACCACCATTGCACAGAATGAAGTGACCAATAAAGTCCCTGTCTCCGGCATTGGAGGAGTAAGTACATGGAAAGATGCAGTTGAATTTATGCTGCTGGGTGCAAGCAATGTGCAGGTATGTACGGCAGCCATGAATTATGGTTTCAGAATAGTGGAAGACATGATTGAAGGGATGAACAACTGGATGGATGAAAAAGGATTCAAGACATTGGATGATTTCATTGGTAAGTCAGTTAAAAAGATCACTCATTGGGAAGACCTTGACATCAACTATCACCACATCGCCAAAATAAACCAGGATAAATGTATTCACTGCGGGCTTTGTTATATTGCCTGCGAAGACGCATCGCATCAGTCTATAAATCTTGATTACGGTAAACCTTACAATACCTACACTGTAAAAGATGAAGAATGTGTTGGCTGCAATCTTTGTAAATTAGTTTGCCCGGTCAATGATTGTATAACCATGGAAGAACACCGGGTTGCACCAGAGTATCTTAACTGGATCGAATTTCAAAAAAAAGGATTGCCTTTGAATGATCATTGATATTACACTTAACTATGCTGAGAACTAAGGAATTGTAAAAGCATTTGCTGTTTAAGCCAATCCCATGGTTCATTTCTTGCCCGTCTTGCCTTTTTTTACGAACTTGCAACAACTAAACTTAAACTACTGACTATGCGTATATTTTTACTTGTCTTATTTTTTGTAACCTTCTCAATCGGTGAATCCCTTGCACAAGGCTGTGTTGCTATTAAAGGTACAGCTGGTGTTTGCGGTCGTCCATCTAATGCAAAAGGATGGGAGTTGAATATCAATAACCGGTATTTTAAATCTTATAAACATTTTGTTGGCACCGCCGAGCAAAAGCAAAGAGTGGAAGATGGAACTGAAGTGATCAACCATGCTTATGAAATGGACCTGACACTTACCCGTGATCTTAATTCAAGATGGTCACTTGCTGCCATTGCACCAATTCTTTATTTCAGGCGTTCTTCACTTTATGAACATGATGGTAAAACGAGGAACAGCACCTATTCCTTTGGATTGGGAGATTTGCGTTTTTCTGCTTACAGGTGGATGTTCAACCCGGCAACACACCATAAAGGAAATCTGCAGATTGGCATGGGAATAAAACTGCCAACAGGTAATTATAATTACCAGGATTATTTTTATAAGAAAGCAGATTCCAGTGTACTTGGGCCGGTCGACCAGTCTATTCAGTTAGGTGACGGCGGAACCGGGATCTCTTTAGAATTAAATGGATTTTATAACTTTTCTCATAAGATCGGTTTGTATGGAAATTTCTTTTACCTGAGCAACCCGAGGGAGGTAAATGGAACATCCACTGCACGTGTCAGTACGCCATCAGCTTCAGCAAAAAAATACAATACAGATGTAAATAGTGTTCCTGACCTTTTCATGGCACGTGGTGGAGCTGCTTATATGTATAAGAAATTTACCTTTTCAGGTGGTGTTCGTATCGAGGGTCTGCCTTCACATGACCTGATTGGGGGCGACCGTGGATTCAGGAGGCCGGGTTATATCATTTCAGCGGAGCCCTCGGTTACCTATATGAGAAAGAAGATCAGATTTGACTTGTCTGTTCCTTTTGCATTAAAGCGTAATCGTACACAAAGCGATTCGGACAAAAGAAGGACTATAGATACCGCTGTTCACCAACAAGGGGATGCAGCTTTTGCTGATTATTTGGTTAGTCTGGGGTTAACTTTTAAACTCTAAACGTTATAAGTTTTGATAAGCCGTCTTTCCACAAATGCAGGACGGCTTATTATTTAAATGGAATTGTACTATGGCCGCCTGACAAAGATTTATTACCTTCATAGTGAGCATTGAGAATAACACATCAGGTATTTTTAACGAATAAGTTGCTTATGAAAGTTTCCGACATTTTAAAAGGTAAGGGTAATAATGTTTTTTCTGTGACTGGTGCAGTAAGTGTGTATGAAGCTATTAAAATAATGGGAGAGAAAAACATTGGCGCCTTACTGGTAATGGAACAAGAAAAATTGACCGGTATTTTATCCGAAAGGGACTATGCAAGGAAAATAGTTCTGAAAGGTAAATCATCCAGGGAAACACTTGTAAAGGATATTATGACGGAGCATGTTTTAACGGTAACTGCTCAAGATACTATTGAAAAGTGCATGGCAATAATGAGTGAAAAGCATATCCGGCATTTGCCTGTAGTTGAAAATGACAGGGTTTTAGGGATGATCTCAATCGGTGACGTGGTAAACGGCATCATTGAATCGCAAAAAGAGACCATTGCCCATTTACAAAGTTATATTTCGCAATAAACTACTTCTTTAAATCTCCAGCTTTGGCAATGACCATTTGAATTTTACGGCGGTTAATCGAAATGCTATTATTGTAACAATACTTATCACAGCACTCCATATATCAGGCAGCGAAGTATATTTCAATAATAAATAAACAAGCGCCCCGGCAATACATGCTGTTGCATAAATTTCTTTCCGAAATATTTGTGGTATCTCATTGATCAGCGTATCTCTTATCACCCCACCCATTACTGCAGTAAATAACCCCATTACCACAGCAGCTAATGGCGCCACATCCAGCGCAAGGGCCTTTTCCATACCAATGATGGTGTAAATGGCAATACCGGCGGAATCGAATACCAATAATATCTTCGGGATCTTCACCAGTTGTTTCCTTAAAATGATCATGAGTACAATGCCTGCGGTAATGGCAATGAGATAATTATTATCGGCCACCCACGCAATTGGATGTGCCCCTAAAATAATATCCCGTAAAGTACCTCCTCCCACAGAAGTTGCAAAAGCGGTAAAACTGATACCGAACAGGTCTTTATACATGTCTTTATCCATGGCAGCAAGGGCGCCTGACATAGCAAACATTACCACACCAAAGAGGTTAAAATAATAGCTGATCATACCGTTAAATTTTATGAAAAGATACTAAACAAACCAGGTCTGACGTCCCGTCTGATCTTTTACACCATTTCTCATGGTCACACGGGACATCAGACCTGGTTTAAACTACACCGGCCAGTTCGAGGCTACGCTTACTTATTTTTTTATAATCAACTGTTTCAATAATGGCATCGGGACAGAGTACGAGTGATATACCATCCTGTTTCCACCAATCAGTTGTGAATAATTTTTCTGCATGAATTACGGCAATGAGCCAGCTATACTTAAATTCATTATGCCATTCTTCTATCCATTCAAAATCATCTTTGTTTATTTTGCTGATGTCGTCAACACTTATAAATACTTTTAAGTAAAAATCATTACTGAGTTTTGTATCGGTTTGGTGATAGATCTTTTTGTATTCGTATTTATAGTTGTACCTCAATGCCGAAATATCACTTAACACAGCAGAAGCAGTAGGAAATGCACCGGCACCTTTCCCTTTAAAAAAATGTTTATCAGCAAATGTGCTTTCAGTGGTAAGCGCATTAAACTCATTTTGTACATAGTACAAGTCGTCCTTGGGAGTTACAAATTGTGGCAATACAAAGGCTGCTAATTTTCCTGATCCTAATTTTTTTGCATTGGCTACTAATTTAATACTGTAATTTTTTTCTTTGGCAACGAGAGCATCGGGTAATGAAATGTTTTCAATACCATTAAAGATGAATTCATTTGGTTTGGCGATCACGCCAAAAGAATGTGCCAGCAGGATGTTGAGTTTATTGGCCGCATCAAAGCCCCCAATATCGAGTTTGGGATTACTTTCTGCAAAACCAAGTTGCTGAGCCTGGGTTAATGCTTCTTTAAACTCCAGTTGCTCTTCAAATATTTTAGTAAGAATGAAATTGGTTGAGCCATTGATAATGCCACGGATAGATTTCAGCAGGTCATTGTCATAATATTCTTCCAGGTTGCGTACAATGGGCATACTGGCACAGCAGGCAGCTTCGTATAAAAACGCAGTCTTGTATTGCTGCTGTAGTTGCAAAAGCTCTTCAAAATGTTCAGCGATCATTTTTTTATTGGCACTTACCACAGCCTTGCCATTTTGTAAAGCCGTTCTTACAATTTCAAAAGCAGCATCTGCATCGTCAATTAATTCAACAATTACATTGATGCTTTCATCGTTGAGGAGTATGGCTGCATCTGTTGTAAAGTTTTCGGAGGCAATACTTCTTTTTTTGTCAGCATTTTTTATGCATATCTTTTTGATGGATGACTGTAAGGTTGGGGTACTATGCAGAACGTCATAGAGACCTTTGCCTACTACGCCAAAGCCGAAGAGGCCGATATTTAGTTTATTGTTTGACATGATTTTTTTGGCCTCACCCCAACCCCTCTCCCAAGGAGAGGGAACTCGAAGTGGGTTCTTTTATAATTATTAATTTTTTATTTTTACGCTTAGATAAAAGCTCAATACTGTTTAACTGTACAAGAGTGCGACGCCACTGAAGTTGGGCTATGCACTAATGCTTGGCTCAAAATTTTCCTTTTCTTTTTTAAGTTTTACAAAAGCCTGTTCCAGGTCGGTGATCAGATCTTCCACATCCTCCAGACCAACACTAAGGCGGATAAGGCTGTCAGCAACACCAGCAGCTCTTCTTTTTTCAGCGGGGATACTTTTATGCGTCATTTGCGCCGGGTGACAAAGCAAACTTTTTACGCCGCCTAAACTTTCGGCCAGTTTAAAATAACGGGTGGTTGTTACAAATACAGTAGCTGCTTCTTCTGTATCGTTTTTTAAAGTAAAAGAAACAATGCCGCCAAAACCTTTGCTTTGTTTTTTTGCAATAGTATGATTGAGATGTGTTTTTAAACCGGGATAAAAAACTTTATCAACGGCAGGATTAGTTTCCAGGTATTCAGCTACAGCCTGTGTATTGCGGCAATGTTGTTGTACTCGAAGGTGTAAGGTTTCAATGCCACGTATCACTAACCAGCTATCGAAAGGAGCAAGTATTGCACCACTTGCATTTTGAATGAATTTAATTTTTTCACCGAGTTCTTTTTCTTTGGTAACAACAAGGCCTGCGATCAGGTCACTATGGCCACCCAAATATTTGGTAGCACTATGTACTACAAGATCAGCTCCCAGCGTGAGAGGCTGTTGTAAGGCGGGTGATGCAAAAGTATTATCCACGCAAAGTAAACAGGCATTGGCTTTTGCAATTTTTGCGATGGCTTCAATGTCGCTCACTTTTAAAGTTGGATTTGTTGGCGTTTCAAGCCAGATGAGTTTTGTGTTGGAGGTGATGGCATTGAATACATGGGCAGTATCTGTGGTATCAACATAGTTTACTGTGATGCCAAACTTTTCGTAAATATGCGTGAAGAGCCGGAATGCACCGCCATAAATATCATCCACGGCTAAGATCTCGTCTCCACTTTTCAGCAATTTTACAACCGCATCAATGGCTGCAAGCCCGCTGCCAAAAGCAATACCAACACTGCCTTTTTCCAGTTGTGCTATGATGGCTTCTAATGTTCCCCTCGTTGGATTATTGCTCCGGGCATAATCATAACCTTTGTTTACACCGGGTGCATCCTGCACATAGGTACTGGTTTGATAAATGGGAACGCTGATGGA
>JBDTUK010000050.1:0-6727 GCA_040007795.1 Ferruginibacter sp.
ATGCCTGCTTATAATGCAGAAAAATATATTGGTGAAGCCATAGCCTCTGTATTGGATCAGACGTTTACTGATTTTGAATTACTGATCATCAATGACGGATCAACAGATACAACCCAACAGATAATCAATTCTTTTACCGATCCAAGAATAAGACTTATTAATCAAACTAACCAGGGCATAGCCGCCGCATTGAATATTGGTTTGTTAAATGCAAAGGCAGACCTGATTGCCCGTTTTGATGCAGATGATATCTGTATACCCGAACGCCTGATGGTTCAATATAATTTTTTGTTAGATCATCCGGATTATATTATTGTTGGTTCGGATGCAGCGTATATTGACATGTACGGCGACTATATTTTCGACTGCATTATGCCGGCACATCACAATGAAGAGATACAGGGCCTGGCTGTAAATATATGCCCCCTTATACATTCGGCTGTTCTCTTTCGCAAAACACCAATTATGCAGGCAGGCGGATACAGTATTCATGCGCATGGATTCGAAGACATCTTATTATGGTCAAAGGTTCTTAACCAAGGTAAAGCATGCAATCTTTCACAAAACTTATTGCAGGTAAGATTAAACCCCGAATCCATCAGCATTGATAACAGGTGGTGGACAAAGCGTTTCCGTGAAATATTGAACGGGTCCATTCAAAAAGGATATGTGACCGAACCGGAGGGAAAAGAGTTACTAAACATTTTGAAAGAACAGAATACTCCGAAAATAAAAGAGGGCTCGTATTATTCGCTGCTGGGAAAAAAATACCTCTGGGATAATCATCAGCCCCAAAAGGCAAGGTTCAATTTAAGGAAAGCCATTCTCATTCATCCGGGCCGCCTGGACAGTTATGCAATAATGGCATTAAGTTTTTTCCCAAAAGAATTTATTAACTGGATGTATAAAATAAAATTCAATAAAATTTAGTTCATGAAAGTATTGTTCATTGTGCGGTCAACTTTATTTACAGCAAGGGGTGGAGATACCATCCAGGTGGAGGAGACTGCCAATGAACTTCGTAAAATTGGGGTTGAAGTGGATATCAAAAAAACGAATGAGAAAATAGATTATAGTTCTTATAACCTGCTGCACTTTTTTAATATCATTCGCCCTGCAGATATTTTGATACATATAAAGAGGTCAAATAAGCCATTTGTTGTTTCAACGATATTGATAGATTATTCGGAGTATGATAAACAGCATCGTTCGGGAATGGCAGGAAAACTTTTTAAATTATTACCTGCCGGAGGAATTGAGTATTTAAAAACGCTCTATAGGTATTTAATGGGCAAAGACGAGTTGGTGAGTGTTTCTTACCTATGGAAGGGACAGCGACGAAGTATAAAAGAAATTTTAAGCAAAACAAAAGCTGTACTGGTACAGGCCGAAAAGGAATATACCGACCTGGTAAGATGGTACCAGGTTGCTCCCCCGTTTGCGCTTATTAAAAACGGAGTGGATACAAAATTATTTCAGACCGGAAAGCAAGTAAACAGAAAAGAAGATACGGTGCTTTGTGTGGCAAGAATTGAGGGGATAAAAAATCAATATAATCTGATCAGGGCATTAAACAACACGGCTTACAAATTAGTATTGATTGGCGATGCTGCACCAAACCAAAAAGGATATTACCGGCAATGTAAAAAAATTGCGGCTGCTAATATTTCATTCCTTGATTATTTGCCGCAGGAACAACTGGTGGATCACTATGCAGCGGCCAAAGTACATGTCTTACCCAGCTGGTTCGAAGTTTGTGGCCTTTCTTCACTGGAAGCAGCAGCAATGGGGTGCCGGCTAGTAATTACAGATAATGGTTATGCAGGATCATATTTTAAAGGAGATGCCTTTTATTGCGATCCTTCTCAACCAGCTACAATTCTTACTGCAGTTAAAAAAGCAATGGCAGCAGATAGTAATGGGGAATTACAAAAAAGAATTGCTCATGATTATACCTGGCAAAACGCAGCTGAAAAAACTTTTTCTGTTTATAAAAAATACATTGAATGATGCAACCATTAAACATCGCAATTATCGGATCAAGAGGGATCCCCAATTATTATGGGGGGTTTGAACAAATGGCACAATACCTTGCTGTTGGGCTTTTAAACAAAGGGCACCAGGTAAGCGTTTATAATTCGCACAACCATCCTTACCAGGGAAAGGAATGGAAAGGTGTTAAGCTCATTCATTGTTTTGATGCAGAGAATATGATTGGTACTGCCGGGCAGTTTGTGTATGATTTTAATTGTATAATGAATGCCCGGAAAAATAAATTTGATGTGCTTTTATTCCTGGGTTATACCAGCAGTTCTGTTTGGGGTAAGATATTTCCAAAGAATTCAGTTATTATTTCCAATATGGATGGAATGGAATGGAAACGGGCTAAATATTCAAAACCAGTACAGAAATTTTTAAGGTATGCCGAAAAACTTGCAATAAAATACAGCCAGTATTTTATTGCCGACTCAACGATCATTCAGAATTATGTGGATACAAAATATCATGTTACCAGTAAATATATCCCGTACGGCGCCGAAATTTTTGCTAATAAGAATGAAGAGGTACTGGCAAAATATGCAGTATCTAAGTTTGATTACCACATGCTGATGGCCAGGATGGAACCCGAAAATAACATTGATATGATATTGAATGGGTTTCATAGCAGCAATTCCGAAAAGACATTTATTGTGGTAGGCAATTACAATAATTCTTTTGGAAAACTGATGTATAATAAATACAGCCATGACAAACGGATACATTTTGCTGGAGCCATTTATGATGCAGAGATAACCAATACACTCAGGGCTTTTTGTAAACTATATTTTCACGGACATAGTGTTGGAGGAACCAACCCGTCATTGCTTGAAGCAATGGCCAACGGCTCTATAATTGTAGCGCACAACAATGAGTTTAACCGGGCTGTGCTAAAAGACGATGCCTATTACTTTAACACTGCAGAGGATGTGATGAAACTGGTTGTGAAGAGCAACGGGCATAAGGAAAGCGAAAAAATGGTAGAAAATAATTTTGTAAAGATCGAAGAACAGTATAACTGGCCAAAGATCGTGAAGATGTATGAAGAATTCATTATTGACTGTTATAACCGATCAAAGAAATGAGACAACTATTTTTGATTGATGATACTACGGTTAATAAGGTCAGCTATTACCATCTTGCAGCTTTTCTTGTTGCATTGCCTTTCGATTTTTTTTACAGCGAAATTATCCTCATCAGCTTCGGCCTGCATACACTTATTCATACACAAAAGGCAAAAGTGAAAAACATTTTCACTAAGCCTGTTTTAATACTTATTTCTATTTACCTGCTCGGCCTGGTAGCTATTTTGTACAGCCCCGATAAATCCGAAGGGGCCAATGAGGCTACAAAACAACTGGCTATTTTTATATTCCCGGTTTTATTTGTACTTACTGATCTTGACCTGGGAAAATACAAACTGAGCCTCCTCTGCATTTTTGGATTCACCTGTACGGCTACCATATTATACCTCTATGCTGATGCAGTGTATACTATATTTTATTTTCACCTGCCTTCATCGTCATTGTTTACGCTGATATTTATGAATCATAATTTTTCAATGCCAATTGAAATACATGCTACCTATTTATCTGTCTATACTGCATTTTCGCTCCTTGCTTTTTTATACCTGATCTTAAAAAAAACAGATCTGAAACTAAGATGGATTTACATAATTGCAGCTGTTATTTTGTCGGCAGGGTTAATACAACTCTCATCCAGGGCGGTTTTTATAGCATTTCTGGGAACGGTCAACCTGGCTTTTCCTTTCTTTCTTTTCCGGGGGAAAAAGAGACTTATGTTTTTTTTAGCCGCCTCTTTTATATCAGTAATTACCCTGGTAATAATTATGAATGTGGATTCTTTTAAAACCAGGTATATAAGCGAATTAAAAACAGACTTAACAAATGATGTTAAAATAATTGAAAACACTGAGCCAAGGCTTGCCAGGTGGAATGCAATAGCGGAGTTGATAAAAGGATCGCCGGTTATTGGTTATGGAACCGGGGCGGAAAAAAAGCTACTGAAAGAAAAATATTTTGAAAAAGGACTTTATATCTCTTACCTGAATGAATTTAATGCCCATAGCGAATACCTGAGCATTATGATTAAAACAGGTTTGATCGGCCTGGCTCTATTCATATATATATTGTATTTTGGATTTGCCTTAGCTATACGAAATACAGATATCCTGTTTTTGAGTTTTATGGTGATCATTGCCATAGTTTCCATATCTGAGAATATTCTTGACCTGAATAAAGGCATATTCTTTTATAGTTTTTTCTTTCCGTTTTTTTTATTAAGTGGTGGCGTGGAAAGAAAGAATACAACCGGTTTTTAACAAATAAAAAGGCAACCCGGAATAGTTATTTAACGTTTAAATACCAGAAAATAAAGCGCCGATGCATACCCTGTCAGTAGTCATAATCACATACAATGAAGAAAAAAATATCAGGCGTTGTATTGAATCAGTTCGTAATGTAGCTGATGAAATTATTGTGGTGGATTCTTTTTCTGATGACAATACGGTGACTATTGCCAAAGTTCTCGGAGCTGTTATTAAGCAATCGGAATTTAACGGGTATATCAATCAAAAGAATAAAGCGATAAACCTGGCATCTAATAATTATGTGCTGCTGCTGGATGCCGATGAATTTTTAAGTGAAGAATTAGCAGGCTCCATTGCTGAAGCAAAACAAAATTTTGATTTTAAGGCCTACTCAATGAAACGGTGCAGTATCTTTCGGGGCAAGTATATTAAACATGGTTTGTGGTATCCCGATAAAAAACTCCGGCTTTTTGACAAGCGTTTCGGATCCTGTGGCGGTTTAAATCCGCATGACAAGATCATTATGAAGGATGAGGTTGATGTGAAATTGCTGAGAGGAGACCTATTGCATTACACCTATGATTCGCTGGAAGAATACCGAAACCGAAACTATGAAGTGAGTGCAGTAGCTGCACAATCGCTTTATGATGCCGGTATTAAAAGATCGAAATTTAAAATAATTTTCAGTCCCTTGTGGGCTTTCATCAACGGGTATTTTTTGAAGCTGGGTTTTATAGAAGGATATAATGGTTTTGTAATTGCTGTTTATACCACACAGCAGAGCTACTTAAAATATCAAAAACTACGTCAGCTGCAAAGAGAAGATATTGCTGAAATGGTTTGGGAATAATTGTTTAAAACATAAATTATCACAACTGAACAAAACATATTAAAGACACTGGGGTATTTCGACCTTTTTCAATATCCTTTGACTAAGGAAGAGATATACCTGTTTCATGCAGAACCTGTTTTACATTCAGCAATTGATGCTGCTTTGGAGACATTGGTCAATGACAGATCAGTTTTCCTGCTTGATGAATTTTATGCTGTTCAAAACGACATTTCGTTGGCACAGAGAAGACGTAAAGGAAATTTACTGGCAGTTGAACAAATGAAAAGGGCCAGGAAGGTTGCAAGACTGCTTTCTAAATTTCCTTTCACCAAAGGGATAGCCGTTTCAGGTTCTTTGTCTAAAAATTTCGCTGATGAAGAAACCGATATAGATTTTTTTATTGTTACCGATGCTAACCGCCTATGGATAGCAAGGACATTTATGCACCTGTATAAAAAATTTACTTTTTTAACCGGGCACCAGCACTGGTTTTGTATGAACTATTATGTTGATGAAGCCAGGCTTGAAATAACAGAGAAAAATATTTTTACTGCTATGGAAATTACTACACTGATTCCCATGCAGGGCAGAAAAAGCCTGAATGATTTTATGGCTGGTAATGCCTGGATAAAGGAATACTTTCCGGTAAACAACCCGGTAAAAACTTCTGTACCAGAAATAAATAAAGGCTTTACCCGTAAAGTAGTTGAAAAAATATTTCGGGGCAGCCTGGGAAATACCGTTGATAAATGGCTGATGGGTATCACGGACAGGCGCTGGCAGAAAAAAACAGAGACACATCAATTAAACAGTAAAGGCGGGGGTATGGGAATGGTGGTAGACAGGCACTATTCTAAACCAGACCCGAAGAATTTCCAAAATAAGGTAGTTGAACAATACGCTGCTAAAGTGCACCAATTATTACAGCTACATAATAAAATGGTGTCCCTGGCTCAGTAAGGATCCGGCTATTGGTAATGTTGAGGCAGTTGTATCTCCTGTATTTCCCATAATGCCATTGACTTGTCAAGGTATATTCCGTTATTCTCCGTACAGTTTTCGTTGATCACCAGTATAGGCGGATTAAAATTAAATGGCTTTTCCTGCAGATTGAGGGTTCTCCATTCACCGGTTACAATATTATAATTTACCCGGTGTTCCGGGAACGTAGTTGTCAGGAGAAACCTGGAACCGGAAGATTTGATATTTACAAGCGCTTTGAAAATATCTTCAAATGAAAAATGTACAAAACAGTCCCTGACAATTATTATATCGCTTTTTGGCAAAGGATCATTAATTAAATTAAGGACTTTGAACTCAACATTGGATTTGTTTTTGAACGTCTCTTTGTTTTTCGTGATCAACTCCTCAACAATATCGGCACCGGTGTAATGAATACCGGATAATTCGAGTTTTTGCATCCATCTGAAATCACCACATGGAATGTCGAGCAGGGAAGATGGCTTCAGATCATTCAATAATTTCTCCAGCTCTTTTGCCAATGATCCGGTTTGCTTTAATTCAGAACC
>JBDTUK010000051.1:0-2922 GCA_040007795.1 Ferruginibacter sp.
GAAGAAATAGGGAAAGGCACTATTAAAATTGAACCATACGACAGGGAATGCCTCGGTAGCAACAGTTACGATGTGCATTTGGGTAAATACCTGGCCCGCTATGTAAATAAAGAACTGGATGCCAAAAAACACAATACTATTGAACATTTTGAAATTCCGGAAGAAGGTATTGTTTTACAACCTCACGAATTTTATTTGGGTGTAACAGAAGAATATACCGAAACACATGCCCATGTTCCTTTCCTGGAAGGTAAATCAAGTACCGGCCGTTTAGGTATTGATATACATGCCACCGCCGGTAAAGGCGATGTCGGTTTTTGCGGCAACTGGACATTGGAAATTTCTGTAAAGCAACCGGTAAGGGTTTATGCAGGTATGCCCATTGGCCAGCTCATTTATTTCCCGGTGGATGGAGAGATTGAAGTAAAATATAACCAGAAGAAAAATGCCAAATATAGTGGACAGCATAATAAGCCGGTGGAAAGTATGATGTGGAAAAACAATTTTTAAGCATTTTGCTACGTTTTTATTTTGTCTTTTAAATGGAATAACTGATGAAACCTAAATTCTATTACACAAAGAGATTCAGTCTTATTTATTTGTTTGCCTTACTACTGATCAATTCTGCAACAGCACAACTTCAACCGGCGAAAGCAGATTCTTTCTTCAACTTTATTAATGCCAACAAAAACAGGGCATCTGTTTATATAACCCGGAACGATACAGTACTTGCTAATCTTAATGAAAATAAATTAATGCCGCTTGCCAGCACAGTAAAAATTATGATTGCTATTGAGTTTGCACAACAGGCAACACATGAAGTGATCAATGAGAACAGCTATGTCAACATTAGCGAACTGGATAAATATTATATCCCTAATACAGACGGAGGAATGCATCCGGCCTGGCTTAAATATGCAAAAGATACTAAAGCACTAAAGGGCGATAGTATAAAACTGGTTGATGTGGCCCGTGGCATGATCATGTTCAGCAGCAATGCCAATGCCGAATATTTAATGGACCTCCTGGGTTTCGACAATGTGAAAGACAATATCACTTTATTCAAATTAAAACAGCATACTGCTATTTATCCATTGGTTGGTTCTTTGTTTCTTTATCAAATTCCTAAAAAATCTACAGAAGATAAACTCATTAAATCTTTAGGCAGTCTGTCAGAAAAAAAATATAGTATGGAGGCCTATGACAGACATATGGATCTGAAAGAGGACACTGGTTTTAAAGCAACTTTCAAACCTGAACAGTTTTCAATGAAGCTGCAAAAAATGTGGAGCGACCGCTTACCATCATCTACCACAAAAGAATATGTAGAACTTGTACAGGCATTAAACAAAAGAGAAGTATTGGATGAAGATGCTTTTTTTCCAATTGCCGAAGTATTGGAATTCCCAATGGAGAACAAAGCCTTTCAGGCTGTATTTAAACACTACGGTGTAAAAGGCGGTAGTACAGGGTTTGTGCTTACGCATGTTATTTATTTTACCATGAAGAATGATACAAGAATGGAAATAGCTATTTTTTTTAACGATCTTACACCGGAAGAAGAACAAAAATTAGAAGGTTGGCTGGATCCTTTTGAAGCACAAATAATTTTTGATGCTTCGTTCCGGGATAGAGTGAAATTTTGATACCGGATGCTGGATACTGGACACAGTTAAAAATCTTAAAAACTCTTTAAATTATAAGACACCAATCCAGTATCCAGCATCCAGTATCGGCCCTTCCAATCATATCTTTCCATTCTTTTTAAAATACGCAATTAAAAACCCAGTCACCTCATCATAACTCAATACCCCCTGTGGTTGCTGGTTACGCCGTAAATAAATTCCGTATATCCACCTGAAAACCGGTTCAATAGGGTTCCGGTATTTTTTATTAAATGCTCTCCATTCATTCAGGTCTTCTTTTACTGCAGGTATCAATTGCCTGCCATATTCTCTTGAAGCAACAGAATCACTCATAAAAAGATTACGGTTACTGTACATGAACAGATCAAGATAAACCGAATAGTGCAATAAAGTATCCTGTGATTCCGCAGCAGCCAGGTATCCCACAAAATTCGCTTCCATCTCTTTTGCATAACCTAATTGATGCGCTACTTCATGGCAGGTAGTAAATGGCTGTAAAAATTTGGGGACCAATGTATTTACCTGTGCTTCGCCGGTAAACGGATTATAATATCCTGTAAAGCCCATATAATTTCCTAACCAGCTCCACAAAGATGGTTTTAATGAAACAGGTTTATATTGTAAAAATGGATAAACAACTTCAGCATGTACATAAGCCTGTTTCACTTTTGAAAATAACTGGCTTTTTGATGGATACTTATTTGAATGGTTAAGTAACACCTGCTTTGAAGTGTTTACTTTTTCAAGCAGCAGCGCATTTATTTTTTTCAGATCATCCAGGCTGTATTTATCCATCTTTAATTTCAACTGCTCCGCAATTCCTACCCGGTTATAATTAATTCCCCAAAAAAGATTAAAGAATATATAGATGATCAATAAAATATTGAGTGCCTTTAAACAAGCTCCGGAAAAACGTTGCAGCGTCACCTGCCTTTTAAACAAAGCCCTCACTCCTCTTACCAACTTCCATAATAACCAGATAATAACCAACCCATACAGCACATCACCAAAGCTAAAGGGAAGCCAACCCAATAAACGCCTTAAAAATGCAGCAAAAGCCGGGTAAATCCAGTTTGAGTATTGATCTTCCACCCTTAAGGAATCGGAGGAATAGAGATGGATCAATAGGGCAATGATCAGCAAAACCAACGTGAATAACAGGGATCTTTTAAGCTTCATATCTCCCTAAAAGTAATAAAAGCAAGGCCAATAGCTGTTAGCCCAATAAAATCTCTCTTTTTGAACCTGAAAATTGCCAATATTCCCTTACCTTTGC
>JBDTUK010000052.1:0-11704 GCA_040007795.1 Ferruginibacter sp.
CCATTTTTGGAAAAGCAATTTTGAACCACTCGGTATATTTTTGAGGATGAGATTGAATGGAATTTTTTACCTCTTCAATAGATTTGTAGCAGTAATCGCCTACTTCTTCCGCATTAGGTGCTATATCCCCGTCATAAGTACCAATAAATACATGATCAAATTCGTATTCAGTCAGGCCATTATCAAAGGGGGCCTTATAAACAAAATCAAATGCTTTTATGAGTTCAGTATTAAATCCCATTTCTTCCTGCAAACGATTTTCTGCGGCCACTAAGGTTTCTTCACCGGGTTTTGGATGGCTACAGCAGGCATTTGTCCATAAGCCTCCGCTATGGTATTTTTTATTCGCCCGCTTTTGTAAAAGTATTTCTCCTTTATCATTAAAAATAAAAATGCTGAAAGCCCTGTGCAACAGGGCTTTTTGATGAACTTCCATTTTTTCCATGGTGCCAATTTGTTCATCATTCTCATCTACCAGAATAACATCCATAAATTTCCGGCGCTTTAATATAAATTGAATTGGCTCCTTAATCCGGCCTTTGCTACGATGTAGGCCTTGCCATAATTTGGTATACGGATACGATGTTCTAAAATATCGGCAGGCGTGGTACGTTTTATTTTTTTGAACAGCGATAAGTAATATTTATAAGCCACATACACACCAAACCTTGCTTTAACAGGTAAATTTAAAATGCCTTCGTATGCATTTACAAAATCCTCCGTAATATCATCTTCAATTTGTTTTTTCATACGGGATGTAAAATTCTTAAAATCCACCTCGGGAAAATAAGACCTGTTTAACTGTTCATAGTCAGCTTTAACATCCCGTAAAAAATTAACTTTCTGAAAAGCTGCACCCAGTGCCTGGGCAGAGGGCCTCAAATCGTTATACAGATTTTTATCTCCTTCACAAAATACATACAGGCACATCAGTCCTACCACTTCGGCACTACCATAAATGTATTCTTTGTATCCATTGCTGTTGTAAGCCGTTTTACTAAGATCCATTTCCATGCTGCTGAAAAAAGCCTCTATCAGATCGTAGTTGATATTATATTCCCTTACAGTGATTTGAAAACTATGTAAAATTGGATTTAAGCTTATCCCTCTTTCAATAGCTGCATAAGTTTCTTTTTTAAATTCCAGCAGTAATTCTTCCTTTTTATATTGATGAAAGGTATCTACAATCTCATCGGCAAAACGGACGAATCCATAGATATTACAGATAGGAGTTCGCAAATCGGCATGCAATAGTTTGATTGCGCTGCTAAACGATGTGCTGTACTTTTCTGTAACTGCTTTACTGCACTGTTGACTTACATCATGAAATAGCTTTATCATTTCCGTCTGCTTGTTTTTTTCTTAATTATACTGGCATTTTCTGCCTATTTAACCAAAATGCTTTACAATTTCTTTTGCCACAACCTCCCCACTTATCAAACTCGGCGGCACTCCCGGCCCCGGAACTGTTAATTGACCGGTGTAAAATAAGTTTTTTATTTTAATACTTCTGCAAGCAGGCTTTAAAATTGCTGTTTGCATTAGTGTATTTGCTAATCCGTATGCATTCCCTTTAAAAGAATTATAATCATTTACGAAATTACTTACCGAATAGGATTTTTTATAAATAATTGATGATTTTATGTTTTGCCCTGTCTTTTTTTCAAATCTGTCTACTATTTTTTGAAAATATTCTTCTCTTAGTTCTTCTGTATCGTCCTGTAACCCTGCTGCAACCGGAATTAAGAAAACCAGGTTGTCGCAGCCTTCAGGTGCAACTGTATCGTCTGTTACAGAAGAGACGGACACATAAAACAACGGATCAACCGGCCATGACCTGGTTTTATAAATTTCATTACCATGTATATCAAAATCTGCATCAAAGAACAAAGAATGATGAGGAACCCCTTCCAGTTTCTTATCAATTCCAACGTAATATAGCAAGCAACTGGGTGCCATTAACCTTTTGTCCCAATATTTATCACTATAAGTTCTACAATTTTCAGGCAATAACTTTGTTTCAACAAAATGATAATCTGCAGCGCCTACCACAACATCGGCATCAAAAAACTTTGTTTCACTGATTACCACTTTTGTTGCTTTGTTTTTAACAACATGTATTGATGTTACATTATGTTCAAAAAAGAATTTTACACCTAATTCCTTTGCCAAACGATACATAGCATCAACCACTTCATACATTCCTTTTTGCGGATACCAGGTGCCTAATTTAATATCTGCATAATTCATCAGGCTATACAATGCAGGTGTGTCTTTTGCCAACGCACCCAGAAATAAGACCGGGAACTCCATTAACTGCCGGAGCTTTGGGTTCTTAAAATATTTACCGATGTGCTTTTCCATAGAAGTAAACACATCCAATTTAAAAACGCCTTTTATTGTATCCCAGTCTAAGAATTCCGTCAGTGACTGCCCTGGTTTAAATACCAGTTTTTTTACGCCCACATCATATTTATAAACCGCCTCTTTTAAAAAGGAATCCAGTTTTTCTCCACTCCCTTTTTCAATGCTTTCAAATAACTTTTTCAACTCTTCATAATTAGCAGGTATATCCATCTTTGCATCCTGCCAGTAAACACGGTATGAAGGGTCTAATCTTATCAGCTCATAGTAATCAGTAACTTTTTTTCCAAAACAACCAAAATACCTTTCAAACACATCAGGCATCCAATACCAGCTTGGCCCCATATCAAATGTAAAACCATCTGCTTTTAATTGTCTTGCCCTTCCACCCGGTGTTGCCTGTTTTTCAAGTACGGTCACATCCCAGCCGGCCTTAGCCATAAATGAAGCCGCCGATAATCCTGCAAAACCACTTCCTATAATTACAACTTTTTTCAATGTGCGAAAATACGGGTATTGGATTTAATAGAAAACAGTACCAGTGGGTATTATTCAATTATTTAAAACCTGGTTAATTGTTGTTTCAATAGTTTTCTGGCAAAGTGTATCCTGCTTTTAATGGTACCCAATGGTTCTGAAAGAATGTCGGCAATTTCATGGTATCTATATCCTTCAAAATAAAGCTGAAAAGGGTTTCGGAAAATTTCAGGCAAATAGTAAACAGCCTGCTGAATATCTTTTATGGAAAGATTGGTTTCTGCTGCATTTACTGTTGTAAATTGGTTATAGTCCAACAGGTAATCATTTGGCGTATTGTCGAAAACGGTATTTTGCTTTGCACTGCGCCTGTAGTTATTTATAAATATATTACGCATAATGGTATACAGCCATGCTTTAATATTTGTACCGGTATTATATTTTTCTTTATTGGCCAGTGCCCTGTATAAGGTCTCCTGTATAAGGTCTTTTGCCGATTCCGCATCCCTTGTTAATGTCATGGCAAATGGCTTTAAATAGTCTGAATTACTGATCAGCGATTGGTTGAATTCTATAGTTGACATATTGTTTTGTTTAACTAATAAAACACAAAGTTAAACAAATAGTTTTAAATAACAGTCATTTTTGTTTATTTTTTTTAAAGAAAAATTAAACAGTTTGACTACCAATAGATTAACTCAAAGTGAATAGGAGGCGGTTCTATAAATTTAGCGGATTAGAAGCCGGAAACAAACTCCATTACTTCGGCATAAGATTTTTTGAAGTTAATAGGAGGTAATATCTTTTTTTCATAATTGTTTGTAAGCTGCCCTGAAATAACAATCTGGGTACCGGCAAATTTTTTGCTTACTTCTGTAATAAATTTGTCGAAATTAAACTTAGCGCCGGGAGTAGTTAAATGGGTATATAAATAATCAGGCTTTTTTAATTTAACCAGATATTCAACATCATGAACAGGAATACTACACCCAAGATAAATGGTATTTACACCTTTACTTTTAAGCATAAAATTCATAAACAACAGGCTTAGCTCATGATACTCTCCTTCGGGCAGGAATAATAATACCGTTTTATCTATTTTTATTAAGCTCTTTACACCTTCAATTCCAACAATAAGTTTTTGCCGTATTATATTAGTCACCAGGTGTTCCTGTGCCGGATTTATATGGTTAGTTAACCAGAGAATACCTATTTTTTGGAGGTAAGGAAAAATGATTTGTGAAATTGTTTTTTCAATTCCTTTTGATGTAATGAAACTATCAATCAAATCTTCAAACCGCTCAATATCCAGATCAATCATATGCTGAATCAACAAATTAATTATTCGCTCTTGCTGGGCCTCGGTTTGATTTAGTGAAATGATTTTATCATTAATCTCCCCTTCATTCATTTTATCAATATGAGAGATCTTAAACCCGTATTTGTTTAATAAAGCAACATTCAGCAGTTTCTTTAATTCATCGTTGCTGTAGAAACGGATATTTGTACCGGTACGGTTTGGTTTTAAAAAAGAATAACGTTGTTCCCATATACGGATGGTATGGGCCTTGATGCCCGATAAATTCTCGAGGTCTTTAATGGTAAAAGAGTGCATTTTTCTTAATTTAATATTGATATTACAAATGCTATCCGTGTTTGTTTAAATACAACTCAAAAAACTTTAACAAAGTTAGTGTATTAGCTTAAAACGGGCGGTTGGGCAGATCCTTAAATATTTTGTGCACCAGTTTATTTGCCGGAAAGAGGATTGACCAGGCGGTAAGAAAAATTATCATAAAATCGGTATATAACGAAGCATGCTTTTGATACCACAATTCCAGTGCTCCTTTATATGGGTATATAGCAGCATACATAGCCTGAGGGTCTGCTGCATCAGAAACTATCTTTTCTTCATCCCGAAAAATGAGTGACCCTATGCCTGTCATTCCGGGTTTGCTGTTATAAATTACTGCTTGTACATTTTCGGGATAAAGTTTAAAACTAACATCCATTAATGGCCTTGGGCCTACAATGCTCATATCTCCTTTAAGTACATTAATGATCTGTGGCAATTCATTCACTTTAGTCATGCGTAATATCTTACCAAATCCTGTGACTCTTGGATCATTTCGTAAAGTAATTTCTCCCGTCCCTATATTGGGGCTGTTCTTCATCATGGTAGCAAATTTCCAGATATTGAAGATCCGGTTTTTATAGCCAATTCTTTTTTGAAAAAAAAACACTTCACGCTCACCGGTAAACAATAAAATAATTATTGATGGAAGAAAAACAGGTGAAAGCAGGATGAGCGCAATGGTTGCTATAAGAATATCAATAATGCGTTTGAGGGGCTTATACATTTTTTTAGGTGGTTACTGATGCAAGATACAGGATTCAAGATCCGGGATCTTGAATCCTGTATCCTTTAAAATACTTCTTTTATCTTCCCGCAAACAGCTTTGAGTTGTTCATCTGTAATATTTGTTGAACAGGGAATACTCAGGCAACGCTGGTAAACAAAATCTGAACGATTATCCGTGTTATAGAAAATATTGTCTTTAAACATTCGAAGCTGGTTCATGGGTACCCAAAAAGGGCGGCTCTGCATCTTATTATCATTCAGAATTTTCAATATCGCTTTTTGTTTTTCCGTCATGATGGTTGGTAACCAGCAATTGGGGCTAACATCTTTACTTACTTCCTGGAATTTAATATCACCAATACCTGCCAGTTCCTTTTTATAAAAAGCCATCACTTCCTGTTTACGCTTTACGAAGCCCGGCAATAATTCCATTTGTGCTACACCCATTGCAGCGGCAACATTTACCAGGCGGTAGTTGTAGCCAATTTCATCATGTACATATTCAAAAGGATCACTCTTTGCCTGCGTAGTTAAATGCTTTGCTTTTTTTGCAAGTGCTTCATCATTGGTAACGATCATGCCACCACCACCTGTTGTAATTATTTTATTTCCGTTGTAACTGAAAGTGCCCATCAAACCAAAACTACCGGCATGTTTTCCTTTGTAGTAAGAACCCAGGGCTTCAGTGCTGTCTTCAATTACTGTTAAGTTATGTTTCTTAGCCAATGCCATAAATCTGTCCATATCACACATATTACCCAGTACATGTACAGGCATTATGATTGGAATTCTTCTACCGTCTTTTTTATAATGGCATACTCCATTGCGTTGTTCAGTTTCTTTTGATAAAAATTCATCCAGCAGATTTAAATCCATTTGCCAGGAACCCGGATCAGTATCAATTAAAATAGGATCAGCACCAGTATATTTTATAGAATTGCATGTGGCAATGAAAGTAATATTGGGGGTGATCACATAATCCTTCTCATTCACTCCCATCAGGATCAAACAAATATGCAATGCGGTAGTTCCGCTGCTCGTAGCAACAGCATATTTAGTACCAGCAAACTCAGCACTCATTTTTTCAAACTGGTCAACATAGGCGCCCACGCTGCTAACCCAACCGGTATCTAAGCAGTCTTTTACGTATTTCCATTCGTTTCCGGCCATGTTTGGGCCACTGAGTAAAAGCATAATTTTGGTTTTTTTATAAACGGCCTAAATGCTTAATTTATTATTGTGGTGCAAACCTATTAAAAAAAAGTGCTCCAGCCTAAAGAGCAGAGCAATTATACAGTTTGTAAAGCCTATTTATCAGACAATATTCAAGAGAAATGAAAATCTGCTTCCTGTTCCTATTTCACTTTCAGCCTTAATGCTTCCGCCCTGTGCTTCAATAAATTCCTTTGAAATAGCAAGGCCAAGCCCTGTTCCGCTGCTTTCATATGTACCCGGCACTTTAAAATACCGGTCAAATATTTTAGGCAGGTATTTTTCATCAATCCCCTTTCCCCGATCTTGCACACTAAACTCTATTTTTTTACCAACTACATTAACACTTAATTCTATGGAGGAAGATTCAGGAGAATATTTGATTGCATTAGTGAGAAAATTAATTAATACCCAGGAGGTTTTTTCAACATCAGCATTTACCAGTGGCAGGTTTTCTGTTGCGGTAAAATGTATTGTAACATTTTTTTGTCCGGCTTTAAACTGCACTGCTTCTATTGCAGGATGTATAATATGACTGATGTCTGACGGCTGTAATTTTAATTGCATGTTCCCCGTTTCCACCTGGCTCATATTTAATAACTCGCTGGTTATTTTTAAGAGGCGTTCTGAATCATCTGAAATACTTTTTATAAGTTCTGTTTGTTCTTCATTTAAATTACCAACCCGGTTATCGCTGAGTAATTTTGCGCTCATTTTTATAGAGGAGATCGGTGTTTTCAATTCATGCGATACAGTGGCAATAAAATTTGTTTTTGCTTCATTTAACTCATGAAAAGGTGTAATGTTTTTCAGCACTATTACCTGTCCGATAACTTCATTATTATTTGTAACATTTAAAACATCTTTATTAAAATAGCTTTCTTTATTATCAGCAAATATCTTCAATTCTTTACTTTCGCCTTTCTGCAATAAAGTACGCATCAGATCATTACCCACCGCCACATCTGCCGAATACCTGCCTAACACTTCGGACTCTTTAACACCCAATAATTTTTCTGCAACTGCATTTAAAAAAAGTATGTTTTTTTTTCCATCAAGGCCAATAATTCCATCCCTCATTTGGTTGATAATAATTTCAATGCGGCTTTTTTCAAAACGTAACTGGGCCAGGTTGCTGCGTTCATACTCATCCAGTTTTTCTGCCATGCTGTTAAATGCATTTGCCAGTTCGCCAAATTCATCTTTTTGCTCTAAGTAAATTCTCTGTTGATAATTTTTGCCTGCAATTTCCCTTATGCCTTCGGTTAATTTTGTAATAGGTGTAGATATAACAGCAGGAAAATTATAAATAAATGTGAGGGTAATAAGTATAAGCAAAGTAAAAATAGCAATCAGCCATACTTTTGCATCTGCTGCGGTCTTTTGTACAACATTGTTTTTATTAAGTATGGCATTTTGGTTCAGGTCGTTAATTATTTGCAGGCTCTGTCTTATTTGTGGGTAATTTGAAGAATCCGCAGGTGCAGCAAGTAATTCTGTAAAATCAGATCTCAAAGCCTTTGTAGCCTCCAGTTCGCCGGGCTCGGTAATATTTGCTTCCTGCTTTTTTAAATTATCATCAAAAGTTTTTTTTGCTCCCTCATTTGCAGGAATATCTTCTAAAGCCTTCAGCATATTATTGCAATACACCAGCGATTCGTGGTTGTTCTTAAGCACTTTTGCTGAATCATTGCTTAGCCTGTTAATATAAAAAATACCCAGTATGCCAAATACAAGTATTACTCCAAAAAGAAATGATAAGCCCAGTGATAATTTTGTTTTTAATTTCATGTTACGATAAAATTACAATATCAATATCTGCTGCAGACAGTTTTGTGAGTAATTGATTGAACACCGCTGTATTCATTATTATGTTGAACAAATTTAAATGTGGTTTGCCTATACAAATAGTTGTTACATCCCTTTGCGTGGTAGCTTCAAAAATACCTTTTGCTATATTGCTGCTTTTGATCTTTATTACTTCGGCACCCAGTTCTGTTGCCAGTTTAAAGTTGTTGATGAGGTGGCGCTGGGCCGCAAGGCCGATCTTGTCTCCATCTTCTTTGGGTGTTTGCACGTACAACAGGTCCCACTTGCTGTTGTAGTAAGATGCAAGCCTGGCAGTTTTACGGATCACTTTTTTTGCAATCTCGTGATTGCTGCTGATGCAGGCAAGGAAACGTTCCGTTTTAAGATGGGCATTGCGGGGCAGTTCTGTTTCTATTTTCCTCTCCACCTGCGATGCTACTTCTTTTAACGCCATCTCCCGCAATTGAAGTATCCGCTCACTCTGAAAAAAATTCTTTAGCGATACTTCAATTTTATCGGCGGTATATATTTTACCTTCTTTTAAACGGGTTATCAGTTCATCGGCAGTAAGGTCAATATTAACTACTTCATCAGCCTGGCGTAAAACGCTGTCAGGAATTCTTTCGGCAACATCTATCCCGGTAATTTCTTTTACCTCGCCGTGCAAACTTTCTATGTGCTGAATATTTACAGCGCTTATTACATTGATACCGGCATCCAGTATGTCCATCACATCCTGCCAACGCTTCTCATTTTTACTTCCTTCAATATTGGTATGTGCCAATTCATCTACTATCACCACTTCGGGCCTGAGATTAATTACAGCCTGCACATCAAACTCATCCAGCTCTTTTCCTTTGTAAAATAATTTTCGTCTTGGTATCACAGGCAAACCTTCCAGCAGGTCATGTGTTTCTTTGCGCTTATGCGTTTCTATATAACCGATCTTTACATCCACACCATTGCGAAGCAGGGTTTGCGCTTCCTGCAACATGCGGTAGGTTTTACCCACACCTGCACTCATGCCTACATAAATTTTAAACTTCCCTTTCCGGCTTTTGCGGATGAGGTTTAAAAAGTGTTCGGCATTTTTTTCCTGTTCCGGCATCGTTTAAAAACTTATGGCAATGGAAGATGTAATAAAGGTATTATTATTTGAAGCATTGCTGCCCTTTGTAAAAACAGCATCTTTACTGTTTAGCGTTCTTGCTTCCAGGCGGATGACTGCATTGCTGATTGGTACATAATCAACGTTAAAAGAAAACCCGGATGTTTGAAAGCCATTGGGTGTGCCGCTGGCTATAATTACTCCGTTCCTGTCATAATAATATTCGCCCCTGGCAGCAACTGCCCACTTGTTATTAATGGCGTACTTAAGAATTAATACAGGAGAGTACCATATGTTCATGGCACTGCTGTGTTTCGTTTTTTGTTCACTTCCAATATCAAACCCGGCAGTAATGCCTAATTTTTCTGTAACATTGAAAATAGCATACAGGTTATGGAAATAACGCCATTGGCGGCTGCTATCAGGTTTATCTGTGCCGATAAATGTGCTATAGTTGAATGTAGTTGTAGCATTTGGTTTGTATTGTAATTGCGTACCATAGCTCATCAGTGAATTGCCATCAACCCTTTTTATGCGCTGCCAACCGTTCAATACCAAACCGCTTAGTATCCATTTATTATTGTTGCTTATATAGGTAAGTTTAGCACCGCTTTCAAAGTATGGTGAGTTATCAGCCAGTATGCTTCTTGTAAGTACCCAGCAATCTTTTGATACGGCGCTTTCAAAACCGATATGTGAAGAAAATATGCCGGCATCTATCCAAAGATTTTTCTTTTTTGAAATCTTAACGCCTGCATTCGCTTCGTAAATATTTTTTAGCACGCCTGTTTCTGCTGAATAGTTTACATTCATATACGTACCTGCCGCCAAAGCAATATTTGCCCTTATTTTATCGGTATTGTATGCTGCTTTTACAAAACCCAGGTTTAAATTAAATTCGTTGTGGCGATTGTGACTGTAAAAAAATGCGGGCCTGTCATTGTTTGCAGGCTTATTAAAATCATAACTGTAATATGTTTCCACATAACCACTAAAACTAAACGGATTTACTTTTGCACTATCCTGCGCATGTATGTTTGTAAATGAGAACAATACCAATCCTAAAAAAATCTTTTTCATTTCTGTTTCTATTTATTTTATTGTGAGTACTATTGAATCTGACTTTGCATTTCAGATGCCGCCTTCGACAAGCTCAGGCTGACAGCTTTCTGTCATGCTGAGCTTGTCGAAGCATAGACAGAATGCGGTATTATAAAAGCTTTAGCTTGGATACCAGAACACATTTATTTTAATTTATCTAATTCAATATTCAGTTGTAACACATTTACCTTGCTGGTTCCAAATAAACCAGCCAATGGTTTTTCAATGTGTTTTTCAACCAATGCCTTTATTTGTTCAACCGGAATTTTTCTTGTTGCAGCTATCCTGTTCACCTGCACATTTGCTCCCTGTACAGATATGTTTGGATCGAGCCCGGCTCCTGATGCTGTTACCAGGTCTGAGGGGATCTCTTCTTTTTTTACGCCGGGATTGTGTACTAAAAGACTATCGATCCTGTCCTTTACCTGTTTCAGGTAATCAGGATTTGACGGGCCTTTGTTACTGCCACCAGCACCGGCTGCGTTATAATCAACTGCAGAAGGGCGGCTATAGAAATATTTATCATCGGTAAATTTTTGGCCCAGTAATTTCCAGCCAACTACTTTGTTGTTAGCAGTAACTGTTTCGCCCTTCCCCTTGGCCGGAGCCAGTTGCGCCGCTGCCAGTATCATCAATGGATAAATGACCATAAAGAATACAACACAAACCAGGGTTAATCTTATTGCGGGAAAAATATTTTGTTTCATTTTATAAAATTTTAAAAATAAAAAATCATTGTTCCCCTTTAGGGGTAGGGGCTAAAACCAAATAGATACAAACAGGTCAATCAATTTTATGCCTAAGAATGGTACAATCAATCCTCCCACACCATAGATCATTAAATTTCTTCTTAACAGTAAGGAAGCACCGATTGGTTTATAAGAGACTCCTCTTAAAGCCAATGGTATCAGCAATGGAATAATGATAGCATTGAAAATAACAGCAGAAAGAATGGCACTTTCGGGGCTGTGCAGATTCATAATGTTAAGGCCCTTTAATGCCGGAATTGATGCAATGAATAACGCCGGTACAATGGCAAAATATTTTGCTACATCATTGGCAATAGAGAAAGTGGTAAGTGTTCCTCTTGTCATCAATAATTGTTTACCTATCTCTACTATCTCAATCAGCTTGGTAGGATCATTATCAAGGTCAACCATGTTGCCGGCCTCTTTTGCAGCAGCGGTTCCGCTATTCATAGCCACACCAACATCGGCCTGTGCAAGAGCGGGTGCATCATTGGTTCCGTCTCCCATCATGGCTACCAGTTT
>JBDTUK010000053.1:0-7806 GCA_040007795.1 Ferruginibacter sp.
ATCATCATAAATAAGATAAGATCATCAAAGAAAAAACCAGGTTTAAAATACTGGTTTTATACCGGTGATAAAGAAGAAGATGGCGATAGGGATAAAGATGGGATCATTGATGTAACAGATGATACCAAAGATCTGATCGAATTAATTAAACGCAAGAATGTTTGTTTACCAGATGATATTATTTACACTGAAGATGCAAATGGTAAACATGATTATACTTCATGGAGTAAGCAATTACCAGTTTTTTTGGTTTGGGCTTTTGGAAAATAAAATGTTAATCCGTTAATTGGTTTAAACGTTAATCCATAACAACACTACAGATTAACCAATTAACGGATTAACCAATAAACATTTACTAACTCTTCCTTGAAACATTGCTTGCACCACTGGTGTGAATATCTTTTATTAAACCTGTCCCTTTAAAATAAATATCGCTGGCTCCGCTGGCACTTGCATTCAACTCTTTATTTACAGTGATATTTATATCCGATGCACCCGAAGCTTTTGCATTGCAGACATCTGTTACAAGATCATATCCTTTTACATCGCTGGCACCACTGCTTTCAATATCTACCGTATTAGCAGAACCGGATATATTCACATCAGAAGCACCACTAAGATTAAGTTTCAAAGCATTTACTTTTACTATGCCCTTAAAATCGCAGGCACCTGATAACTGCATATCCAATGTTGCTGCAGTTATAGTGCCAGATACCAGTACATCGCAGGCACCTGAAGCATTTAATTTTTCCAGGTCTTTAAAAGAAACATAGGCCCTCAATTTCCTGTTCTTCAAACTCACGGTCTTATCACCCTCGTAATAAATCTTAAGTGTACCATTCTCAACCTCAGTTTTTATTCCTTCTTTAAATCTTTCTTCAGAAGCACTCACAGCTACGGCTTGATTATCAGATTGAGAAAGAAAAAGATCAATACCACCCGAAACTTTTATCTTATTAAAACTTCCACTCACTGTTCTTGTAGTTGCATTAGGATCAACCACAATCTCATTTTGAGCCTTTGTAACATTTGCTGTAATAACAACAAGCAGTAACAAAAAAATCTTTTTCATCTTCTTTGTTTTAAAATTTTATGAATTGCCCTTTTTAACTAAACCACCGCTGTTTATATTAATATCACGGATCAGTGCTGCACCTTTGTAACGGATACCTCCACCACTGTTTGCTTTTGCACTAAGTTCTTTATTGATGGTGATCTTTACGTCGGCACCGCTGCTTGCTTTTGCATCGCAATAATCAACAGCCAGGTCATATCCTTTAAAACTTGCACCACTACTTACATCAATGGTTAGTTTATCAGCCTTGCCGGAAATACTTATGTCTGAACCACTGTTTTGTTCTACATTGATTTGTTTTGCATTTACCTGCCCATCAAACCCGGAACCGCTGCTAAATTTCATTTCTAAGTTCTCTACAGTTATATTGCTTTTTACCGTTACTTCAGAACCGGCAGAACCATGTAATTTTTCTAAAGTTTTAAAAGAAACATAGGCTTTTAGTTTCCTGTTTTCATTAGCCGTCCAGGTTACGCCTTTGTTGTCGTAATAAATTTTCAAAGTGCCATTCTCAACCTCTGTTTTAAAACGGGCCATATACTTTTCATCAGAAGCACTTACAGCAATTGATTCTTCGTTGCCCTGGGTAAGATAAAGATCAATACCACTGGAAACAGATATTGCAGTAAAACTGCCATTTAAGGTTCTTACTGTTGCATTGGGGTCAGCTATCACTTTACTGTCCTGTGCAAAAGCAGCAAGGGAAAGGAAGGTAATTAAGGAAAGAAACAATTTTTTCATCTTATTTAATTTTAGGATTATGAAAGATGAAACTCCCAAACCAAAGCAATCAGATCCGGTATTGACCGGATTGCTTTAGCAAGGTCGCTTCATGGCTATATGCTAATGATACGCTGAAGGATTATCATTTGTTACACTATATTAAAAAATTATCCGAAACTGCCCTATCTTTGTCCTGTTAAAGTTCTTATTAACCGTCTGAATTTCCGGGGTGCTTTCTTCCATGTTTCGACAAGCCTGTCTGCCGACAGGCAGGCTCAACATGACAAAGAAGGCTGAGATTATACCCGTATAACCTGCTCAGGATAATACCTGCGAAGGGAGAAAAGTCCCACCTAACCTCCCCGAAGGGGAGGAATACCGGAGCGAATACATTCTCCTCCGGATGTTCAGCACAAATTTTACCGGGATGAATAAATTATTTTTTAGCACACTTTTATGTGTCAGCGGAACCGTGTTGTATGCACAAAAAGAAAAGAAATTTAATGATACTGCTTTACTGCAACCTGTGGAAGTGCAGGCCATAAGAGCGGCTGATAAAGCGCCTTTTGCAAAGACCGATCTTACTAAAAAGGAAATGGGAAAGACAAATCTAGGGCAGGACCTTCCCTTTCTTTTAGATCAAACTCCTTCTGTAGTAATTAACTCCGATGCAGGTAATGGTGTTGGCTATACCGGTATACACATTCGTGGTACAGATGCAAGCCGGCTAAATGTTACCCTCAATGGCATTCCATATAATGATGCAGAAAGCCAGGGAACCTTCTTTGTTGATCTTCCGGATATTGCTTCTTCTGCAAACAGTATACAGGTACAACGCGGCATTGGCACTTCCTCAAATGGAGCAGGCGCTTTTGGTGGTACCATTAATTTATTTACCAATGAAGTAAATAAAGAATTCTATGTGGCAACCAATAACAGTTATGGTTCATTTAATACACACAAAAACAATATCCAGTTTGGCAGTGGCATGATCAGTAAACATTTTACCATTGATGGCAGGCTGAGCAGCATCCGTAGTCATGGATATATTGACCGGGCAAAGTCTGATCTGAAATCTTTTTATATAAGTACCGCTTTTGTGAATGAGAAAAATTCTTTGCGCTTGAATATTTTTTCAGGTAAAGAAAAAACATACGAGGCATGGAATGGTGTGGCAGAAAATTTATTAGCTACAGACAGGACTTACAATCCGAGTGGAACTGAAAAACCCGGAGAGCCTTACGCTAATGAAACAGATAATTATGCGCAAACCCATTACCAGTTTTTTTATAATCACAAATTCAATAATTACTGGAAAGGGAACCTGGCTGTTTTTTTAACACGGGGAAAAGGCTATTATGAACAATATAAAGCCGATAAAAAACTGGCTGATTATAACCTGCCCAATTATTTTGATGGCACAAACATTATCAAAAGAACCGACCTGGTGAGAAGATTGTGGCTTGATAATTATTTTTACGGAACCATATTTTCTTTACAATACGAGAAAAAGAAAACGCAGCTTATTTTTGGTGGTGGCTACAATGCGTATGACGGAAAACATTATGGAGAAATAATATGGGCTCAGGTTCAGGCTGCTGTTCCTGCCAATTATCACTGGTATGATCTGACTGCTTATAAAAAAGACCTTTCACTGTATAGCAAATGGACACAACAGTGGAGCAAGAACTGGCAAAGCTTTGTGGATGTACAGGTAAGAAATATCAAATACACTATTCATGGGTTCAGAGACAATCCTGTTTTAGAGATTAATGAGAATTATACTTTTCTAAATCCAAAACTGGGCATTACTTATACCAACAACGGCTGGCAGGCTTATGCCTCTTATGCACTGGCTGGCAAAGAACCCAACCGGGATGATTTTGAAGCCGGTAATACCCAACAACCAAAAGCAGAATACTTAAATGATTTTGAATTTGGTATTGAAAAAAAGAAAGCGAATTATTCTTTTGGAGCCAATATATATTATATGCATTATCACAATCAACTGGTATTAACCGGTAAAATAAATGATGTGGGTGCTTATACAAGAACCAATATACCAACCAGCTACCGCACAGGTATTGAGTTGCAAGGCAAAACAAAAATTACCAAGTGGGTAAATGTTGCAGCCAATATTTCCTTCAGCGAAAATAAAATAAAGAATTTTACTGAATATATTGATGATTACGATAATGGCGGACAGCAAACAAAATTCTACCCTAAAACAGATATTTCTTTTTCCCCTTCGGTTATTGCAGGAGCAGGTATAAATTTCATTCCGGTTAAGAACGGGGAGATAAGTTTGATCAGTAAATATGTGGGCAGGCAATATTTAGATAATACTTCACAAAAAAGCAGGAGTTTAAATCCTTATTATTTGCAGGATATACGGTTAAGCTATTTGCTGGAGAAAAAAATATTTAAGGAAACAAATATAATTCTGCAATTGAATAATGTGTTCAACAAAAAATATGAACCCAATGGTTACAGCTTCAGTTATATTTATGGAGGAAGTTTAACAACAGAGAATTATTATTTCCCGATGGCAGGATTTAATTTTATGGTGGGAGTGAATTTGAAATTCTAAAGAAGCCGCAAGCTACAAGCTTCAAGGGGGCAAATTTTAAGTTTGAATGTCCCTTAAATATTTCAAGAAGACTTATGATCAGCCTGCTTCTCCCTTGTAGCTATTCCCCTTGAAGCTTGCAGCTTTCAGCTAAGGTTTGCAGCTTGAAGCTTCAGGAAAACTTCTCTCTCCAGGCATTCATCCCTCCCTGCAAATTCTTAACATTGGTAAACCCAAATGTTTCCAGCATTAAGGTAGCCTGCATACTGCGGTTTCCACTGCGGCAATAGCAGATCACTTCTTCATTTTTTAAATGATCAATGTCATCAATCTGCATCATTTGAATATTTCCCAATGGCAGGAAGGTTCCACCAATATTAAATTCTGCACGTTCATCAGCTTCTCTTACATCAACTAAATTCAATTCTTCACCGGCATCCAAACGTGCTTTAATTTCATCGGTATTAATTATCATCATAGCAATTAGTTTTATTGTTTAACTGTTACACTATCTGTAGGATATTTCATTGCCTGTGAGATCCAGATATCCATAAGCTGGCCTGACTGAATAAACAATGGTTTTTTATCTGCATCAAACCGATCGGGCCTTTGTTTGAATACAAATGCTGAAGCGGTGTCCGTTAATCTGCCATCGGCAATTATTGCACCCAGACCAATACCACTTTCTTCCAGGTAAGATTTTGCTTCGCTGTAAGTCATCCCTACCAGCGATGGTACAATCATTTGCTGATTTTCCAATCCGCCGCCAATTACCAGGGTTATACTACTACCCCACTGTATCTTTGTTTTTTCCGGAATTCTCACCCCCTTATATTGCTGCTCCAGCACAGAACCCATCATAAAATCAGGTTTATAAATAGTATCTCCCAATTTCAGGTGATTTCGTTCTAATATTTTCATAGCAAAAGAAAGATTCTGTCCTTCAAGCCTCGGCATATCGATCATGGGTGGTATCAAACGGTTAACGGTAATAAAAACAGTCCGGTTAACTTTTACAGTAGCATCCGGATCCGGTAATTGTTTTAAAACGATACCCCTTGCTGCGGTATCGGTAAAAACAGAATCCTGGATATATACATCAAATCCCTGTTTTTCCAAAAGCTTAATGGCTTCGTCTGTTTTCATGCCGGTAACAGCAGGAACTTTCAGGTAAGCCCCGTGTTTGGTTATGAGGCCCAGCATTTTTAAAACCAGGAACAGGAACAGCAATGCAATAGCAATGGCTGCCAAAAGATTTACCCAAAAGGGCCGGTCTGTGATGAATTTAAACACGCTGTGAATTTAAAATATTAATTGGTAATACAGATTAAGCTTTATATTACTGTGCTATAAGCTACGTAATACTCAGTAAAAACATTCTTCAATCAATGCCGAATAAAATTGTTTCAGGGTCCAGCCCATGGCAACCACCTGCTGGGGTACCAGGCTTGCTTCACTTTGTCCCGGTACCGTATTTATTTCCAGCATATACGGATTGCCCGAAGCCTCATCATAAATAAAATCTATCCGCACAATACCCTTGCAATTAAAAATGGCATAAGCCTTCCGGGCTTCAGCCCTTACTTTTTCTGCAATTGACTCATCAATTACGGCTGGTGTTATTTCATCACTGGCACCTTCATACTTGGCTTCAAAATCAAAAAATTCATTCTTTGCAATGATCTCTGTTATGGGTAAAGCTATCACTTCTCCCTTTGATTTAAAAACACCGATCGTTAATTCTCTTCCCTTAATAAACTCTTCCACCAATACCTGGTCATCTTCTTTAAACGCTTTATCCAATGCGGCCTGCAATTCGCCTGCCAGTTTTACTTTACTCATTCCAATACTGCTACCGCCGTTATTTGGTTTTACAAAAACAGGAAGTTTCAACTCTATTAATATCTGATCAGTACTAACCGGTATATGTTTAAAAAGATGAACAGACTTTGCCACATGCATTCCTGCAAATGAGGCAACAGCCACAGTATATCGTTTATTAAATGTAAGTGCCGAAGTAGCGGTATCACAGGTGCTGTAAGGAATATTTAAAGTATCAAAGTAGCCCTGCAATTTTCCATCTTCGCCGGGAGTACCATGCAGGCTCACGAGTACGGCATCAAAATTAATTTTATGGCCATCTACAGTTACAGAAAAATCGTTTTTATCTATGGGAAATTTATTTCCATCCGGCGAAAGATAATTCCACCCCAGGGGGTTGATGTCTATTTTATAACAATCCCATTTGGTATCATCTATATTTTTTTCAATGGAAGAGGCGCTTTTGTAGGATATAACTGCTTCACCGGAATAGCCACCGGTAATAAGTGCTATTTTTTTCTTCATTATGATATAAAGGATTGTTTTAGCAAAGAAACGAAATATCGCTTAAGGTTATTATTTTATGGATATATGTTGCAGATTTTATACCAATTTAACATTTTATAGCCCAGCCCGGATTTATTCATCAGACTTTATATCGCCAATTCCTTCATTTCCTGAATCCAGCACATATTTCCAATTCCCTTTTGAGTCTTTTTTCCAAATGCTTACATAGGTTCCATAAATAATGGTGTCTTTCAGATTTGGCTTTAGGGCGTAAATGCCATAGGTATAACCCAACTCACCTGAATGAGCCACGGAACCATTCCTGGGTTCCCATTTTAAAGTATAGGAAGAATCATTTTGCTGAATAAGATAGTCTATAGCATCTGCACCTGCAATGGGTAAATGGTTTGACCTTAATAAAACACCATTGCTGTCAATGTACTCCAGGAAAGCATTTTTCATTCCTTTTTCTTCACTCATTTTAGAAAAGGCCCTGTCTGCCTGCATCATATTCAGTTTATCCAAGGCTGTTCCGCTAACTGCTGGTCTTTTTGTTGGGAAAAGATCACAGGAAACAAAAAATATCACAATTAAAACGGGAAGTAAAAATTTATTCATACAACAATTTAACAAAAATAGGCTGAACTAAAAAGGCGAAAGTATTTTTCAATACCCTCGCCATGTTGCAGGAAATATCACCTGCCTGTAATAATCCGCCGAAGCGGACTTATAAAAATTTGAATCTTATGCTAAATGCATTCTGTCCTTCTTTGCCAGCAATTCATCCACTGTTTCTTTATACATTTCATCTGGTACACAACAATCAACCGGGCAAACGGCAGCACACTGGGGTTCTTCATGAAATCCCTGGCACTCGGTACATTTATTAGGAGTTATATAATAAATATCCATGCTAACCGGCGCATTGCGCTGATCGGCATCAACCTGTGTTCCATCCATCAAAGTAAACATGCCTTTAATGGTTGTACCATCAGATACAGCCCACTCCACACCGCCTTCATAAATAGCATTGTTAGGACATTCGGGCTCGCAGGCACCGCAGTTTATACATTCTTCTGTGATCTTTATAGCCATCTATCGTAATTTTGAT
>JBDTUK010000054.1:0-24225 GCA_040007795.1 Ferruginibacter sp.
CCGGAGTAATTATCGGCAATTGGTGTTCATCACTGTTATCCATTACCCAATTAGTAACTCTGAATTGTTTGAACATTTCATCCGCAGCTTCTTCTCCCATATCAACCTGGCCAATCATGTTCTCAAATGCTGTTGTCCAGCCTTCGTCCATAAAACCATAGCGATGTTCATTAATGCCCATGTAAAACGGAAACCAGGTATGTGCAATTTCATGTTCGGCAACAAAGCGCTGAAAGTTTGGATCCTGCTGGTGACTGTCATTCGCCATCATGGGATATTCCATATCTGCGAAGCCCTGCACTACCGTGCTTGAGGGAAAAGGATAAGGTACACCCGGCCAGTTATTGCTCAGCCAGTCCAATGCATGATGACTGTATTCAACTGATTTTTTAAAATTAACAGACTTATTTAAATACGCAGCCTGTACACTTGATCTTCTTCCTGTTTTACCATCAACCACCACACTGGCTGCATCCCAAACATAATGATCGCTGATGCAGGCAGCCATATCAGAAATATTCTGTGCGGTCCATCTCCAGGTATTGGTTTCGTTTTGTGTGGTTACATTTTTAGCATTAATATCTGCATGTGTAACTACATTAATTGTTTTATCTGATGTTTTGGATTCAGCAAATTTAGAAACGAATGCAGGTTGCAGAACATCATTTATATTTTGTAACTCGCCAGTTGCCCACACCAAAAAGTTTTTAGGTACGGTAACATTCAATTCATAATTATTAAAGTCGTTGTAAAATTCCTGTGCATCGGTAAATACCATCCTGTCCCATCCATGTATATCATCAAAAACAGAAACACGGGGATAGAAATAAGCTAAAAAGAATGTGGTAGAATCCAGCATACCTTCCCGGCCACTTTCTTCCGATACATCGTAATGCCAGTCAAAGGTCATGGTAACAGAAGTCTTCGGAAATAAAGGTTTGGTAAGACTAACTCTTAAAGAAGTACTTCCACCTGCATCTCTCAGTTTTTTATCTGTTCCGTTCTCAGAAAATTTATCAATGATAATTCCCTTGGTTAAATATTCGGGGTTGGCCGGACCTTGTCTTGCTGCACCGGGTGCATGAATATTTAAGATGAGTTTGATGATTGGGTTCCTGATCGTATCGGGACTGTTGTTGGTGTAAACAATTGTTTCGGTACCTGTAACTGTTCGGGCAGGAGGAGCTAACCTCACATCAATTTTATAATCGGCCGTGTTCTGCCAATAATTTTTCCCGGGGGCTCCATCCATGCTCCGGGTTCCTTTTTTGTAGGCTGCCTGCACATTACGTGGCGTGTACAGTTGCTGTGCCTGTGAAGCAATAGCCAAACTACATAGGGCTAAAGCAAGTGTTGTTTTTTTCATGATTATACTTTTGTGTTTAATCCGCAATAATACGGTTTAAACTTTTTAATGTTACAATTCAATATGTTTAACGGTAGATTATTTAGGCAGGCGGCGGAGAAATATTACCTGAGCGTAGAAAAAATTGCCGGAAAGGCAGGAAGACGTTAACTATACTTGTAGTGATATTTTGTAACGTCTTCCTGCCTTCGCGGCAAAAAATAAGGATTAGTTTGAAACAGGTTCTTCCAGATAACTCTCCATCGGCTCGCAGGTACAAATTAAATTCCTGTCGCCGAATGTATTATTGATACGGGCTATGGAAGGCCAGAATTTGTTTTTCATCACATAGGCAAGTGGGAATCCTGCATCCTGCCTGCTGTAAGCATGGTTCCATTCATCGGCACAAATAACAGCTTGTGTATGTGGTGCATTCTTTAAAGCATTGTCAATCTTATCTGCTTTGCCTTCTTCAATGTTTTTTATTTCGTGGTAAATGCTGATAAGTGCTTCGCAGAAACGGTCAAGTTCTCCTTTGTCTTCACTTTCTGTTGGCTCGATCATAATTGTACCAGGAACAGGGAAGCTCATCGTTGGTGCATGAAATCCGTAATCCATCAATCGCTTGGCTACATCTTCTGCTTCAATGCCTGCAGTTGTTTTAAACGGACGCAGTTCCACAATGAATTCATGAGCACAAAATCCATGTGTTCCTGTGTATAGGATCTTAAAATACTTTTCAAGTTTTGCCTTCATGTAGTTTGCATTCAGTATGGCGTATTCAGTTGCTTTTCTTACACCATCCTGGCCTAACATTTTTATATATGCATAACTGATCAGTAAAATACTTGCACTTCCATAAGGTGCTGCACTTACTGCTGTTGTGAGTCGTGAGTTGTCAGTCGTCAGTTCTGACGATTCACGGCTCACAATTGACGAATGACCTGGCAGATAAGGCTTGAGTTTATTATTTACACAGATAGGCCCAATGCCCGGGCCACCACCACCATGTGGTATAGAAAATGTTTTGTGCAAATTCAAATGACAAACATCAGCGCCGATCATACCGGGGCTTGTCAAACCAACCTGTGCATTCATATTGGCGCCATCCATGTAAACCAATCCGCCATTGTCATGAATTATTTTACAGATCTTTTTGATGCTTTCTTCAAACACACCATGTGTACTTGGATAAGTTACCATCAATGCGGCAAGATCATTTTTATGTTCTTCTGCTTTTGATTTCAGTTCAGCTACATCAATATGTCCTTCTGCATCACTCTTAACAACAACTACTTTCATGCCCGCCATAATTGCGCTGGCGGGATTAGTGCCATGTGCCGAGATTGGTATCAGCACAACATTTCTATGACTTTCTTTTCTGTCAGCATGATAAGCCCTGATGGTGAGCAGGCCTGTATATTCGCCCTGGGCACCACTGTTAGGCTGCAATGAGCAGGCATTAAAGCCCGTTATTTTACATAAATAATCTTCCAGTTTTGTAATGATGTATTGGTATCCTTTTGTTTGAGCAGCAGGAGCAAAGGGATGAATAGCACTAAACTCGGGCCAGCTAACCGGAATTAATTCTGTTGCTGCATTTAATTTCATGGTACAACTTCCTAAAGAGATCATGGATGTATTTAAACTCAGGTCTTTATTCTCCAGTGATTTTATATAACGCATCATCTGGCTTTCGCTTCGGTATGTATTAAAAACAGGGTGCGTTAAATAAACAGAAGACCTTTTAAGAGAAAAAGACCAATCATATGCTACATCAGGTTTATCAAAACTGATAGCAATATCTTTCCCGGTTCCTTTTTTAAATATAGCAGTAAGATTTTTTTCTGTTTCTCCAATATCGTTGCTTGCTACTTCATCAATGGAAAGTGTAACGGTCCCGTTTTGGTTGTAATGGAAATTGGCCTGGTTGGCGATGGCTGCATTTTTAAAAGCAACAACATCATTCACTTCAAATGTTATGGTATCAAAGAAATTTTTATTCAGCAATTTTATACCTGCTGCTTCCAATGCTTTGGCGATGGCTGCAGTAACTACATAAATACGTTGTGCAATTTTTTTCAAACCATCCGGTCCGTGATAAACTGCATACATGGCTGCCATATTAGCAAGCAATGCCTGTGCGGTACAGATATTGGAAGTGGCTTTTTCTCTTTTAATGTGTTGCTCTCTTGTTTGAAGCGCCATGCGTAGGGCACGGTTGTTTTGTGCATCAATGCTTACACCGATGATACGTCCGGGTATGCCTCGTTTAAACTCATCATGGGTTGCAAAAAAAGCGGCATGTGGGCCACCATAACCAAGGGGCACACCAAAACGCTGTGCAGAACCAACAGCAACATCAGCACCCAGTTCGCCGGGAGGAGTTAATAGAGTGAGGGCTAATAAATCAGTTGCCATTACTACATAACCATGTATGGCATGTACTTTATTTATAAAATCACGATGATCTTCAACTGAACCAATGCTGTTTGGATATTGAATTATGGCGCCAAAATAACTCTCATCAAGCGAAGCGTTTTTATAATCGCCATACACTAATTGAATGCCAATGGGTGTTGCTCTTGTTAACAGCACTTCTTTAGTTTGAGCAAAAGTATTATTGTCAACAAAGAATTTAGGAGAACCAATTTCTTCTGATTTGTTTTTATGATGAAACAACATCGCCATTGCTTCTGCGGCAGCTGTTGCTTCATCCAACAAACTTGCGTTGGCTAATTCCAAACCGGTCAGGTCACAAACCATGGTTTGATAATTGAGTAAACTCTCCAAACGGCCCTGTGATATCTCTGCCTGGTAAGGTGTGTATTGTGTGTACCATCCCGGGTTTTCAAAAACGTTTCGTAAGATCACACTGGGTGTGATGGTATTATAATATCCCTGCCCGATATAAGTTTTGAAAACTTTGTTTTTTGCTGCAATTTTTTTCAGCTCATCCAGGTATTCAAATTCAGTTTGTGCAACCGGCAGTTTCAAAGGCTTTTTTAAACGGATGGAAGCAGGAACGGTTTTGTAGATCAGTTCATCCATGTTTTCCACCCCAATGGTTTTAAGCATGGCTTTTGTTTCTTTTTCATTGGGGCCAATATGCCTGCCAGCAAATTCGTATTGTTGTTGTTCGAAAAGATTCATATATCTGTTTGAAGTTTTATTTTTATATGAGTGGCATCGTTTCTTTTTTAAGCTTCACAGGCAAAGTTTATCCTGTGGAACGAAGGACACTCTTATATTATGAATACCTATTTAACTTTTAATGCCAAATTCGGCGCAAAGTTAACCCTCAAATACCAAAAAAAGGAGTAAAAAACTATTAATAAAGCAAAGCAGGGGAGAATTTGTTTAAAATGATTAATTTTCGCTACTTATTAATGCGGATATGTATAACAGTACTTGTCAAAATTGTGCAGCGGAAATGTCAGCAGAATTTGAGTATTGTCCTCAATGTGGGCAAAAGGCCAATCTGCATAGGTTTTCACTGCATGAGATCTTTCATGAATTCCTGCATGCATTTACCCATGCCGATAAAGGGCTCTTTTTTTTGGTAAAAGAACTGGCACTACACCCTGGCCGGGTAGCAGCTGAATATGTTGAAGGGAAAAGAAAAAAATACTACAACCCTTTTAGTTTCCTGTTAATATGTGCCGCCATATTTGTTTTTTCAAATAAAATTTTTCATTCTTTTGAGCGGAACCCGCAATTACAAAAACTGGCACAAATACAACAGGCTCTTAAAAATAATGCTTCGGGCTTTACTCCGGCACAGGTCAAAAATTTAAAAATGGCATCCAGGGCCATGGAAGCACAACATTTTGTGAGCGCCAATACCAATATCCTGCAGTTGATAGCAACGCCTTTGATTGCTTTTATAGCCTGGCTTTTTTTTCGGTATAAAAAACAACGGAACTATGCGGAAATATTAGTGGCCGATTGTTTTTTTGCCGGGTTCTCTGCCTTATTTTTTGTTGTGATCATTTCTCCGCTAATGGCCCTTGCAGGAAATAACAATATCCTTTATTTTTCTTTTTTAATAGCAGGACTGATATTTCAGGTTACTTATTTTGGAGTTGCCTATCATACATTTTTTGGCTTTAACAGTAAGCTTGCTTATGGCAGAACCATTCTTGCATCGTTGGTTGCTGTTATTGTATGGACTTTGCTGTCCAGCATGTTAATGCTCCTTTACATAAAAGGTTTTTTCTTATGAGTTTCGAATATGATACCTGGCAAAAAAAATCGGCCGATCATCAAAAACAATACAAACAGTTTTTGAACCGGGCCGATAAGAATAAAGTGCTGAAAGCCCTGCCTGACTTGCATGAAGAAGCTTTTGAAAAAATAGATTGCCTCAAATGTGCCAACTGCTGCAAAAGCTATTCACCCCGTTTTAAAACACCCGATATAAAACGTATTGCCAAACATTTAAAGATGAAGGAAGGTGATTTCATCAATACCTATTTATTTGTTGATAGCGAAGGTGATTATGTTTTGAAACAGAAACCCTGTCCTTTTTTGGCAGCAGATAACTACTGCAGTATTTATGAAGAAAGGCCATCCGATTGCCACCGGTTTCCTTATACCGATGAAGATGTGCTTTTAAAAAGGCAGCCGCTTACTTTAAAGAATTCCAGCTTTTGCCCAATTGTTTATTTTGTGCTGGAGAAACTAATTGCAGTTAAGTAGGTGTCAGGCCACTACGAATACTCTTTTGTTTTCAGAGTCTTTGTTTTTTAATTTGTCTTAAAGCCAAGATATCTATTTAGTGGCCAGACACCTAATAATTTTACTTCAGTGATAACTCAGTAAATGCAGCCCCCAACGGCCTTTCGATGCCATCGCCTTTCCATTCAGGAGAGCCGGGTATTTCTTTGGCCTTTAAAATTTCTTCTTTTGATTTACCTGCCCGTATTTCAGCTTCCGTAAATTTTAAAAGATTGCCCAGGTAATCGCCGAAGGCTTTCAGGTCATCAGCTTTTACCAAAACTTCATATCCTGGTGCTGAGTGTCCGCAAATAAATTGTGTGTCTTTATTAAAAGTGGCAATTGCTTTGTCTAATAGAACGATCCAGTTGGCAATATTTGCGCCAGCAGTTTTGTCAATGAAGGGATGGCGGCGGTTAAACACCAGGTCGCCCATGTGTACAATATTGGCGTGCTGAAAATGTATCAATGAATCACCATTGGTATGGCCAGCGCCAAAGTAATAGGTCTGAATTTTTTCTTTACCCATTTTCAATTTCCAGCCATCATTACCATAAGTCATGTCCGGAGTAAGAAATTTGTCAGCTTCCATCTTTTGGTCAGCAGCAACTTTTAACTGGTTGGCTTTAGAATTTTCATGTGCCACCACATGCTCCACCAATCCTTTAAAAGCAATATTGCCTGCGGTATGGTCGCCATGATGATGGGTATTGATCAGATAACGGAAAGGTTTTTCGCTTTTCTTTTTCAGTTCATCAATTAAATGCGGAGCAGTATCCGGGAACTGTGCATCTATTACCACAATGCCTTTTTTGGTAAGCAGGAAGCCAATGGTGCCACCCTTTTCACTGAATATGCCGATATCATCGGTGAGCATTTTTATTTTCCATGCCGGGTCGTTTAAAAATGAGGCCAGGCTTTTTTTATTTAAGAGTGCTAAACTTGCCAGCGTGAGGCTGCTGTTGCGGAGGAATGATCTGCGTTGCATATACGTGAGTTTTAATTATACTAATTTACGAAAAAGGTAAGCAAATATTTTTTGATAATATTAGTTATCCCCCAAAAAATAATCATAGGGAAAAAAATCAGAGATTCTGAATTGCAATTCTTCTTTTCTTTTTCAGCCGCTTAAAATGTGTAGGCGTAAGGCCTGTTACCTTTTTAAACTGTGTTGATAAGTGAGCTACACTGCTGTAATGTAATTTATAAGAAATTTCCGTAAGTGTCATGTCTTCAAACATTATCAGTTCTTTTATCCGTTCAATTTTCATAGCAATAACGTATTGCTCAATAGTAGATGCTTCTACTTCAGAAAAAAGATTTGCTAAATAAGTATAGTTATAGCTGAGTTTTTTGCTAAGATAATCTGAAAAATTTGTGATTATTTTTTCTTCAGTGTGATAAACATAATCGATCACCACTTTTCTTATTTTCTCTATAATGGCTCCCTGCTTACTTTCCAGTAGTTCCAGGCCCACTTTCTTAATCTTGCTGTTTAGTTTTTGCTTTTCATCAGCACTTAATTCTGTCCTGGTTTCAATTTCGCCCAATTCAACTTTTACGGGTTCAATTTTGAGTTCTTCCAGCGCTTCTTTTACAACAACTTTGCAGCTTAAGCAAGCCATATTTCTAACATAAATTTTCATAAGGTAAGTTTAAAAAAGTTTAGCTAATGGGCAAATATAAGGCTCTTACTTATTCTTTATACGGGATAGCATTTTAAACGCTTCATAAATACTGTTGTGAAAGTCTTATCGCTGGTTTGGGCTCTTGCAATAAGTGCATAATGAACAGCGTTAAAACTGATAAAATTTTTGCTTTCATCTCAAATGTTTTTTATGTAATTAATATTCCAACTTCCTCAGCTTCGGAAACTTAATCCAGGTGGCAGCTACAACCAATACCGACATAGCTCCGCCAAACATAATTGCCGGCAATGTGCCAAACATACGGGAGGTAACACCACTTTCAAACTGGCCCAGTTCATTGGATGAATTGATAAAAATTAAATTGATGGAAGCCACACGGCCCCTTAATTCATCGGGTGTATTTAACTGCATGATGGTGCCTCTTACTACCACACTCACAGCATCAAATAGTCCGGCAATTAATAAAGCCATAAAGCTAAGCCAGTAAATTTTTGATAAGCCAAAGATGATGATGCAAATGCCAAAGCCTGCAACAGCCAACAACATTTTCAATCCCTGTTTTTGTTTCATGGGATGTTTAACCAGCACGGCAATGCTGATGAGGCTTCCAAGGTCCATGGCTGCATTTAAAAAACCATAACCAATGGGGCCGGTATGTAAAATTGTTTCTGCAATTTCGGGAATGAACGCAACAGCGCCGCCGAAAAGAACGGCAAACAGGTCCAAAGAAAGTACGCCTAATAAATTTTTATTGTTGAACACATAGGCAAATCCATTTTTAATAGAAGTAAAAATGGGATCGTTCTGCTGATTGTTTACCGGCGGTTTTGGTTTTAGCTGCAAGGCAAATATGGCTGCGGTTAATATTAAAGCAGCTGTTACAAAGTATGCATTGGAAATTCCTACTACAGCAATTAACAATCCGCCAATGGCATGGCCACCAATAGAAGAGATTAACCAGGTAGATGAATTGTAAGAGATCGCTTTTTGTAACTGCTTACGGGATACAATGGCGGCGATCATACTGTTGGCTGCAGGCCCGGCAAATGAACGGATGATGCCCGTGCAAAAAACAACCGATAATATAACAGTAACTTTTGTTGTGTTGGAAAACTGAAACCAGGGCAGGCTGATCATGGCAAGTGATATGCCGCAAAGCATGTAAAAAATATAAGACCAGACAAGGATATTTTTTTTGTTGTGTTTATCAATGTAATGGCCGGCATACAAAGCTGCAATTACTGCAGGCACAAATTCGGCAAGGCCGGCAAAACCCACCATATATGTGCTTGCTAAATGAAAAACCTGGTAAATAACAATGGTGGTAATCATGCGTAAACCCAGCACAAAGAAAAGCCGGGCAAAAATAAAATTCCAGAATTCTTTAGGGAGTTTATCGCTGCTCATTTTTGTTGATTAGGGCAAAGTTAAATAATGTTGCCCGTCATCGTATTCTTTATCTAATGCATCAACAATTATTTTAAGGTGCTCCTCATTACCTAAAAAATCGGCATTGCCAGCATCAATAAACAGGGTTTTAATATTATGCTGCTTAATGTACTGGGTATAGGTTTCCTGTAACTTAAAAAGATAATCATTCGGAATTTCCTGTTCGTAGTTACGGTTACGTTTTTTTATATTCTCCTGTAATTTTTTAACAGGGGTATGTAAATAGATGAGCATATCGGGCTGGATGATCTGCGGATTGATGATCTCAAAAAGTTTTTGATACAAGCGGAATTCTTCTTCAGATAAATTTACTTTGGCAAATAAGAGGCATTTGGTAAAAAGATAGTCGGATATCGTTATGTTCTGGAACATATCTTTTGTCTGCAACAGGTCTTTCAATTGTTTATAGCGTTCGGCCATAAAAAATAATTCCAGCGGAAAAGCATACTGGCTGGGGTTTTCATAAAATTTGGGCAGGAAAGGATTGTCGGCAAATTCTTCCAATATCAACCGGGCATTAAAATGTTTGCTTAACATGTGCGCCAGTGTGGTTTTACCGGCACCGATATTTCCCTCTATGGTTACAAAGTTGTACTTCATGAATAAGTCTCAAGCGGACTGCAAAATAAGCGGAAACAACTTTTATGCCATCAAAACTTTTTCACATTTAGCTTGTCGGGGCAGTGTATAAAAAGTTGGTGAATAGTTTTTTTAAGTGCCGGGTGTTTGAAATTGGGTGAAAGTTCATTAAGCGGCACCAATACAAAGCGCCTGTTTTGTAATTGCGGATGTGGTAGGGTGAGTTCCTTTTGGCCAATGATCTCTTTATTGAAAAATAAAATATCAATATCAATGATACGGGGAGCATTTTTTACTGTTCGTAACCTGCCCATTTTTTTTTCGATGCCTAAAATGGTCTGCATGGTTTGTAATGCAGTCAACTTTGTTTGCACAATAATTACCTGGTTTAAAAAATCGGGTTGATTAGTATTACCCCAGGCAGCAGTAGAATAGAGGCTGGATTGACGAATAGCTTTGCCAATTTGTTTTTCAATTAAAAGGATGGCTTTGGATAATTGCTTTTTGCTGTTACCCATATTACTGCCGAGGAGGAGGTAGGTTTTATTCATTTAAAAATATAAAGCCGTTTATCGAAAATAAATTGTTTTGATCTTTTGATCTTGATCTTTTTAAAATCGTGGTGACCGGGATTTACCAGGTAATTATGTTCTTCTGTAATGATGGCTGACGGGACTTTCAGAACAAGGCTTTGATTGTTGTTTATAAAATCAGTACCCATAAAAGCTGTATAATCCTCATCTTCTTGCCAGTTTGTTTTTAGTTTATCAACATTTACCTCTTTCATTATGGCATCGTCTGGTACGAAAATCGTTAGCAGGTGATAGAAATTCTGAATGTCATTAAATCCGATATGTACCAGGAGTTCTAAAGTGCTTAAAGAAATATTTTCAGCAGTATATAGCATACAACTGCCGGGCAGATTCCACCTGGCGCCTCTTACTTTGGCCCCGCTGCCGGAGATATCATCTTTGTATTGTGAACTGGTTATTCTGTAAACGATCATGCAAGCAGCCCATGTTGTATTCTGTGCAATTGGGTTAATACTCTTTCAATGCCATTGGCTGAAGTTAAAGATTCAAAAGAAAGATTTCCTCCAAGCATATAGGGGTCACGTTTTAGCCAGTTGTAAAAATTTTCAACTTTGCCAAAAGTGTTTTTTCCTTCTTTTAAAACCTTATCTATCTGTAAAGCTCTTTCTGCATTAATGGGGGCAAAAGCTCCATTATCTTTTGCATAGCGCTGTAAGGTACGTTCACTTATATGAAGAATTGACGACCATTCTGCCTGGGTAAAGGGTGTTTTATCCGCAATTTTTTTAAATTCGTTGTATGTAAAATCTTTTACGAGGGGCAAGGCTTTAATACTGCGATAAACCGGTGAAGGCTCATTAACTTTGCTGCTGTTATTCTTTTGTTTGTAAGGAGGTAGCTTTTTTATAAGCTCATTTTTTTTCATTTTACCGACATTTGACGCTACAATGTACGACATTTGTCGGTAACCTCAAATTTTTTTGAATCCTTTTTTACCAATAGCTTTAGGGCTCTAAAAATTACCGGGATGCAGAAGTATAGTCAGACAAGAGCCCTTTTAGCAATGATTAAAGCTAGTTTTCGCTCTATTCTTAGTAACCCCAGTGCATTGGTCTTTAGCTTTCTGTTTCCAATCATTTTTATTTTTATTTTCGGCTCTTTTGGTAATGGTAATGGGGTACACTATCATATTGCTATATCAAACTATTCTGACACCAGCAATGAGGTATATGATAGTATAAAAGCTAATCCGCTTATTACTATAGTATCATACATGAAAAAGGATGGCACAGAAGATACAGCAGCAAGGCGCAGGGCACTGGAAAAAAATGAAATTTCAGCAATAGTTAGTATTAAAAAAATAACAGGTACCGCCGGGAATGATCATTATTTGATTTTTGATACATTAACAACTGCCAGCGGGAATGCGGTTGCAGCATTACAACAGTTTTTTTCAAACATTACTAATATCATTGCTCTAAAGGGAACAGCGCAAAATGAAAGATCGGCCGTTATCCCACATGTATATTCCATCAGGGAATACCGTAACATAGATTTTGTATTGCCGGGAATGCTTGGCTTTTCTGTTTTGTTTTCAACATTGTTTGGCATTGCATTTATATTTTTTCAATTCAGGCAACAATTGATTTTAAAACGCTTTTACGCAACGCCCGTTAGCAGGATAAATATTCTTCTTGGCATTGGTTTAAGCCGGTTGGTTTTTCAACTTATTAATGTTTTAATGCTGATTGCCCTTGGTTATTTTTTCCTGCATTTTACCCTTGTACATGGGTTAGCTACTTTTTTTGAAATGACATTACTTACCATTTATATGTTGCTTTTATTATTAGGGGTGGGCCTCATCTTCAGTAGTGTTGTAAAAACAGATACTTCTATACCGATATTAATAAATTTATTTGCATTTCCGCAAATGCTTTTGTCAGGAACCTTTTTTCAGGTCGAGGTTTTTCCGGTTTGGTTGCAGCATATTTGCAGGCTTTTACCACTTACACAGTATAATGATGCCATGCGTAAGATTTCATTTACAGGATTGCATTTATGGGATTGTGGAAGAGAACTGGGGATATTGGCAATTTGGATGATCGTGATTTATATTGTGGCAGTTAAAGTTTTTAAATGGGAGTAAAAAAACAGTATGCGTTTATTTAAAGGATTCATTATAGCGTTAGCGGGGTTATTTATATTCATCAGCATACTTTCTTTGTTTATTCCTTCGAAAGTAGTTGTTACAAAGGGGGTAGCAATAAATGCAAATGCCGACAAGGTTTTTGCAGAAATACGTAACCTGCAAAACTGGAAACACTGGCAACCCGTTTTTAAAAAAGATTCAGCCAATATAAAATTTGATACCGATAGTAGCGGCCTAAGCAATTCCTGCGAATGGGAATCCGCTGGAAAGAAAAATAAGTTCATTATTAAGTCTCAACAGGATAATGTAATAACTGCATCATTAGTAAGAGAAGGAGAGAATGATATCCTTAATGTGATCAGGGTTTCGCCAGTACCGGAGAGCAACCAGGTACAGGTAGACTGGAACATTATGATAAAGCTGAAATGGTATCCCTGGGAAAAATTCTATGGTATTTTTATTGAAAAGATAAGCGGGCAGGGTTATGAAGACGCATTGAACAGTTTAAAAGAGTACACAGAAAATCATTAAGCCGGAAAACTTATTTTGCCCATAGAAACGACAGGCATACCGTCAACTCCTTTTTTTAAATAACTCCCATCGCCACAAATACATTCATTAGCCAAAACTGCAAACAAGACTGCTTCTTTGGCATCGGGGTCGATATTTAATTCAGCAGTAGTGGAAAAAGAAAATCCGGGTAGGGCTTCTTTTAAATGTTGTATCAACAGGGGGTTGTGCATGCCTCCACCACTGGTAAATATTCTGCAGGGTTTGTTTTTATCGGCTATTTTCAACAGTGCCTGTATAATAGTATCTGCCGAAAATTTATTTAATGTGGCCATTGTGTCTTCCACACTGATCGTTTGTGTGAATGTCGTTTCTTTTGCTGCCTGCAGGTAATCCAGGTTAAATAATTCAGGGCCGGTTGTTTTAGGAAAAGGCTGGTTAAAAAAATCATTTTCTTTTAAAGCAGCCAGCAAAGCCGTATTTATTTTTCCCTGTAGTGCAATGTTTGCATTCTCATCAAAATGTTTTCCTTTAAAATATTGTTGTGTCAACGCATCCATCATGGTATTGCCTGGACCTGTGTCGGTGCTAAAAATGGCTGCACTATCCATGCTTCCGGGCAAATAAGTAAAATTGGCAACGCCCCCGATGTTTAATAATATCCTATCCTCACCTGGTTTACTAAAGATGAGGTAATCACCATAAACAGCCAGTGGAGCACCCTCACCGCCGGCAGCGATATGTTTTTGACGAAAGTCGCTGAGTGTAATAATACCTGTTGCTACTGACAAATGATCGCCATCGCCAATTTGTAATGTGGCGTTACCAAATTTTTCCTGGTGATGTAAACTTTTTGGGGCATGGTAAATACTTTGTCCATGGCTGGCAATAAGGTCCACATCCTCATTTTTTATTTTCCATTTTTTTAAACAGGCATTAATTATTTTAGCATGTTGAAGTGCAACCCATGGATTTAATAAGCATAGTTTTTCCAGGTCAACATTTTTTTTGCTGAAGACTGCTTTTATTTCTTCTTTAAATTCTGCATTGAAAGGAAAGGTTTCAAATTGCATCAATTCAATTTTTGTTTGCAATCCGCTGCCCGAAAAACTACAAAGGGCAATATCTAATCCATCTAACGAAGTACCACTCATTAAACCCATGATCTTTCTGACAGGTTTTTTAGAAATGGCATAAAGTTTTTCTAAATTGGCATTCATAATAGTAAATATAGTTGTTGTTCATGAATTTGGGTTTAGGCATGTTTTGCAGCCTTGCCATGCGGTTATATGCAAGATTACTAAAAAATAGCTGCGTTTTTTTGCAGGAATTGAGTTTTTCCCTAACTTACGAACATTATCGTTTGCTAAAACTGCTATGCTTAAAAAAGAACGCCAGAATTTTATCCTTCACCAGATAAAGATCCATAACCGGGTCTTATCCTCCGACCTAAGCCAAAGCATAAATGTTTCAGAAGATACAATCCGCAGAGATCTGCAGGAGTTGGATGAGAGTAAGAAGATCATAAAAGTGCATGGCGGGGCTTTGTCAAGATCATTTCACAACGCCAATAATTCAAAACATGTTTATTCTATTGAGAATAAAAAACTAATTGCACAAAAGGCAGTTAAGTTAATTGAGGATGGCATGTTTATCCTTACCACTGGTGGTACCACTATAATTGAATTAGCTAAAGCATTGCCTGAAAATCTGCATGCAACTTTTATTACCGGAAGTTTACCTGCTGCATTGGAATATATGCACCATCCAAATATTGATGTGATCATCATCGGTGATAAACTTTCCAAAACTTCGCAGATAACAGTTGGTGGCGAAGCCATTGCAAAAGTGAAACAGATCAAGGCCGATCTGTGTTTTTTAGGTACCAACGCAATAGATATTGAGAACGGATTAACAGATAATGACTGGGAAGTGGCGCAATTGAAAAAAGCAATGATAGAAGCTTCTGACAAAGTAGTATCGCTTGCCATTTCAGAAAAAATAAATACACATCATCGTATTCAGATATGTGGCTTATCCGATATTGATATCCTGGTTACCGAGCTTCCAAAAGAATCAGCTATATTGAAAGGATATCATAAAAGTGGACTTAAAATTTTATAGTATTTAAACTGTATTATTCAATCATAAAAATTGCAACATGAGAAATTACATTTCACCAACAAAATTTAAACAGAAATGGCTTTGCCTTTTTCTGCTGATGAACCTTTTTGCTTTTGTTACAGAAGCACAGGTAAAAATAAGCGGAAAGGTTACCGATGAAAAAGGCAATGGTATTGCAGGAGTTTCGGTAACTGTAAAAAATGATAATGCCGGTATTTCAACAAGTGCAGACGGGTCTTATCAACTCCTGGTAAATTTGAAACCAGGAAAACGAACAATTGCTTTCAGTGCAATTGGATTTAAAAGCAGTGAACAAACCATTACAATTACTGCAGCCGCAGATTACAATGTAAATGCACAACTAACTGCAGATCCTTTGGGATTGGATGAGGTAGTAGTTACCGGAACATCTGCAGGTACCACCCGCAGGCAATTGGGAAGTTATATCAGTACAGTAAAAGGCGATCAGTTAACTAAAGGCGCTACCAGTAACGTACTGACAGCGTTACAGGGTAAAACAATGGGCGCTCAAATTACGCAAAACAACGGTGATCCTGCAGGAGGTATGACGGTAAGGCTTCGGGGTATCAGTTCTATATTCAGCGGCAGCGAACCTTTATATATAGTAGACGGTGTTATTGTAAACAATGCTACAACAAGGGTAACTAATACACAGGCGGGTTATGATGGACAGAATTTTGTGGGAACTATCGGGCAAAACAGGCTGGCAGATATTAACCCTGCTGATATTGACAGAATAGAAGTGCTGAATGGTGCAGCCGCATCTGCAATTTATGGTTCCAGGGCAAATGCCGGCGTAGTACAGATCTTTACAAAACGTGGCAGCAGCGGAGCGCCTGTTATCAGCTTTTCATCCAGCGTTATGTTTAGTAAGTTAAGAAAAAGTGTTCCGGTTAATCAATCGCCCACAAAATTTGGAGGTCCTACAGATGGCCCTCTTGCACAAACACAGGACATTCTTACGCCAGCATTAACCAACACCACTGCAGTAAACAGGTATGATTACAATGATTATATTTTCCGTAATGCAGTAGGTACAGATAATAACGTTTCAATTGCCGGCGGAAAGGACAAAACAAAGTATTATGCTTCCGGGTCGTATTTTAAAAATGAAGGCATAATTAAAAATACCGATGCCAGGAGGTATAGCTTTCGTGTTAATTTAGACCAGGCCTTAGGCAATAAAGTGAATTTTAATATTGGGTTGAATTATATCAATAGCCTGAGCAATGAAAAGCCCGATGGTAACTCCTTCTTCTCACCAATGAATTCTATTAATATTATTGGTAATTTTCATTCTATAGAAACAAGGGATGCACTGGGTAATATCCAGGCAATTGGAGAAAGAGGAAGAGTAAACCCGGTATCTATAATAGAAGACATCAAGCAACAGGAAGAGACCAACAGGTTGATTGCAGGTCTTGGTTTAAAAGTGAGGCCAATAGAGGGATTATTAATTGATTATACCCTGGGTATAGATCAATATGCACAGAGGGGGCAAACTTTTATCCCGCCATTTGCTTATAATGTAAGTACAGGATTTTTTGGCGGAGGCGCTACCCTGGATCCCACATTAAATGGTTATGCAAGTGTGGCTTCTGATAATTTTTTCCAGATAAATAATGAAATAAACGGAACCTATCAATTTAAGATTACTAAAGATATAGGTTCTACTACTCAGGTTGGGTATTCTGTACAGTATGAAAAGAATACTTATTCTCTTTTACAGGGAAGGGGAATGGCGCCTTTTGTACAAACCGTAAGTGGTGCAAGCACTATTATCCAGGGTGCTGATTCAAGAAGTGAATTCTCTGTTTCGGGTTTTTATGCACAGCAAAACTTTAAGTATAAGAATTTCCTGTTCTTAACAGGAGCAATACGGGTTGATGGTTCATCTGTATTTGGTAAAGATCAGCGTAACCAGAAATATGCCAAAGCAAGCGCCAGCTACCTGGTAAGCGAACAAAACTTCTGGCAAAAAATGCCTTTCCATAAAATATGGAACTTTGCTAAATTAAGGATAGCTTATGGCGAAAGTGGTAACCTTACAGGTATTGGATCCTACGACAGGTTTAATGTATATAGCAGTAATTCTTTTTTAAGCAGAACATCTTTGACCTCAAGTACACAATTAGCTAATACCAATGTACAGCCTGAGCGTCAAAAAGAATTCGAGTTTGGTTTTGATATGGGTTTCCTGGATAGCAGGGTCAATATAACGGCAAATATTTATAATAAAAAAGTAGATCACCTGTTGATAAGCAGGCTTATTGCACCTACTACAGGCTTCGGTAACTTACTGGATAATTTTGGCCAGTTGGAAAATAAAGGATTTGAATTAATGTTAACAGGCAAACCCCTTCAAAATAAAAATATGAGTTGGGTGATTACCGGTATTTATAATCATAACCGGAATAAAATTGTAAAAGTCGGGCAAGGACTTACTTTATTAAGTACTAATGCCGGAGCACCTGTTGCCTTGATAGAAGGACAACCTATCGGTGTGTTCTATGGTGCTTTCTTTGCATTGGATGCCAATGGAAATTTAGTAAAAAATGCATCCGGTTTCCCACAGGGAGAAAGAGGAATTCAATCAGGGCCGTTAACCTATTCCGTGATAAGGGATGCCAATGGCGTTCCGATACAAACTAACCCGTTAGTTCGTGCAATAATCGGCGATCCTAACCCGGATTATACAGCATCATTGACCAATGAATTTACTTACAAAAAAATAAGCCTGCGGATCCAGATCGATGCTGTTAAAGGTGGTGAAGTATTTAATGCAGACTGGAGAACCAGACAGGGTGTTGGTAATGGTGTAGAAGCTGAAAAGGAACAAACAGGCCAATATCCACGTGGTTATATAAACAGTTTTTATGCAACTGTTGAACAATGGCGCATTGATGACGGCTCTTTTGTAAAACTCCGTGAAATTTCATTGAGCTACTCTTTTGGAAAAATAAAATGGTTTAAAGATATTACTGCTTCTGTAAGTGGAAGAAATTTAAAAAGCTGGGATCATTACAGGGGATATGACCCCGAGGTAAACTCAGGAGGCCAAAGTACTGTTCTTCGTGGAATAGATTTTGGGTCTGTTCCTATTCCAAAAACATTCAGCATAGGAATATCTGCCAAATTTTAAATCTTTAAAAGAATTAATTATGAAAAATAAAAACATAAAAACTGTACTCGTCGCATTATTGCTGATGACTGCACTTTTTCAAATAAGTTGTAAAAAGGACTATACTAATCCGAATGGAGCTTCGGAACAAGATGTATTTGCTTCTGCAAAGGGGTTAACCGGAGTTGTAGTTGGTTTACAAAGGGTTTATGCATTGGGAAGAGGGGGTAATGAGTATAATTTAATTACTATAAACGGGTTAACTACCAATGAACTGATTGTAGTAAATACCGGTAACACTGCAGAAGTACAATTAGCCGCAGGTGGAACTTCAGTAGATGGTAATCATAGTATGCTCACTACTTTTTGGACTACCTGTAATAAAGTAACTTATGATGCTGACCTGGTTATTGCTAATGCAAATAACCTGGCTGATAAAAGCTATGCAAGTGGCTTAGTTGCTTACGCAAGTATTTTTAAAGCATTAGCTATTGGAGATATGAGCCAGTTTTGGGAAAAGGTACCTGCAGGTAATGGAGCAAATGTGACTTTTATTGACAGGGTAGACGGTTTTAAAAAAGCAATAGCAGTTATAGATGATGCACTGGCTAAGATATCTGCAAATCCAATCAGTGCTGCTTTTCTTTCAAACGTACCGGCAGGAATCGATATTACTAATACATTAAATGCATTAAAAGCCAGGTATTCACTTTATGCAGGCCTTTACGCACAGGCGCTTGTAGCTGCCAACCTGGTGGACATTACCAAAAAATCAACTTTTAATTTTGATGCACTTTCGCCAAATCCTGTATTTGACGTAGCTACATCTACCAACAATGTGGTACAGCCTAGAGATTCTACCCTTGGATTAATACCTGCATTGGCTCCATCTTTAACCGATAGCAGGGTTCCATTCTATACTGTTATTAATCCAACAATAGCACCCCGTTTCCGTATCAATAATTTCGGTAATGCAGTTACAGCTGCAATACCGGTTTACCTGCCCGGAGAAATTACTTTAATAAAAGCTGAATGTTATGCCCGTGCCAATGACAGCACTACCAGTAAAACTTTTTTAAATACAGTTATTACTAAAACACCTGCTTCGGATCCATTTGGTGTTGGCGGAAACCAACCTGCTATTAATTCTTATGGTTCGTATGCCGCTTTATTTGATCAGATATATAGGCAACGTTGTATAGAATTATTTATGAGCGGACAAAAACTGGAAGATATGAGAAGGTTTGGAAGACCATTATCTGAAAGAAAGAGGAACCTGATGCCCTACCCATTGCGTGAAAGAGATAACAATCCTAATACGCCTGCTGATCCTCCGTTTTAAGGGAGGTATAATCTTAAACAAAATCCCAATTGCAATAATGTAATTGGGATTTTTTACGGGCTTATAAATTTCAAATTTCTTTTTATACCGGCAAATTTTGCTCTTTTAAGCGGAGAGTTATTGAAAATATTTTTGAAAGATTCTTCTGTCACTTCTTCCCAATCATTTTTTGTAAGGTTTAGGATCTCGGGAATGGGGGTAAAGTTTATTTCGCTCGTTGCTTTTGAAAAGCGGTTCCAGGGGCACACATCCTGGCAAACATCACAGCCAAACAGCCAGTTATCAAATTTTCCTTTCATTTCACCGGGTATCAATGCATCTTTCAGTTCAATGGTAAAATAGGAAATGCATTTGCTTCCATCAATTACTTTGTCAGGTAAGATTGCATCTGTAGGGCAGGAATCAATACATTTAGTACAGGTACCACAATAATCTTTCACAAATTCATTGTCATAATCCAATTCCAGGTCAACAATCAATGTCGCAATAAAGAAAAATGAACCGCTCTGTTTATTGATGAGATTGCCGTTTTTACCAATCCATCCAATGCCTGCTTTTTGTGCCCAGGTTCGTTCCAGCACAGGTGCACTGTCAACAAAACCCCTTCCATTCACTTCTCCTACCTGTTCTTTTATTTGGTATAAAAACATTTTTAATTTGCTTCTTATCACTTCATGATAATCATTGCCATAAGCATATTTTGAAATCTTCGGTGCATCTGTAGATTGTTGTTCGGATGGAAAATAATTAAGCAATAATGTGATTACTGATTTTGCCCCTGGTACCAATCGGGATGGATCAATACGCAGGTCAAAATGGTTTTCCATGTATTGCATGCTGCCATGCATTCCTTTGCTGAGCCAGTTTTCCAGGCGTTTGGCATCTTCATTCAGTAATTGAGCTTTCGCAATTCCACAGTAATCAAATCCTAATTGCGAAGCTGCTTTTCTAATAAGATGGGTGTATTTATACAGGTTACTCATTAATCTTTAGCAGTATCTTCTACATGTAGCTTATGAAAAAACCGGTGTGCAATAGGTGCAATTAAGATACCTATGGTACTTATAAATGCAACACCGCTGAAGAGTGCATAAAATGATGCAAATACTTTTGCAGTTTTTGTTAATGTAATAGCGGGGTCTATCATTGGCCCCATTCCGCTTAAGATCATAGAAGCATTTAAAAGACTGTCGTACCAATCCAATTCTGGTATTGTTAGTTTATAACCCAATACACCGATAAATAAACAAATAAACATGATTATAAAGCCAACTATTGCATTCTTCCACAGCCTGCGGTAAAAAACATCTTTTGGAGCCAGCTTTTGTTTTTTTTGTTCAGACATATCCCTACGTTTTTATAAAAATACAAAAGCCCTGCTATAATATGCAGGGCTTCTATTTTAATTTAGTTGAGGCGGCTAAAATTTTATATCATAACCAATCGTTCCAATCAATTCAAAATAACCAAAATTATGTTTTACCCTGCCGCTGCCTGCACCCAGGGCATTGGTATAATTCGCAAAGCCTGCTTTCGCAGTGCCTTCAAAAAATAATTTTCGGCTAATATACCATCTACCGCCACCTTCAGCACCAAAACAATAACCCGCTATATGAAAACGATTATCCACCCTTTTTCCACTGAGGGTAATATCTGTTTTTGGTATAAGTATACCTGCACCTGCTTTCCATAAAGCTGTCAGTACGGTACGCCTGGAATTCTTTTTTAACTGGTATTGCCTTACGTAATTGATCTGATAAAAATTAGCGCCATTGGTATGTTCAAAATGTACCTGGTCGTATGTAAATGCAGTGTCTTTATCAAAGTAGTTGCCGCCTATATTTCCTTTTGCATGTACTACCTGGTTATCGTAAACTATATACTTTGTGTGGTCATAATTTATTTCAATGGCCTTTGTATGTGCCCGGTTAAGGTAAAAACCTACCCGGTAATTGTATTGGGGTACGGATATTTCAATCGGTTTCTTGACTATTGCATCCATGTCATTTCTATCATGGGCCCTTGCTTTATAAATAGTGAAATTGTGATTTATACCATTTACGGTACTATTGAAATGGATATTACTGTTGGTGTACCATTCAGTATTATAGCCCCATTGCAGATACATCCCGGATAATAACCCGTTTTTTTTCTGTGCCAGAACAGGTAATACAAAGAGGGTAAGTAAAAAAATACCTGTCAGTTTTTTAATCATGTTTCTTCAATGGATACTCTGCTCAACTTTTAGTATAGCTTGGCAAAACCTCCTTTTAAATGTTATGGCAAATTTAAGATATCCTTTTCAATTGTGTTGAAATCGTTTATTTATGCCCGTGCATTTAAAATTTTAGCAAAAAACCTCAGTGTTTTATAAATTACTCAAACAATATGGGGCAGTATTTCCCATATTCCTGTTAACAGTGAATCTGCATTGCGTATATCTTAATGTATTACAACAGAACCCAGTGAGCAATGGAACCTGCAACTATAGCATAGTAACTTTGCCGGTTATGAATTTGCGGCAGGCTAATTGAATGGTATGTGTCATAATAGCGGAAAAATTATAACTGGATTAACATTTGCTGCTGTGTTGTAAAATCAACAAAGATGAGTTTACAGAATTTAACCATAAAATCTCAGGAAATATTACAGCAGGCCCAGCAATTGGCTTTTAATGCAGGTAATACAAATATTGAGACGGAGCATATCCTAAAAGCGCTGTTGAATGATAAGGATTCACCGGTAGAGTTTTTGCTTAAGAAGAATAATGTAAATGTTAACTATGTTGACGAAAAACTTGATGAAGCTATTCAAAAGCTTTCAAAAGTTTCCGGTGGTGAACCTGCCCAATCATTAAGCCGTGAGGCCAATAATTTATTGCTGCGCTCAGCGGCAGCTTTAAAAATATTTAAGGATGAATTTGTTAGTGTAGAGCATTTACTGCTTGCATTGCTGCAGGGGAATGATAATACATCTAAATTATTAAAAGACGCTGGTTTAAATGAGAAGGGCTTGATTGCTGCAATTAAAGACTTAAAGAAAGGTTCAACTGTTTCCTCTCAAACGTCCGAAACACAATTTAATGCACTGAACAAGTATGCAAAGAACCTGATTGAAATGGCCAGGTCGGGTAAACTGGACCCCGTAATTGGGCGGGATGAAGAAATAAGAAGAACCCTGCATATACTTTCAAGACGAAGCAAGAACAATCCCATTTTAGTTGGAGAGCCGGGTGTTGGTAAAACAGCCATAGCCGAAGGTTTGGCCATGCGTATTGTAAATGGTGATGTTCCTGAAAATTTACGATCAAAAATTATCTATGCCCTGGATATGGGACAATTGATTGCCGGTGCAAAATATAAAGGTGAATTTGAAGAAAGATTAAAATCAGTTGTGAAAGAAGTGGCTTCAAGTGATGGACAAATCATTTTATTCATTGATGAAATACATACACTGGTTGGTGCAGGAGGTGGTGATGGAGCTATGGATGCTGCCAATATTTTGAAACCGGCTTTGGCAAGAGGAGAATTGAGGGCCATTGGTGCAACTACATTAAGTGAATATCAAAAATTCTTTGAAAAAGATAAAGCACTGGAGCGTCGTTTTCAAAAAGTAATGATAAATGAACCTACTGTGGAGGATGCAGTTTCAATTCTTCGTGGATTAAAGGATCGCTATGAAACCTATCATCATGTTTTAATAAAGGATGAAGCCATTATTGCAGCGGTAGAACTATCTAACCGGTATATTACCGACCGTTTTTTGCCGGATAAGGCAATTGATCTGATTGATGAAAGTGCTGCCAAACTCCGTTTGGAAATGAACAGTATGCCCGAAGAATTAGATGAGTTGGAAAGGAGGATACGCCAGCTGGAAATTGAAAGGGAAGCGATAAAAAGAGAAAGCGATGAGCAAAAATTAAAACAATTGAATACAGAGATATCCAATCTTTCTGTAGAGCGGGATACGTTTAAAGCTAAATGGCAGCAGGAAAAAGAGATAGTGGAAAGAATACAGAATGCCAAGGCAGAGATTGAAAATCTTAAAATGGCAGCTGATAAAGCTGAACGTGAAGGTGATTATGGAAGGGTAGCAGAGATACGCTATGGTAAAGTTCAGGAGCAGGAAAAAATTGTTGATGAGTTCACAAAGCAGCTAACCGACAGCAGTGAAAAAAGACTATTAAAGGAAGAAGTGGATGCAGAAGATATAGCTGAAAATGTGGCAAAAGCTACGGGTATACCGATTATGAAAATGATGCAAAGTGAAAAAGAAAAATTGCTGCATTTAGAAGAAGAATTGCACAAAAGGGTAGTAGGGCAGGAAGAAGCCATTGAGGCGGTTTCTGATGCCATTCGCCGTAGCCGGGCAGGATTACAGGACCCCAAAAAACCAATTGGATCGTTCATTTTCCTGGGAACTACAGGTGTTGGTAAGACAGAATTGGCAAAAGCCCTGGCTGATTATCTTTTTGATGATGATAGCATGATGACAAGGATTGATATGAGTGAATACCAGGAAAAACATGCGGTGAGCAGGCTTTTGGGAGCACCTCCGGGCTATATTGGATATGAGGAAGGCGGGCAGTTAACAGAGGCAGTAAGGCGCAAGCCATATAGTGTTATACTACTGGATGAAATTGAAAAGGCGCATCCTGACGTTTTTAACGTACTTTTGCAGGTAT
>JBDTUK010000055.1:0-48161 GCA_040007795.1 Ferruginibacter sp.
TGGTATTGCTGCTTGTAACAAACGGGAAGGTTCCAAAATCCACATCCAGCATACTCCCCTGTGCTCCTTCTGCCAAAACCCTATTACCTTTCTGTATCTTCTCGTTGATAAAGTATTCGCCATTCACAATTTTAAACTCCCTTAAAAATTCCAATGCCTCAAAAAATTCTTCTTCCCATGCACTGATGTCTTCCTGGAAATTAAAACTGTCCAGCAGTTTCTGATGCTTTAAACGAAGTTTTATGTATTCTGTTGTAAAACTTTTATCCAGTAAATTACCTACCCTTAAACCATTGCGTCCGGTTTTATCCATATATGCCGGGCCTATGCCTTTTAACGTACTTCCAATCTTTTCATTGCCTTTGGATAATTCACTGGCTTTATCAATGGCACGATGAGTAGGTAAGATAAGGTGGGTACGTTCGCTGATGTATAAATTCTTTTTATAGTCAACTCCCATGGCAGCCACATTTTCACATTCTCTTTTTAGGGTAACGGCATCCAGCACTACTCCATTGCCAATCAGGTTGGTTTTATCTTCATGAAAAATACCGCTGGGTATCTGGTGCAATACTATTTTCTTCCCATCTACATATAATGTATGCCCGGCGTTTGGGCCACCCTGGAAACGGGCAATTACATCATAATTTTTAGCAAAATAATCTACAATTTTTCCTTTCCCTTCATCACCCCATTGTAAACCAAGTATAACATCTACCATTTAGTATTGAATATTTAAGATTTGATATTTAATATTGTTACCGGCATTTATTTTTCATGTCATCATCGTTGTGAACTTTGTTCTGTTATTCTTTTCTTTTAGTAAAAGGAAAGAATAACCTCACTTGTACCACATACCAATGTGGAACTTTTATTAAAGTGGAGTTTTGCAACCGTGTAAAAATAAATTGAAAAACAACAACCACCTAAAATGATATAAGGTTGTTTTAAAATTGGGGGAAAGAAAAACATCATATGGGCTGACGTCCCGTCTGACCATACTCGTATTATTTAAAATATTTTTTGATTGTGTAAATTGGTCAGACGAATGTCAGACCAAGCAGGATTTATGCCACTTTCAGCATACTCAGCTTGCTGCTGCTGAATTTACGATGTGCATATTCCAGCGTAACATCAAAGGTCTTTACTTTTTGAGAGGGTAATTCGTACATAGCGTCAGTAAGGATACTTTCGCAGATGCTGCGGAGGCCACGGGCTCCTAATTTATACTCCAACGCTTTTTGAACCATAAAATCATATACTGCGGGCTCAAATTTTAGCTCAATGCCTTCAATTTCAAATAAACGGGTAAATTGCTTTATCAGGGCATTTTTTGGCTCAGTTAAAATACTGCGGAGTGTTTCGGCATCCAGAGGATTTAAATAAGTAACTACCGGTAAACGGCCAAGTAACTCCGGTATCAGGCCAAAATGCTTAAGGTCAACAGCATTTACAAAATGTAAAAGGTTATCATGTTGATATTCCTGCAACTCTTTATTTACATTAAAACCAATAGCATTGGTATTTACCCGGCGGGCAATAATTTTATCTACGCCATCAAATGCTCCTCCACAAATGAAAAGAATATTCTGGGTATTTACTTTTATCAGTTTTTGTTCGGGGTGTTTACGTCCGCCCTGTGGTGGCACCAACACTTCTGTTCCTTCCAATAATTTTAATAATCCCTGTTGTACACCTTCACCGCTCACATCTCTTGTAATTGAAGGGTTATCGCTTTTACGGGCTATCTTATCTATTTCATCAATGAATACAATTCCTTTTTCAGCTGCAGCTACATCGTAATTACAGGCCTGCAGTAAACGGCTAAGCATGCTTTCCACATCCTCGCCCACATAACCGGCTTCAGTAAAAACGGTTGCGTCAACAATAGCAAAAGGTACATTCAGCATACGGGCAATTGACTTTGCCAATAAGGTTTTCCCTGTTCCGGTTTCGCCAACCATAATAATGTTGCTTTTTTCAATTTCAACATCATTCTCAATTTTTTGATTCAGTCTTTTGTAATGATTATAAACTGCTACTGCCAATATTTTTTTGGCATCATCCTGCCCTATAACATAATCATCCAGGAATTTTTTTATTTCGATTGGCTTTTTAACACTCAGTTTATGTGTAGCGGCGGCGGCGTTTTTATTATCGCTTGCATTTCCCAGTTCCTGTTCAATGATTTCTTCGGCATGTTCTACACAGTTTTCGCAAATATGCCCGTCCTGCCCGGCAATGAGTATTTTAACTTCATCACGGTTACGTCCGCAAAATGAGCAATGTAATGTTTGTTGTTTTGCCATACCAATTTTTCAGTTTACCCGAATCGAAATTTATAAACTAGCGTAAAGTTACATAAAAGCAACTTATTTAGCTTAAGACAAGTTATAAGACTATAACGTTGCTTTTAGCTGGTTGTGATATAAAAATAGCCTCTTTTAGAGGCTATTAAACATATTTTCTTCACTAATATCCTATATTTTAGACAATACTGCATCCACGATCCCGTAGTCAACCGACTCTTTGGCATCCATCCAATAATCCCGGTCAAAATCCTTCATTACTTTTTCAACGCTTTGGCCACAGTTTTTTGCCAGTATTTCGGCTCCCATTAGCTTAGTTTTTCTGATCTGATTTGCCATTATTTCCAGATCTGCACTTGTGCCCTGCCCACCGCCACTTGGCTGGTGAATCATCACTTCGGCATTAGGGAAAATATACCGTTTCCCTTTTTTGCCACCACTTAATAAAATGCTGCCCATACTGGCAGCCATACCCATACATACAGTACTAACCGGAGAACTGATCATTTGCATGGTATCATAAATAACCATACCGCTGGTTACCATACCTCCGGGGCTGTTGATATAAAACGTGATTTCTTTCCCGGGGTCAAGCGCTTCAAGATACATCAACCTGTTAGTGATATCCTTTGCACTTTTGTCATCCACAACGCCCCATAAAAACACTTTACGTTGTTCAATAAATTTTTTATCAAATTGCCAGCTACTCATCATTTTCTCCATCGGATTTTCCGGTGTTGTTTCCGGTTTATCTTCATCTTCAAAACGGGTAATATTGCTGTTATACAAATTCATAATTGATACTTGTTTTTTATTTCTGATCTTTCTTTATTTTTTTCTGGTTCATTAATAGTACTTCATCAATCAAACCATATTCCTTTGCTTCAGTAGATGTCATCCAGTTATCACGATCACAATCAACAGCTACTTTTTCTACCGGCTGATTGGAATGAAACGCAATGATCTCGTACAGTTCTTTTTTAACTTTCTTTACTTCATTAACAGTAATCTCAATATCAGTTGCCTGCCCGCCTGCGCCAGCACTGGGTTGATGCATCATAATGCGGCTATGTTTTAGTGCTGTACGTTTTCCTTTGGCACCTGCACACATTAAGACCGCACCCATACTTGCCGCCATGCCGGTACAAATGGTTGCAATATCCGGCGTGATGAACTGCATGGTATCATACATTCCTAATCCTGCATAAACACCACCACCCGGGCAATTAACATACATCTGAATATCCCGTGTACGGTCTGTACTTTCTAAAAACAATAATTGTGCAGTAACAATATTAGCTACTTCATCATTTATTGGATAACCCAGAAAAATGATCCTGTCCATCATTAACCGGCTGTATACATCCATCACGGCAACATTCATTGGGCGCTCTTCAATAATATTAGGTGTAAGATTAGTTACATTATGTTTGATATAACCATCCAATACATTGCTGCTTATTCCTCTATGCTTTACTGCATATTTTTCAAATTCTTTTCCAAAGTTCATATGATTTAGATTACTGTTTTTAATTAATGCCAATTGTTAGCAAATATAGTTGATTGCGGTACTCAAAAAAAAGGACAATTTCAACTTACTTAATGTCATAATCAAGGATATTGTGGACAAACAATAAGCCAAATTTATTTTAATGACATTTCGGCAAGACAGGAATAAAAAAGGAGAGAATTACTTCTCTCCTTTACATTATTAAATTTTTTATTCTTACAATTTATATTGGCCAACTAATCCTTTTGCCAGTTCTGTCATTTTATTAATACCGTCTTCTGGCAAATTACCTTTTTTAAATTCAGCCAGGATCTCAGGATGTTTATTTTCCATTTCCATTAAGAAATGCTCTTCAAACGCTTTTACATTTTTAACAGCAACTTCTTTTAATAAGCCCTGTGTTCCCAGGTAGATCATGGCAACCTGCTTTTCTACACTCATTGGTGAATATTGCAACTGCTTTAATATTTCCACGTTTCTTGCCCCTTTGTCAATTACGTTTTTGGTTGCAGCATCCAGGTCGCCCCCAAATTTAGAGAACGCTTCCAACTCCCGGTAAAGTGCCTGATCCAGTTTCAAAGTACCAGCCACTTTTTTCATTGATTTGATCTGGGCATTACCACCCACACGGCTTACAGAGATACCCACGTTAATGGCCGGGCGGATACCTGCGTTAAACAGGTTACCTTCCAAAAATATCTGTCCGTCGGTAATAGAAATTACGTTTGTAGGAATATAGGCAGATACGTCACCAGCCTGTGTTTCAATAATTGGCAGGGCAGTTAAAGAACCTCCACCTTTTACCAAATGTTTAATAGATGCTGGTAAGTCATTCATCTGCGCAGCAATCTCATCTTTAGAAACAACTTTTGCAGCTCTTTCCAGTAAACGGCTATGCAAATAGAATACATCACCAGGATAAGCCTCACGTCCCGGTGGTCTTCTTAACAATAAAGAAACCTCACGGTAAGCAACAGCCTGTTTAGAAAGATCATCATAAATGATCAAAGCCGGCCTTCCGGTATCACGGAAGAACTCCCCGATGGCAGCTCCGGCAAATGGTGCATAGAACTGTAGAGGAGCAGGATCAGAAGCAGATGCTGCAACGATGGTTGTATAAGCCATTGCACCGTACTCTTCCAACGTTTTCATTACACCGGCAATGGTAGAAGCCTTTTGGCCAATTGCCACATATATGCAATAAACAGGCTTGCCTGCTGCGAAAAATTCTTTTTGATTGATGATGGTATCAATGGCAATAGCCGATTTACCTGTCTGGCGGTCACCGATGATCAATTCACGTTGTCCACGGCCGATTGGGATCATTGCATCAATAGCTTTGATACCTGTTTGTAAAGGTTCTTTTACCGGCTCACGAAAAATTACACCCGGTGCTTTACGCTCCAGCGGCATTTCGTACAATTCACCTTTAATTGGCCCTTTACCATCAATTGGTTCGCCCAAAGTATTAATAACACGTCCGCTCATTCCTTCTCCTACTTTAATAGAAGCAATCTGGCCGGTACGCTTAACTTTATCGCCTTCTTTAATTTCTGCACTGTCACCCATCAATACCACACCCACATTGTCTTCTTCCAGGTTTAGTGCAATAGCTCTTACTCCATTATCAAATTCTACCAGTTCACCCGAACGAACATTGTTCAATCCGTAAACGCGGGCAATACCATCACCCACCTGTAATACTGTTCCTACTTCTTCCAAACTGGCACCTGCATTAAAGTTGCTTAATTGCTGGCGGAGAATTGCTGAAATCTCATCTGGCTTAATTTCTACCATAATTGTTAATTGATATTTTTATTGAAAGGCTTATTTTTTCAGGTGGCAAAGGTATGGGAACAGAGGCGGAATGGCAAAAAAACTGGCGGCAATTTGAAAAAAAATACATTAGCCATGAAAGGATGAAGATTTGGCCTGAAGCTAATAAAAAACTCCCTTTACATAAGCTTATGTAAAGGGAGTAAAGTATTTTAATGCTGACAGTTATATTGCTATTGCCCTCTTCTTAATTTAGGCCGTTGATTTTGTCTTAGCTGGTTGCCTCTTTGCTGATTTATCCTGTCTAAAAGCTTACGTTTGAACTCACCATCCATTCTGAAAAATCTTTCGCAACGGTTTGTCCCAAGTATCCTGCTGAAATTATCCTCATATTTTTTCTTCACATCAAGGTAGGCCTGTTGTTTTTTAAGCTCGGGCAGATCTTTATTTACAGACTTTAGATCAGTCTCAAATTGGGTATGCACCGGCCAGAATTTCTGTGCTTCGTCAGGAGTCAATTTCAATTGTTCTGTTACAAAAGCAACATAAAGCGCTTTTAATCTTTCCTGCTGTTTTGCCTCATCAGGCTGTCCTTCCTGTGCCCAGCTAACAAAAAAACTTCCTGTTAAAAGAGTGAATATGAGTAAATATTTTTTCATGATTGCGGTTTAATTTTTTAATTCGTTTACATTAATGCTGTTGAGATATTTATCCAATGCTTTATCATCCAATAAGTATTCTTCCTGTGATGGCAACTCATTTTCATCAACGCTGTTAGCAACTATCGCAGATTTTACATCACTTCCGTTGGCTTCAAGAAATTTCACAATATCTGCATCAGTAACTTTAGCCAGTTCCTCATCAAACCTATTCTCTTTAGCAATTTCTTTTCCCAAGGCTATAACAGGATCATCACTTTGTTTTGTGGTATTTGTAAACTTAAAAACACCCAATGCCATTACACCTGTAAAAGCAGCAGCAACTGCATACTTAATAAAAGTATTGCTGCGCCTACGCATTGTAACTACTTTGGTTTGTTGTGGTTTTACCAGGGCAACTACTATATCAGCGAAACTATCAAAATAACCCTGTGGTACTTCAAATACATTTTCGCCTTGAATGCTGTACAACATTGGAGACAAAGTTCTTAACTCGTCAGAAGCATTTTGTGTTTTTATCTTACCCAAAATAGTATCAGCCAGTGTATCAAAATATCCATGAGGTACATCAGCATTAAGGAAATCTGAAACAGAATTATTACTTGTTCCTTTTTCACTTACTATTCCGGTCAAAATATCTTCGCTCAGGTTTTCAAAATATCCGGCTGGAACAGTAAAAACATTTACTTTTTTCATGCCTGCAATTACAGGACTTAATTCCCTTAACTCATCCAATATGTCTACACTATTTTCCATTACTTAATTCAGACACTTTATTTAGCCGAAAGTTTAATGATTTAATATAAAATCCTCAATTTTTTTCACTGCGTGATGATAGCTTGCTTTTAAGGCTCCTTCACTGGTCTCCAGAACCTTACTCATTTTTTCATAAGGCATTTCATCATAATATCGTAAATTAAATACAACTCTTTGTTTTTCAGGTAATTGCTGAATGGCAACCTGTAGTTTCCATTCCAGTTTATTGGCATCAAAATGTTGATCTGCCTTTAAGCGGTTACTTAATCCGCTTTCAACGTCACTTAGCGAAACAGATGATCTTTTTTTCTGCTGTTCCAAAAATGTGAGGCATTCATTGGTAGCAATCCGGTAAAGCCAGGTATACAATTGGCTGTCTTCCCTGAAATTTTCCAATGCATTCCATACTTTTATAAACATGTTTTGTAATACGTCATTTGCATCATCATGCGAAACAACCATACGGCGGATATGCCAGTAAAGTTTTTCCTGGTATTTTTTTATGATGAGGGTAAAACTGCGTTCTTTAGTAGCAGGTTCCCTGAACTGGATAAGCAGTTCTTTATCGTCTAATTGTTCGGTCATATAAGGTTAAGCAGTAAAAATAAAAAAACCAATCATAAGATTGGCTTTTTATGTAAAGGTTTAATGTGTTTATTTTCGGGATATCACTTTTTCTGCCGCTGTAACAATATCCGGAGTATCTAAACCGTATTTTTTAAGCAGGTCCATTGGTTTACCACTTTCACCGAATGTATCATTGGTTCCAATATATTCAATTGGAACAGGAAAATGTTTGGCCGCAACCTGGGCAATGCTGTCACCAAGCCCCCCGATAATATTGTGTTCCTCCGCAGTTACTGCACATTTTGTTTTGCTTATTGAAGCAATTACAGCTTCTGTATCCAGTGGCTTAATGGTGTGAATATTTATCAGCTCTACGCTTATCCCTTTTTCTTCTAAGATTTTTGCTGCTTCAACAGATTTCCAAACCATGTGACCGCAGGCAAAAATGGTTACATCTTTTCCAACAGAAAATTGTTGTGCTTTACCAATTACAAAATCTGCTTCATTTGTAAAAATGGGCCACACAGGACGACCGAAACGTAGATAAACAGGCCCATGATAATCTGCTATGGCAATAGTAGCCGCTTTAGTTTGATTATAATCTGCAGGTACAATTACTGTCATACCCGGTAACATTTTCATTAATCCAATATCTTCTAAAATCTGGTGCGTAGCTCCATCTTCTCCTAAAGTAAGGCCTGCATGTGAGGCGCATATCTTTACATTTTTTCCGCTATAGGCAATACTCTGGCGTATCTGATCATATACTCTTCCGGTCGAAAAATTTGCGAATGTAGTGGTGTAAGGTATTTTTCCTCCAATAGTCAGTCCCGCTGCAATCCCCATCATATTTGCTTCAGCAATACCACACTGAATAAAACGATCCGGGAATTCTTTTATGAAACCATTCAGCTTTAAAGAGCCTGCAAGATCTGCAGTAAGTGCAACTATATTTGAATTTTTCCGGGCCGCATCTAAAATACCATCGCCAAAGCCACTACGGGTATCTTTATTACCTGTAACCTGAATTTCATTGAGCATAAATAAAAAAATTAATTGCTGGATAGAAGAGCCGCAAATGTAAAAGAAAGATTTGGTTGAAATAATGGGCAACTTAAAAAGTTGCCCACATTGTATTACAGAATACGATAACCGGTTTTACACAATATCAATCTGATATTTCTGCAGCAGTATAATATTTTAAATTGTTAGCCTTAACAAAAGCAAAAATTTTTAAAAGCCTTTCTAATGTTACGCTGTATTTACTTCCTGAATTAATATCATGAGCCACAAACACAGCACAGGTATTATTGTTTTTTGCCGACTGGAGAATATTAATAATATCTCCATTACTGCGTTTGCTGCTCTTATCAATTCCCAGGCCGTATAATACATCATTATTATAGGAGGGCACGGTACTCTTAGAAAAATCCTGTGTGCCGTTAAGCGCCCTCACGCTTTTAAAATAGCGCATCAGTAACTTATCAAACAACCCATTATGGGCCCCGTAAGGATAGGCAAATGTTGTTGGGTAATAACCGTCCTGATTCATCAGTTTAAGCCCGCCTTCTATTTCACACCGCATTAAATCATCAATAGTATGTTTTTGTTTATACACATACTCCTCCATATTGTAATGATTGGTGGAGTGGAAAGCAATTTCATGTCCCCGGCTTTTAATAAGGGATAGTTTTTTCTTTTGATCATCGGAAAAACGGTTGTATTTGCAAATGTAAAAAGTGGCTTTTACACCCAGGCTATCAAATAATGGTAAATAAGTAACCCAGTTATCAACCCTGTCATCATCAAATGTAAGTACAATACCAGGCTCATTCATGTGGCCTGCTTTCTCAAATTTCTTACATCCTGAGAATAAGCTAAAAGTAATTAGGACGGCACAAAATGCCGTGAAATTATTTCTTACCATAAAATTTTTTTAATTAAAATGGCGCTTTAACAGGATATTGGCAGAAGTTTCTTTGGGAGGGAAAGTCGAAGATAATAGAAAAAATCAATTTAAACCAGCTATTTGGGTTTTAAAGAGATTTTCATCATTTTTCAGCTTTAATTCCCATTTCCAGGCAGTTAACATCATCTCATTCAAGCTGAATTTGGGTGTCCAGCCTAACAGGTTTTTAGCCTTATCGTTGTTGGCGTAAATAGCTATTACATCTCCCGGCCGGCGGGGGCCAATGCGGTAATTTAGTTTAACCCCACTTACTTTCTCAAATTCCGTAATAAGTTCCAAAACACTAATACCATTTCCGGTCCCTAAATTAAATATATCGCAATTGGTTTCATTTCTATTCTGAATAAGATAATTAAGAGCAAGTGTATGAGCATGTGCTATGTCGCAAACATGAATATAGTCTCTTATACAACTACCATCCCTGGTATCATAATCACTCCCATATACATTCATCACTGGTAATTTTCCAACAGCTGTTTGAGTAATTGCGGGAACCAGGTTTTCAGGCTTACCCAGCGGCAGTTCACCCATTAAAGCAGATGGATGTGCACCAACGGGGTTGAAATACCGAAGCAAAATGGCTTTACTATCATTACAATTAACGGCTTCTTTTACAATCAGCTCTCCCATTTGTTTGGTGGCACCGTAGGCTGATTCAGCAGCCTTCATCGGAGTTTCTTCAGTAACAACTATCTCATCAGGATTACCATATACTGTGCAGGAAGATGAGAAAACAAAATTTGAAATTTTAAATTCATCTGCACACTTTAAAATATTGATAAGAGAATTTAAATTATTCTCAAAATAAAGCAATGGTTTTTTAACCGACTCCCCTACTGATTTATAAGCTGCAAAATGGATGATCCCATTTATGTCAGGATTTTCCTGGAAAATAGCCACGGTATCATCATAAATACAAAGGTCAACTTTATAATTTTTAACTTTTTTTCCGGTTATCTTTTCTACAGATTCCAAAATATTGTCATTACTCCTGGAATTATTATCAGCAGAAATGACTTCAAAACCATTTTTAATTAAATCAACTATGGTATGCGCCCCGATATAACCACAGCCGCCGGTAACTAAAATTTTATTCATATACAAAGAAAACAAAAAATCACTCATTACGTGAGTGATTTTTTAAACTTTAAATTTCAATATTATAAAAACAGGTGTATAATGTAGAAAATGCCGGCAGCCAGCAAACCGCTTACGGGTATCGTCAATATCCAGGCCCATAATAAATTTACAGTAACCCCCCAGCGAACAGCAGACAATCGTTTAGTTGCACCCACACCAATAATAGAGCCGGTAATCGTATGCGTAGTGGAAACAGGTATTTTTAATGCTTCAGTTACAAACAGGGTAATAGCACCAGCTGTTTCTGCAGCTACTCCCTCAAATGGAGTTACTTTAGTAATTCGGGTTCCCATAGTTTTTACAATCTTCCATCCGCCACTCATAGTGCCAAAGGCAATGGCTGAATAACAGGCTAAAGGTACCCACCATTCCATATGGCCTAAATTGTAGGTAGAAGGATCATAGGCTATTAATGCTGCCATAATTATACCCATTACTTTTTGTGCGTCATTACCGCCATGGCCAATACTAAAAGCAGCCGAAGAAACAAGTTGCAATCTTTTAAACCACGTATTTGCCCGGTTAGCATTCAGCGAACTTAAAAATAAGGTGAACGTGGCCATGATCAGTAATATAGAACTCAATAGAATCCATTTAAAATTTTTAGCGAAGAAAATTACTTTTAAAGTATAGGATTCATAATGCGACTTTAATTTGGAAGGATCAAATTCCAAACTCTTATACAGGAACAGGCCAACAATAATAAAAATAGTAAATGCAATTATTTTGGGCATCACGCCTTTCTTAAAGGAATGAATGAACCAAAGCGAAATAATAAATGCTATAATCATTCCAATCACTGGTGCCAGGAAAATAAAAGCTACTGTTTTTATTACGGGATCAGAATTTACTGTACTAAAACCTCCATAAGCAATGGCAGCGCCCGAAAAACCACCAATTAATGTGTGTGATGAAGAGGAAGGTATCCCAAACCACCAGGTTAAAAGATTCCAGAAAATAGAAGCCAACAAGCCCGCAAAAATTACTACCAGCATATCATGCCCATATACTATATCGGTTTTTACAGTTTTAGCTATCGTATTAGCAACCCCATGATCTTTAAAAATAAAAAAAGCCACAAAATTGAACAGGGCTGCCCAAAGTACCGCCTGTGTTGGGGTTAATACTTTCGTGGAAACAACCGTAGCAATGGAATTAGCAGCATCATGAAAGCCGTTTATATAATCGAAAACGAGCGCTAAGGCTATAATTATTATCAGGAATGTCATAACAGTTTTATTATTCGCTTAAATAACTCCCCTTTAGGGATTGGGGGTTAAGCATATTTAACAATGATAGATTCTATCACATTGGCGGCATCCTCACATTTATCCGTTACAATTTCCATTACCTGGTAAATTTCTCTTTTTTTAATTACTTCTTTGGCATCCGGTTCGGTAGCAAACAAGCGTTCAATACTCATATCAAAAATATCATCGGCCTGATTTTCAATACTGTTAATGGAAACCAGTGCATCTGTTATCAAACGCATGTTTTTCATGTTGCGTAATTCTTTAACGGCAACTTCTACCTGCACACAACCCAGGGCAATAAGGTCAGCCATTTTGGTAATACCCATATCATTGGGATTAACCCGGTAAAAATTTATTTTTTTTGCAGAAGCATACATATAATCTGCAATATCATCTAATGAAGTGGCTAAATAATGAATGTCTTCCCGGTCAAAAGGCGTGATAAAGTTTTTTCCCAATTCGGTAAAAATGGTATGGGTATAATCATCATTCTGATGTTCCATATCTTCCATTTCCTGTATCAATTGGCCCCGTTTGTCAAAATCAGGTTCATTCACCACTTCTTTTAATTTAGCTCCCATTTTTACCAATACCTCAGATACGTTTTCAAATAATTGGTAAAACACCCGGTCCTTCGGTAAAAAGATTTTCAAAACTGTATTTAGTCCCATGATTGATAATTTACTTTATGGCAAAAATAGAATTAATGACTTGGTGGTTATCATCCAAAAAATTGGTAATAATAACTTAACATTGAGGTAACACAAATTTCTTATTACATTGCGGCAAATCTAACTACGTGTTAAGAAAACCTCTCTTATTGTTGATACTGGTAATATTTTCAACCTGCCTAAAAGCCCAGTTTTTAATGGATATGGTAGACACTACCAAGGATATGGGTAAGGGCATGTTATCCCTGTACAAAAAATTTGATCATATACGTATCGGCGGGTACATGCAACCTCAATTTCAACTTTCATCTGCAAAAGGTGAAAAAAGTTTTAATGGTGGAGATTTTGCGACTAACTCCAATAACAGGTTCATGCTCCGCAGGGGGCGTATCAGGTTTGATTATATTCATTTTGCAGCTAAGACAGGCCCTTCTGTACAATTTGTATTTCAGTTTGACGGAACGGAACGGGGCGTTTTTATCCGTGACTTCTGGGGAAGGGTATTTGAAAATAAATACCAGTTATTTGCCTTTTCAATAGGAATGTTTGCAAGACCTTTTAGTTACGAACTTAATCTTTCGTCAAGCGACAGGGAAAGCCCCGAACGGGGAAGAATGAGCCAGATATTAATGAAAACTGAAAGAGATCTGGGAGCAATGATCTCATTTGAACCAAGAAAACCGGGCCACCAATTGCATTATTTAAAAATTGATGCAGGATTTTTTAACGGACAGGGCCTGGCAGCTTCAACAGACTTTGACAGTCATAAAGATTTTATTACACGGGTAATATTAAAACCATATCCTATCACAAAATCTGTAACTGTCAGTACAGCACTGTCGTATTTAAACGGCGGGTTTCTGCAAAACACAAAATATGTTTATACGACTGGAAGTAATGCAACTGGTAAAACATTTATAGTTGATTCAACATTAACTAATGCAGGTAATATTGCCCTCCGTAAATATTATGGTGCCGATCTCCAGGTAAAAATTAAGAACTCAGCCGGCTACACTGAATTGAGGGCTGAATTTATAACAGGTACTCAAACTGCTACTGTAAGTAATTCCGAAACACCTGCCGCATTATTAACGGGTACTGAGGGGCATTACAGAAGGAAATTTAATGGCGCTTATTTCTATTTATTGCAAAATATTTTTAATCCTCACCACCAACTGATAGTTAAGTACGATTGGTACGACCCAAATGGTAAAGTAAAAAATTATGATATCGGGAAACCCGGCACCAATTTAAATGCCACTGATATAAAATATTCCACCCTCGGTTTTGGCTATATCTATTATATCAATGACAATTTAAAAGCTGTATTCTGGTACGATAAAGTAACTAATGAAAAGACCCAGCTGAGCGGTTTTACTTCAGATGTAAAAAATGATGTATTCACTTGCCGGCTCCAGTTCAGATTTTAAATGCCATAACATTAGGGTAACGTACAGGTAACCTTACCGTAACATTCAATTCATCTTGACATAACATGTATGTTGTTTTTTTGCTGTAAATATTTACGGCATGAAATCATTATCATTACTACTTGCTTTTTTTACAATTTCACTAACAATAAATGCTCAAACCGGAAAGGTTGAAGGAAAAGTTACCGATTCAAAAACAGGCGCAAATTTATCAGGTGTTTCCGTAACATTAAACAACGACAAGTCGATTGCTTCTTCTAATATAGATGGCTATTTTGTTATTTCCCTTAATGCCGGCACTAAATACGCTATTAAATTAACTTCTGTAGGTTACCAGTCTAAAGAAATTACAGAGGTGGAAGTTATAGCTGGTCAGGTTACGCATTTGGAAATACTCTTGGATAAAGTAACCAAAACTGAAGAATCTGTAGTGGTAAGGGCCTCATCACGTAAGGAAAGTGCAGCCGCACTTATCACTTACCAGAAAAATACACCAGTAGTTGCCCAGGTTATAAGTGCAGAAACCATCAGGAGATCACCAGATAAAAATACTGGTGAGGTTTTAAAAAGAGTACCCGGTGCTTCAGTACAGGAAGGTAAATACCTGGTTGTACGTGGCTTGGCCGATCGTTATAACCAGGCCATGCTTAACGGGATTTTATTAAGTAGTACTGAACCCGATCGCAAAACATTCAGTTTTGATATTCTTCCATCATCAATGATTGATAACATCATTATTAATAAATCATTTATTCCTGAATTACCTGGTGAGTGGGCTGGTGGTTTGATACAGGTAAACACTAAAGATGTGCCTGCAAAAAATTTCTTTAATGTACAGATAGGAACGGGTTTTAACACGCAAACAATAGGAAAAGATTTCTATGATTATAAGGGTAGCAGTACTGATTTTTTGGGCTATGATAACGGAAAAAGAGGCTTGCCTGCAAACCTGCCAAACAAAACAGATTTTGCTATCTTAACCCAGGCTGAAAAAACTGCCTATGCCACTGGCTTCGAAAATATATGGGGCACTGATAAAAAAAGCTCAACATTTACGCCTGCATTAAATCAAAGCATAGCAATTAGTGGAGGATTTAAAACCAATCTGGGAAGCCGGAATAAACTTGCAGCAATACTGGCAATTACTTATAACCGGAGTAACAAGAGAACAGTTTATGAAAACCAGATCAACACTTTCCAGAATAATGTAGCCAGTTTAAGTTTTGATTACAATAATACCAAATACAACAAAGACATTTTAGCCGGCGCTTTAGCTAACATAACCTTACAGTTGGGTAACAACAGCAAAATTTCATTCAAAAACCTGTTGAATATAAATACAACCAATTATACTACGCTAAGAAACGGGACAGATTTTGATGGAGCCAGGAATACTGTATCAGGAGATCGTATCTCTGCTACAGAACTTGCCTTTAAAGCCAATACCTTTTTTAATACGCAACTTTCAGGAGAACATAATATTAAAAGATACAAAGCCAAATTTAATTGGTTTGGAAGTTTTAATATACTGGACCAGTATATCCCCGATCAACGCCGTTTACAGTATGTACAGGAGGATCCTTTTAACCCAGCTTCACCTTATATTGCTTTAATAGGTGTGTCCAATGCATCCCAAAAAAGCGGCAGCCGGTATTATGGTTTTTTAAATGATTATATCTATACTGCCGGAGGCGATTTAAGTAAAGATTTTCAATTGGGGAAATTAACACAAACAGTTAAGGGGGGATATTTCTTCCAGGTAAAGGACAGGTTATTTGATTCAAGGCCTTTTGCTTTCTATATGCCTATTGAGAACAAACAAATCCTGCGTCTTTCACCCGATAAATTATTTGCTCCGGAGAATTTCGGAAACGGCACTGATAACAAATTTGCCTTAAATGAATTATCAGGATCAAGCTATCGCTATATAGCCAATTCCATTTTAAACGCTGGATTTTTACAATTTGATAACCAGATAACTGAAAAACTACGTATTGTATGGGGCTTGCGTGTTGAAGATTTTGACCAGGTGATAGGAAGCCTTAAAAAAAGTGACCCCCGCCATGTTTATAGTAAAGTAACTGACTATTTACCCGGCGTAAATGCGACTTATAAGCTAAACAATAAAACAAATATCCGCCTATCAGGTTCTCAAACAGTTATTCGTCCCGAGTTTAGAGAGTTAAGTACATTCCAGTTTTATGATTTTGACCTTGGGGCAACGGTAGCTGGTTACACAGGACTTACAAGAACAAAGGTTTCAAATTTTGACCTTAGGTATGAATTATATCCAAGGGGAGGAGAACTTTTAACTTTTGGTATTTTTTATAAGTATTTCAAAAATCCAATTGAAGCTTATTTCAACCCAAGTTCCGGTGGAGCCAGTACTTATAATTTCCTAAATGCGGATGAAGCAAACAGTTTTGGTGCAGAACTGGAATTCAGGAAAAAACTTGACTTTAATACTGCATTGAAAAACTTTACAGTACAGGGAAATATTTCTTATATCTACAACAGGGTTTCCGGTATTGGTGCTGATAAAGCCAGAGCTATGCAAGGACAAAGCCCTTATTTATTTAATGCCGGAATTCAATACGACATTGAAAAGTACGGAATAAACACCACTTTATTATTTAACCAGATCGGTAGAAGGATCGCTTTTGTTGGAGGTTCTGATCAACCTCCGATTTGGGAGAACCCACGTCCAATTCTTGATTTACAGATAGCGAAAAAAGTATTACAAAACAGAGGTGAGGTTAAAATGAACATCTCTGACATAATTAATAAAGATGCCGTTTTTTATACAGACCTGAATGATAATAAAAAATATGACAAAAAAACGGATGCTTTTTCTATTAAAAGAAAGTATGGCACCAATGTAAGTTTCAGTTTCAACTATAATTTTTAACTATATACTAATTACTTAAAACAAATATTAAAAAAATAAAAACATGAAAAAGTTATTTCTCTACAGTGTATTAATTGCGGCAACCGCACTTAGCTGCCGCAAAATTGAAGTTGACGGTGGAACAACAGTTGTTTCAGGTGGAGGTGGAGGTGGAGGTGGAACTACCACCGAAAATACTATCCTGGAAGGAAGGATCAGTGAAAACCGTACACTAAAAGCAGCATATACTTATAAACTTCGGGGATTGGTGTATGTAACAAACGGCGCAATTCTTACTATTGAACCAGGAACAAAAATTGTTGGTGAGACCGGAAAACAAGGTGGTCTTATAATCACCCGTAGTTGTAAGATAATAGCTGACGGTACAGTTGATAAACCAATTGTATTTACATCTGAAGCTGCAAATCCACAACGTGGTGACTGGAGTGGCCTTGTACTATTAGGTAATGCACCTACCAACTCTTCATTTAATGGCGTTCAGGGAATTGGGGAAATAGAAGGAGGTATTAACAATAGTGATGGATTGGGTTTATATGGCACACCAACTACACAGGCGCAAAACCCTGCAGATAACAGCGGTGTTTTACGTTATGTACGTATTGAATATGCCGGTTATGCATTTTTACCCGATAAAGAAATCAATGGCTTAACTTTCGGTGGTGTTGGCAGCAACACAATCGTTGACAATGTGCAGGTATCTTATGCCAATGACGATTCATTTGAATGGTTTGGCGGGACTGTTAACTGCAAGCATTTAATTTCTTTCAGAACATTGGACGACGATTTTGATACAGACAATGGTTTTAGCGGTAAAGTTCAGTTTGGTATTTCATTAAGAGATTCTTCAGTAGCGGATATATCAAAAAGTGAGGCTTTTGAAAGTGATAATGATGCCAACGGAAGTTCTCTGTTACCACAAACAGCTGCCGTATTCTGCAATATGACAGTAATGGGGCCAAAAGCCACTTTAGCAAATACCGGAAACAGTTTATTTGTTTGGGGAGCACAGATCAGGAGAAATTCCACCATGTCGCTTTTCAATTCAATAATTATGGGCTATCCCAATGGTCTGTATATTGATGCTACTAAGGGGGTACCTACTGACAATAATATTCCTGCTTCTTTATTTGTACAAAACACTATTATTGCCGGATGCCCAACACCTATTTTATACAGCATTAGCGGAAATGCAAATCTGCCCATTACGCCTAATACCACTGCTACCATTACTACATGGTATAATACTCCTGCTTATGGTAATAGTATTTTGACTAACAATACTGATGTTGGACTGGTTGCTCCTTTTAATTATGCATCGCCAGATTTTAATCCAACTGGAGCTTCAGCCGCTGCTGCAGGCGCAAGTTTTACACATCCAAAATTAGCTACAGGCTTTACTTCTGTTGCTTACAAAGGTGCCTGTGCAGTAGGAGATACCTGGTGGAAAACATGGACTAAATTCAATTAATATTTTTCCTCTGAGTTTAAAAAGTATCCCGGCAAAATTGCCGGGATACTTTTTTTAAATTTGTCTTTTACAACTTATGAAGAGTCTATTTTATTTTCTGATTGCTGCATCAATACTAATTTGCAGTTGTACAGAACAAAACAGCAATAATAAAGTATCACTAAAAACATTTAACAGGACCTGGCTTGATTCAATCATTAAACTTAGTGACAGCAGTTACATAAAGCCCTACAAAAGATCTGATTTTGTGACTGCTATTTTCTACATTAATAATAAAGATTCATCCATTTGTCAGGTAATGAAAGATTCGGCAGGTATCATCCGGCAAATCATCATTGCAAAAAAAGATATTCGTACTTTTTTGGGGCAATATTATACAAATGGCCAGCTACAGGCCGAATTACCGCTTGATGAATTTGGGCAATATCACGGTGCTGCAATTTTTTATTATGAAAACGGAAATATTAAAAGCAGTGGAGATTATGTACATGGGTTAAAAACCGGGCAATGGAAAATTTTTAATGAAAAAGGCAAGTTGGTTTCTACAGATACCTATAATAAAAATGGCCAGCCTGTTAAATAACAAAACCAAATTAACTTATAACATTCACTTAATGTTCCGGTAATGTTCCGGTAAAATGGGCTTATGATATTGCATCCGGGTTCAAAAAGCATATAACATTAGTTTACGAATTTCTTAAGCAAATAGCAAGTTTCTCATGCTTGTGCCGGCTTTATTCTTATTGCCGGCCTTTTTATGTTCGCCTGTATATTAAATTAATGTTACTAAATTGTTACTATGCACATTTAAATCACATTCTTTTTCACAACCAGTAATTCCCGGCCTTTGAAATTATATTCACATTCTCTATTTTGCCAAACCAAATTTAAACACATGAAATGGGTTAGCGTAAACAATGGTACTTCGCTGGAAAATTTTGAATTGTGGAGCGATGATAAAAAACTGGCCGGTATAACTTTTAGTAAGCACACCCGTTTTGCAAGAATTGTAAGCAACCTGGGTAAAAGGATATTCTCTTTTGAAAAAAGAGGGTTCCTTACAACAAAGGAAGTTATAAAAAATGAGTACGGTATTAAAATGGGGGAGGTAGAAGAAACAAAACCAGGTACCGGAAAAGGCCATGTGGAATTGGACGGGAAAAAATATCTTTTTGTTTATAACGAGAAAAGTTCAGGTGACCTGGTGCTGTATGATGAGTTTATGCAAAAGAATCTGCTTACCTGTAGTTTTAAGACCATTACAAACAGTTTTACTAAAACAAGATCATTGCTAAGTGATACTAAATTTGCAAGCCTGTTGCTGGTACTTTGCTGGTACAACTTCCAGCCTCATAATACCCCGGTTGCAGAGGCTGTTTCCTGATGTTGATTTAATAATGACATAATACGCTCTTAATATTCCCTTTATACTCCAGATGTTTCTTTGTGAAACCTCTGTACATGAAAAATGTATTACTTCTTGCATTTTTATGCTTAGCAAATCAATCATTTTCCCAACCGGGCAATTCCCCCAACATCTTTATTATCACTACAGACGGGTTCCGCTGGCAGGAAATCTTTAATGGCGCTGATTCCATTACTATTAACAATCCCCGCTATGCAAAAGACACGGCAGCACTAAAAGAATTGTATTGGGATGATGAAATAAATAAAAGAAGAAGGTTATTGATGCCCTTTGTCTGGACCACCCTGGAAAAGAAAGGATCGTTGTATGGAAACAGGAATTATGCGAATAAAGTATCGGTTGCTAATCCCTACCGTTTTTCGTATGCAGGTTATAACGAAATTTTTACCGGCTATGCCGATCGGGCTGTAATTACAAACAGCAAAAACTGGAATACCAATGATAACATCCTGGAATTTTTAAATACCCAGCCTGGGTATAAAAATAAAGTAGCTGCTTTTGCAAGCTGGAACCTTTTTGAATACATCCTCAACAAACAAAAAGGGAATATATTCCTAAACAACGGTTATCAAAACCTTACACATGATTCTCTTACCAATAACGAGATACTTTTTAATGCTGTGCAGCAAAATGCAGTAGACAATTTGCAAAGTACAAGAAATGATATGCTGACCTATGTGGCTGCCAAAGAATATATACAAACCCGGCATCCGAAAGTAGTATTCATAGGCTTTGGGGAAACAGATGAATATGCCCACAGTGGTGAGTATGATGGTTACCTGCAAAGTGCACACCTGTTTGATGAATACCTTGCTCAGCTCTGGTACCTGGTTAATAAAGATCCGTTTTATAAAAACAATACCAGCTTTATCATTACTACCGATCATGGACGAGGGGGAAAATCCAGCACATGGGTAAAACACGGAATGTTTACTGCAGGAAGCAGTGATACATGGCTGATGACCTTAGGGCCGGTATTTGAATCAAAAGGAGAAGTAAAAATTAAGGATGAGATATTTAATGAACAACTGGCACAAACAATCGCAGGTTTGTTAGGCTATACTTTCACATCGCTGCACCCGGTTGCTGACCCGGTATCATTGTCTGCAATTACTAAAAGATAGTAATTCTTACTTAAAAAATATTACAAAACAAAACCTCCGCGTACGATAAGCGGAGGTTTGTTTTACTATCCCAAAAATTAACAAAGAAAATAACTGCTCTATAAAAATATTATGGTTGTTTTAAATCAATGTAAAGCAAGTGTTAAGCAATTATTATATCATTTTTGTTTCTTCCGTATCCCAAACTTCCATTGATGCCGCCACCGTATTTTTTAAAAACTGGCTGTACCAGCTACCGGAGTTTTTTACTATTCTTTGCTGAGTGGCAAAATCAACATACACCAAACCAAACCTGGGATAATAACCTTCTGCCCATTCAAAATTATCCATGAGTGTCCATACAAAATATCCGTTAACTTTTGCTCCTTCCTTTTTCGCCAGCAGCACCTGTGCTATATGATCCTGCAGGTATTTAACCCTTTTGCAGTCATGTACCCTTCCCTCTTCATATTCATCCGTAAAAGCTGCCCCATTTTCTGTGATGATGATCTCTTTTACCTGGGGGTAGCTGTCCAATCTTTTTATTGCCTTGTAAATACTGGGCGGATGAACTTCCCAATCCATCAAAGTATGATGCACATTTCTCTTACTTGCTTTAATGATCTTTGCTTTTACAAAGGGCATGAGTGGTGCATGCGCCACTATCTCCCTTGTATAATTCTGCAGGCCAATGAAGTCCATGTCAAAAGCCAGTTTTTTTTCATCATGCGGATACATGAACCGTTCAATACGTTCTAAAATTTTCAGGTCCTTTATTGGATAACCAAGCCCGAGCAGTGGTTCTAAAAATGTACGGTTAAGTAATGCATCCACTTTTATGGCTGCATTCATATCTTTTTCTGAGTCGTATCTGTAAGGCTCGATATGCGAATAAGAAAAAGTAGTTCCTACTTTGCAATCATGTCTCAACGACTTAATGATCCTCCCGCCCTCGGCCTGGCACAATGCTGCATGATGTGTTGCAGCCAAAAAACCACTCAATCCCTTTTTACCCGGTGCATGCACACCTAAAAAATACCCGGCTCCGGTAAAAACCATGGGTTCATTAAGCACCATCCAGTATTTTACCCGGTCGCCAAAATTTTTTATGCAGCAATCCACATAATAACTGAACCAGTGAATGATCTCCCGGTTTGTCCAGCCTCCTTTTTGCTGCAATGCTTCAGGCAGGTCCCAATGATATAGAGTTATCCAGGGTTCAATACCCAACTCCAGGCAAAAATCAATCACCCGGTTATAAAAGTCAATGCCTTTATGGTTTATAGCCCCAACACCATTGGGTAAAATACGGCTCCAGGAAATAGAGAACCGGTAGTTTGGAATATTGAGTTTGTAAATAAGGGCAATATCCTCGGCATAGTGTTTATAAAAATCGCAGGCAATATTCCCGTTATCATTGTTGAATATTTTTTTCTTCTTTTGAGAAAAGGTATCCCATATCGAAGGCCCTTTTCCATCTGCAGTATGTCCGCCTTCCACCTGGTAGGCTGCAGTAGAAACGCCCCATTTAAAATCCTCGCCAAAATCGTTTTTTGTAAAGAGCATAACCTTATTCCCCCAATTGATTTAAAATTTTCCCCAGGCTTTTTTCTTTTAATTTTTTTACTGAATAAATACCATCTCCTAAGCTGGCTTCTTTTTTTGTACCGGCATCAGCATGGTTTTTTATGATCATGTTTATTATCCTTTCTGTGCTGTTGGGGTAATTAACCAGTATTAACTGTTTACCTTCCACCCACGCTTTTATTTTATCCAGATGCTTTTTCTTCAAACTTTTAATAACCGGTACACCCATTGTTTTCAATGCAGCAGCATTACATTGCTGTTCATACTGCCCTTTCATGGGTATAGCCATTAGTTTCTTTTTTAAATACAGTGCTTCTGCAGGTGTTTCAAAACCGGCACCACACAAAACACCCGTACAGGTAATAAGGCTTTCAATAAAATCATCATTGTTTATCGGTCTTATGTGAACATTATTTTCTTTGTATTCCTTTTTTGAATGTTTGCTAAATACCTGCCATGAGATATTTTTTATTTCACCCAATACTTTTATAATTCTTTCATCGCTATATGCCGGAAGATAAACCGTATAATGATCATCACTTACCGGCTTTGCCTGCCTTATTTGATTCCTTATGACTGGAGTAAAAATATTTTTATCATACGCCCCAAAATGAAAGCCATACGCTTCAGTAACTGGTGCATAATTATGCAATACCGCTCTGCCAATTACATCTTTCTTTTTAGGTTTCGGAGATTTTTTATTTATAACAGCAGCCTGGTGACTCAACCCGATACAATGCCGGTGTTTCATTTTACAGGCCCATGCGCTCACTGGTTCAAAATCATTTATTACCAGGTCGTATTCATCAATAGGCAGGCTTTTAATTTCTTTGTACAGTTGTTTTAAATTGCTTTTCTGGTAAGTTTTAATCAGGTCAATGCCACCTTTTTTACCAAATATAAAACTGAGGCCTTTGAATTTGTATTTTACGGGATAAGGTAATTCCACATCAGCCTGTATGCCGCTAACTAAAATATCAAGCTCGCCTTTTTTTTGCAGGATGGGTATAATATCCCTTGCCCTGCTCAAATGCCCGTTGCCCGTGCCTTGTATGGCGTATAGTATTTTCATTATTGTTTCAACAGGTTAAACTCTTCCACCAGGTTATCAAACAACTGGTTATTATTCAGTTCTTCTTCTTCATGTCCAATCATGTTCAGCATTTCCTTTTCATCAAAATGATAAATTTTCCATTCGCCGTTCACATATTCCAGTGCGGTTAAATTCTCTATCCAGTCTCCGCTATTCAGGTACATTATTTTTCCATGCTGGTTTTCAATCTCCCTCATTTCAGGATGATGAATATGTCCGCAAACAACATAATCATACTTATTGCTGATGCCGATATCTGCCGCTGTTTGTTCAAAATTGTTGATGAACTTTACAGCGCTCTTTACGCTGTTTTTTATTTTTTTGGACAGCGAAAGCTTTCCTTTCTTGAATATTTTTTCAGAAATAAAATTGGCAAAACTGTTTATATGGATCAGGGCATCATAACCTACGGCACCCAGTTTTGCCAGCCATTTGCTGTGCTGCATAGTTACATCAAAAACATCACCATGAAAGAACCAGGCTTTTTTATTATTATCTAATTCAAGTATCACTTTGTTCACAATTTTCAGTGATCCCATTTTAAAACCAACAAACTTCCGTAACATCTCGTCATGGTTGCCGGTTACATAATAGATCTTTACTCCCTTGCCCATCCAGTTCATTAAGTGCTTGATCACTTTCATGTGGCTCTTGGGCCAGTACCGCTTACTAAATTGCCAGATATCTATGATGTCGCCATTCAGTATAACTGTCTTTGGCTTAACAGATTTAAGATAGAGCAATAATTCTTTCGCATGGCAACCATAAGTTCCCAGGTGTACATCCGAGAGTACCAATATATCCAGCTTTCTTTTTTTTATTTTATCCACTAGTGGATCTTATGAAATTTTAAAGGCGGGTAAAATGCTGAAAGCATGGGTAGAAAAACCCTGACTGAAAGTTGCAGGAAGAAGTATTTAATATTTTTCATAAAAAGATTTTGGGTATAGTAGTTATTTCAAAGTAAATGCATTGGTATGAACAAATGTTTACGCTAATGTTATGTGAGTGTTAAGCATGGTCAAAATTCAAAACTTAATACACATCCTGGCTGATTTACTATAATTTTAAAGCAAACTTCAGCCTATGAACTGGTTTATATTAATACCTGTTGGCATTGCATTAATTGCACTGGTTACTTTTTTGGTAATGCGGAATCAAAAGGATGAAAAAAAATTCGAGCAGCAAATGAATAATGATTATCACAAATCAAAAGATGAAGAGGATGAGGTGAATGCTGAAGAAATAATGAAATAAATATAAACTTCCGGGGCATTATCTCATCTAATCCTTCTTACTCTGCAGTGTGAACCCAAAAGTACTGCCCACATCAATTTTACTCCGTACATGAATGCTTTGACCATGTGCTTCAATAATGTGTTTGCAGATAGAAAGCCCTAATCCACTGCCCCCAACTTTCCGGCTTCGGGCCAGGTCGGTGCGGTAAAAGCGCTCAAATATCCGGTGCAGGTGTTCTTCAGAAATACCAGAACCATCATCGCTTATTTCAATTAATACCCTTGCTCCGTCTACTTTATAAAAACTTGATTCGATAGTGCCGTTTTGCTTACCGTATTTTATGGCATTATCTACCAGGTTAATAAATACCTGCCGTATTTTTTCTTTATCAGCAAAAACAGTCAGGGGTAATTCGCAGCCTTTTTTAATGATACATTTTATTTGTTTTTCATCAGCCTTAATAGACAAGGATTCATACACTTCTTTTAACAGGTCCTGTATAACAAAACTGTCTTTTAATAAAAGCTGTTCACCGCTTTCTAATTTCGATATCGCATCCAGGTCATCTACCAGGTTCACCAGGCGGTCAATATTACGGGAAGTACTTTGGAGGAATTTTTTATTAACATCTGGATTATCCAATGCACCATTGATCAGTGTATCTACATAGCCCTGTATGGCAAAAATGGGTGTCTTTAATTCATGGCTCAGGTTCTGCAAAAATTCTTTCCGGTAGGCCTCGTTTTGATGCAGCATTTCAATCTCTTCTTTACGCTGTTCTGCCCAGCTTTCTACATCTTCTCTTACCTCGTCAATACTTTTTTGCGGTAAAATATTTTTGTAATAAAACTCTTCTTTTTTGCTGGCCTTTGTTTGATAAATGAATTTATAGATGAGTTTTATCTTCCGGTAAATGAAATTCTGAAGCGTATATAATATCAACCCATAAGAACCCAGGAAGATGACCACAAACGATAACAAGGCAATCCACCATACCGGCTTAAAAATAAAAATACCCAAGGCAATAGGTATAGCCAATGCCAAAGCTGTTAAGGCTGATAATTGTTGCGGGGAAATATTTTTTGACGATGGCATAGCTGATTAAAGATGCAAGCTACAAAGGAAATCCAGAAAGATGCAAGTATCAAACTACAAGGGGAGATATTTAAAGCTAAGGCTACTCCCTTGTAGCTTGCGGCTTGAAGCTTGGAGCTTCAATGGCTAAGATTTTACATTTGAAACTTATACCCCACCCCTTTTACAGTAGTTATACAATCAAGGTTTAATTTCTGTCGTATTTTGCGGATATGAACATCAATAGTGCGGTCACCTACAATAACTTCAGTACCCCAAACCTGGTTCAGTATTTCGTTGCGGAGAAAAACTTTACCAGGTTTACCAGCCAGTAATGCCAGCAATTCAAATTCTTTACGTGCAAGAATTATATTATTGCCCAGGTAATTAATGATATATTTTTCCCGGTCTATCTTCAGATCACCTATTTGTAAGAGCCCGGTATCTTCTTTATTAATACGCCTGAACAGGGCATTAACTTTACTAACCAGTATCTTTGGGCTGATAGGTTTGGTAAGATAATCATCGGCACCTGTCTCCAGTCCTTTAACTTCAGTGGTCTCATCACTTAAGGCAGTAAGAAATATAATTAAGGTATCGTTAAATGCCGGTTGAAGGCGGAGGATATTACAAACTTCAATACCATTCTTCCCCGGCATCATAATATCGAGGATGATCAGGTCGGGCTGATGCTTTTTTGCCTGGTCAATGGCATCATTACCATTCCTGGCAGTCACCACTTCATATCCTTCATGCTGCAGGTTATATTGGATAATTTCAAGGATATCCGGTTCATCATCAGCAATTAATATTTTTTTAACAGTATTTACAGCACTCATACCATGCAAAAATAGTCTTTACCATCAATCGGGAAATCAGTTTGGAGCTTGTTTTGTATTATCAAATTGTTAAGTGGGTGAAGCCCATAAAAAGCAATTTTTAACTTAACCTCAAAGGAATGTGCAAGCCCTCATCTATTTTTAGCATCTTTGCAGTTGAACAGTACTATGAAAAAATATTTTTTTCTCTTTATCATCTTAGTAACGGCAGCCCCCGTTTTTGCAAACGTGGATACCGTTAAAGTACCCATCTACCGTCAGCTGTTTCATGACAGGATCAATGAAGAGCAGCGTTTGCTTGACAGAATGGATGGTAAAATTGATGGCCTCATTAAGGTTACCCATAAACCGGAAATAAATCTTGCTATCACTGATGTGATGACAAGAAAGATAGATGAACTGCAGAATGGCGTAGAGAGTAATGACAAACTTGTAACCAATAATGAGAAGATCAGGTATTTGAATTATATAGAAAATGTACTCAAAGCTTTTAAATACGGAGTAAAAACCAAAGAATTCAATCCTGTTTATGCTCCCCTGTTAATTGAAAATTTTGAAAAAATAATGGTGGGTAATATTGACAGCCTGAGCATGGCTGGCGATATTCAAAATGTTCCTTACCAGGTTGGTAAAATAAATGCTGAAATATTTTCGGAAAATAAAGGATACGTGGAAAGTAAAAAGATACTGTACCAAAAATTCTGTGTACTTAACCCGGATAAAATATTACAAACTATAGAACCCTATATAAATGAACCCTTCGCAGATTCGCTGATTGCAATAAGCTGCAAACTCAATCCTACTGCTATTTACTCTTTAGCCCAGGCCAGAGATTCCAGGTTAGGGATGCTTGTGCACCGTAATACAAATTCATTGGTAATGGCTGTTGTTGAACTGAGCAAAACACCCAATGCTCTCTTTTATTTTCCTTTTTTAGATGATATTATAAAAGGCAGGAAAACTGTTGAAAGCATTAAGAAATATGTAGGTGATGGAGAAGTTGGATATGACAGTGTGGGATATTTTAAATTATTGGTGCAGACCGAAATTGAATACTTTAAACGTATGGTCTCACCCGTTAAAGATACTGCCATAGCCATGTTTGGGCCCAATGGTTTAAGAGAAGTATTAAGAGGCAAAGCCATTCAGCATTTTGTTACCCCTATAAATGCATTGCATGATCTGAGTAATATTAATATAAGGATGAAAGCAATTGATTCTTTATCGGCAGTTGACCTGTACTTTATGATGGTGATGAGTGAAAGTGAGATCTATACATCCAGTTATAAACACAGTTTTTTCAGGATGCTGGAACGAATGGGTACCGAACCAAGAACAGATTCTTTATTACTGAATGTTCATTTTGATTACTTTAAAAAGTTTATTAAAATGGCTGCCAACTATAATAAGCTGGATACTTTCTTAAAGTTTATGCCCAAATCTGCATCAGAAACATTAATGCGTGGGTTTATTGCCAACCTCGATAATACTGGAAACCTGGAAGACGCTGTTGATGTAGCAGATTCGTACAGCAGCATCAATGATGAAAAACTGAAGGCCACTATACTGGGTTATGTTATAGAAAACGAAAAAAAGTGTACGCAAAATAATAATACCCGGGGCAAAACAATTTATGGTTTATTGAAATCAATTTTCCTTTCGGCAGATAGTACAAATAAAATTGACCTTACCGGAATTTTAGGCATCCCATCAATTTATGAAATAGAAAATAAAGATATGCAGGATGACAGTGGCCGGATTGTACAGCAGGTTTATTGGTATGGCGATGAAGATGGCAAAACCTATTTTCCATTTTTCATTAGTTCTTTTTCGCCCAGGGAATGGAAAATAACTCCCAATAAAGAATGGTATGAAATAAGATCATTAAAAGGGAATGTTTGGATATATGCAAACCGGCCGTTGGATAACGACGCCAACCTGGATGACAGTGCCCAGATACATTTAAATAATTACCTGGCAGAAAATAACCTGCAGCCTGCTGTTGTGGTGCATCGTGGCCATAGCTACTGGTTGCCCCGTACCATCAGGCAAATGTCGGGTAACGCAAAAATTGTTGTGCTGGGTTCCTGCGGAGGATATAAAAACCTGAATGATATTATTGAAAGCAATCCCGATGCACATATCATATCCACAAAAGAAATTGGTGCCGGTGATATTAACAGGCCGATCCTGAACTATTTGAACCAAACTTTTGAATCGGGAAATAAACTGGTATGGAAAAATATGTGGAGCTCCCTTACCAAATTATTTTCTACCGATCCGAGTAAGACTGTAAGAGATAGTTGGGAAGATTATATTCCCCCTTATAAAAACCTGGGTGCCATTTTCCTTAAAGGTTATAACAATACAATTCTCCAGGAATAGGCTTAACGCATAACACAAACCCTAAACCCCCATACCTTTACAATATGACCGAAAAAACGAAGGGGAAAAGAAAGATTTTTAATTTTTCATTGCTGCGAAGGGTATTCCGTTTTGCTGCGCCTTATAAAAATAAATTTTACGGCTCCCTGGTTCTGGCAATTATACTTGCAGTAATTGCACCAGTAAGGCCATTTTTAATTCAACTGACAATTAATGACGGGATCAAAGGCAATACGGCTTCTCATTTTATAAATACACCGGGTGGTTTTATCATAGAAATTACGGTCATCCAGATCATCTTATTATTGCTGGAAACCGGTGGCCGTTTTTTATTTACTTTCCTTACCGCATCATTGGGACAAAGTGTGGTAAAGGACCTTAGAGTAAGCACTTACAACAAAATACTTCATCTCAATTTAACGCAGTACGACAAAACACCTATCGGTACACTTACAACAAGAACCGTAAATGATATTGAATCTATCAATGATATTTTCAGCGATGGATTAATACCCATCATTGCCGACCTGCTTTCCATTTTCTCCATATTAACTTATATGTTCTATGTAGACTGGAAATTGACATTGGTTTGCCTGGCTCCATTTCCATTTTTGATCGTGGCCACTTATTTTTTTAAAGAAAGTGTAAACAAATCTTTTATCCGTGTTCGCAATGCGGTAGCCAGCCTAAATGCATTTGTGCAGGAACATATTACCGGCATGGCCATAATACAGGCCTTTGCAGCAGAGAAAAGAGAATTCAATAAATTTAAAAATATTAATAAGGAACACCGCAATGCGAACATAAAAGCCATTTTTGCTTATTCCGTTTTTTTCCCGGTAGTTGAATTAGTTATGGCTTTGTCTATTGGTTTACTGGTATGGTGGGCTGCAAAAGATGTAGTTAACCATGATCAGGCCGAAAAAGTTGCAGGTGTAATTACTTCTTTTATTCTTTGTCTTAATTTATTATTCAGGCCATTACGGGTTATTGCCGATAAATTTAATGTGCTACAGATGGGGATGATTGCCAGTGAAAGGGTTTTTAAAGTTTTAGACAATGAGGATACAATGATAGATGAAGGGAATAACAAAACTGATCATCTGAAAGGAAAGATAGAATTTGATAAGGTTTGGTTTGCCTATATTGATGAACAATATGTTTTAAAAAATATTTCCTTTACCATTGATGCCGGCGAAACACTAGCCATTGTTGGCCATACAGGCAGCGGCAAAACATCCATCATCAGTTTATTGAACAGGCTGTACCAGATCAATAGAGGGCAAATAAAAATTGACGACATCAATATTGAAGATTTTTATTTGGATAACCTGAGAGCTAAAATAGCTGTGGTATTACAGGATGTTTTTCTTTTCAGTGGTTCTGTAGCCGATAATGTAACCCTCCGAAACCCTGCCATAAAAAAAGAAGATGTGATAAGAGCTGCCAAACTGATCGGTATCCATGATTTTATTATGCAACTGCCCGGCAATTATGATTATCATGTAATGGAAAGAGGGGCCACTTTGTCTTTAGGTCAGCGGCAATTGTTATCTTTTGTAAGGGCCTTATTATATGATCCTGCCATTTTAATTTTAGATGAAGCCACTTCATCGGTGGATACCGAAAGTGAGGCTTTAATTCAACATGCCATTGATAAATTGATCGCAAACCGGACTTCTATTGTTATTGCCCATCGCTTATCAACCATCCGCAAGGCCAATAAAATTATTGTATTGGATAAAGGTGAAATAAAAGAAATGGGAACGCATGAAGAACTGTTATCCAAAATGGGATTCTATTACCAGCTCCATAAAATGCAGTTTGAAAAACAGGAAAAAGTGATGTAAAAAATTGTAATTTGCAATATGTCTGTAGATGATAAGAATATTGATCCAATAAATAAAAGTGAGGTGGCTGAAATGCAGGCGGCTTATGAAAAAGCTGAATTAAATTTACTGAAAGATGCTTTGAAAAGAACCTACATGGAAAGGTTTTTATTTGCTACGCAATTATATAAAATTCAGCAAACATTAAAAAAAGCTACCCTTACACATCAACCATACAAGCCTGCTAAATAGTTAATTTCCTGTTATGGATATTTTTGATGAGGAAATATTAAAATTCTGGAAATGTCTCAATACATCCAATGTAAAGTATATTATGGTAGGAGGGTTTGCTACAAATATTCATGGGTATCAACGCTACACCGGCGATATGGATATTTGGATTGAAGACACCATTGAAAACAGGAATAATCTAAGATTGGCTTTTAAAGAAGCCAACATGGGAGATTATTATATGATGCATCGAATGCAGTTTGTCCCCGGATGGAGTGATTTTACATTAAACAATGGATTAAGATTAGACATACTGGTTAATATGGTTGGGCTTGAAGATTTTACCTTCGATCAATGTCTTGCCCAGGCTACTATTGGAGATTTTAAGGAGTTAAAAGTTCCATTTCTTCACATAAATCAGCTGATTGCCAATAAAAAAGCAGTAAACCGTCTAAAAGATCAAATTGATGTTATCGAACTTGAAAAAATAAAAAAACTAAGGGAAGATATGGATCAGGGCAATATTTGCTAAATTATTCCTTCCCAATTTTTAATTTTCCCCCTCCCACCTTATCTTTGCGCCAAAATTAAGGCAGAATATGAGATCTAAGAGCATCAAATCATTACTGGTAGCGGTTTTTAGCCTGGGCTTGTTGATATTTTCAAATCCTTCTTTTGCCCAGCCTGAGGAGTCAAAAGAGCCGGTAAAAGAAAAGAAGATTTTTGATGCTAATGAAGTGATCTTTGGCCATATCATGGATGCCCATGAATTTCATTTTTTATCTTATAAAGGTTCTGACGGAGAAGAGCATCATGCAACCATTCCCCTTCCCGTAATAATTTACTCTAAAGAAAAAGGGTTTTCCTGCTTTATGTCTTCTAAATTTCATCATGGCGAGCACGAAGTTGAAGGTTATGCATTATTAACTAACGAAAGAATAGATAAAGATTCATTAAACCGCAATGAATATGCAGCTGGAAAAATTGTAGCTGTTGACGAAACCGGGAAAATAAATAAATCGGTTAGTGTGTATGATCTTTCCCTTACCCGTAACGTGGTTCAGATGCTGCTGGCACTTACACTGCTTGTTGTGATCCTGATAAGAGTAGCGAAGAAATATGGCACTGGTGCCGGCGTAACGTCAGCTCCAAAGGGCATGCAAAACACCATGGAAACCATCGTGAATTTTGTTAACGATGAAGTTGCCAAACCTAACCTGGGTGCTAAAAGCAATAAATATTTACCATACCTGCTTACTGTTTTCTTATTCATCTTAATAAATAATATTGTAGGCCTTATACCCGGCACTGCAAACGTTACAGGTAATATTGCCTTTACGTTTGTGTTGTCAATCATTTCATTCATTGTAATACTGTTCAGCAGTAATAAACATTACTGGATGCACATCATTAATCCTCCGGGTGTACCTGGCTGGGTAAAAATTATTTTAGTACCGGTAGAGATATTGGGCATCTTTACTAAACCATTTGCTTTAATGATCAGGTTGTTCGCCAACATGGTTGCAGGGCATATCCTTATCATTTGCCTGATCTCCCTCATTTTTATAATGGCGGCATTAAATCAATATGTGGGCTGGGGCTTTTCACCATTTTCTATTGCCTTTACCATTTTTATTTATTTCATTGAAGTGTTGGTGGCATTTTTGCAGGCATTTATTTTTACCATACTAACTGCCGTGTTCATAGGCCAGGCATTAGAGGGCGGGCATCAGGAAGAAGGCCATGGACATATTGATCCTGCTGCGGCATAAATATTATTTTACGTTTTTTTTAACCAATATAAAATCAGAATCATGGATTTATTGAATGTAATGTTAAGCACACCATTAGGAAATGCCGGCGGTGCTATTGGCGCCGGACTTGGTGCTATTGGCGCTGGTATCGGTATTGGCCAGATCGGTAAGGGTGCATTGGAATCAATTGCACGCCAGCCGGAAGCCATCAATGATATCCGCAGCAACATGATCCTTACTGCCGCATTGGTAGAAGGAGCAGCGTTGTTTGCCATTATCATCGGTTTCTTAGCCATGGTGCTTTAAAACCTTTACTGCATCTGAAGTACAGGACGGAGGATGCAGTATTTTTGGCCCCTCCGCCCCTAAAGGGGAACTCATCAAAGCGGAGAACAGGCCGAAGATGATTTTTATTTTGAAGTAAGCATTAGTTCTTTGCAGCATCATCGTTGTGTCACTCTCTTCTGCGGCATACCGTTTTGCGACATTTTTAATATTACAAATTAAACACTCCCTTTAGGGAGATGGAGGGTATAACTTATGCAATTATTAACACCGGCCTTCGGCCTTATTATCTGGACGCTTCTTGCATTCCTTATTGTTTTTTTCCTGTTGAAAAAATTTGCCTGGCCAATGATCATTGGCGGACTGGCACAAAGGGAAAAAACCATTGCTGAATCTTTAGCGCTTGCCGAAAAGATAAAATTAGAAATGGCACAGATGAAGAATGACAATGAAGCCATTCTTGCACAGGCAAGAGAAGAAAGAGCCTCTATGCTTAAAGAAGCAAAAGAGACAAAGGATAAAATGATCAACGATGCCAAAGAAGAAGCAAAAGTTCAGGCTTCTAAAATTATTGCCGATGCACAGGCTTCTATTACCAACCAGAAAATGGCAGCGCTTACTGAGATCAAGAACCAGGTAGGTAACTTAGTAATAGAAGTAAGCGAAAAAGTTTTACGTAAGGAATTAAGCAACAGGGCTGAGCAGGAAAATTATATTAAAACACTGGCAGCAGAAGTGAAATTGAATTAAGTTCAATAAGCTTCAAGCCACAAGCCTCAAGTAGTCTCTTCTACTTGTAGCTTTTTCCCTTGTAGCTTGCAACTCAAAAATTATGAACAATCCACGTTTAGCAGGCCGATACGCAAAGAGTTTACTGGATCTGGCAACAGAACAAAACCAGGTTGATGCCGTATATGCCGATATGAAATGGCTGCATAAGATCTGTAAAAGTAATCCTGATTTTGTTGTCGTTTTACGCAGCCCGGTCATCAAGCCTTCTGCAAAAGCAAGCATCATTGAATCGGTTACCAAAGAAAGGGTAAGCAAACTTACAAGCGCCTTTATACAATTATTGGTAAGAAAAGCCAGGGAATTAAATTTACCTGAAATTGTAAACACTTATATTGACCAGTTTAATGCATTGCGTAATATCCATAAAGTAAAGATCACAACTGCCGAACCCATTACTGATGAAATGAAGGCAGCGATCATGGCTAATGTAAAAGCAGTTGCTACTAATAACCAAACTTTCGAAATTGAAACTAAAGTTGACAATGAACTGATCGGTGGTTTTTTACTGGAAACATCAGGCACTTTGGTTGATGCAAGTATTTTAAGAGATTTAAAAGATATTCAAAAGCAGTTTATGAATAATGATTATCTGCACAGGATAAGGTAAAAATATTTCACGCAAAGAAGCAAAGTAACCACAAAGCCGCAAAGTTAATTTGCTGCTTTTGTATTTATCATTATGGTTAAACTGTTAAATTGCTAAATTGTTGAAAAGTGTTTCATTCCAGGAACTTCATATCAATTTAACCATGTAACCATTTAGAAATTCAAGCAGCTAACTAAATACAAACACTGGTGTCTTAATATCATGATAAAACAAAAATGTCCATTTCTCTTTCTCTCCCTGTTTCCACCATTGCTGCCTTAGCTCCATACTTTTTCTTCCATCAAAATCATATTTGGCAATAAACCTGTTTTTCATTTGCTGTAATTGCGGCGCCACATCGCCGCCATAAAAAACTTTCCGGCCATCTTCTTCAATCCAAAACACCTGGTGGCAGGGACTATGTGCCCCACTTACCTTATAAGTAATATAATTATCAATAACGCCATCTCCTTCTAAAAAAACAACCTGGTCAGAGTTTTGCAACATATCAAAATCAGTAACCCGGTAAGATGGCGCTCCTTTTTTTAAAGCAAATTCCATTTCATCTTTATGTACATAATAAGTGGCATTGGGGAAACTTAAAAACTTCTGCTTAAGCATTTCGTCATTTTTATAAATACCGCCTGCGTGGTCTTTATGCAAATGACTAAGTAATACTTTGGTTACTTCCATCGGGCCAATTCCGTTATTCAGTAAATTCTGGTGTATCTGTAATGTGCCATCGGGAGTTGAGAAACCCAGGCCTGTATCCAGTATAATAATATCTTTTGAAGTAATTACAGTAAAGGGTTGAATCTCTACCAGCAGACTGCCGATTGGCCGTTGCTGCAGATCATCTTTTGCCAGGTTAAACGGCACAAATTTCTTTGTAGCATCTATGGTAAAAGCACCTTCGCTGAGTGGAATTATTTTCATTCGGTAAAGTTAATTTGTTAACACGTTAATCCGTTTATACGCATTAACTAATTAACGGATTAACGTAAAACCATCTGCCTGTCGGCATCAAGTTTTATTAAAATAAAAAGAAGCGCTGTAAAAGTTAACAGGGAAGAGCCACCATAACTCATTAGTGGAAGGGTGATACCAATTACCGGTGCCAGGCCAATAGTAACAGAAATATTTACCGCCACGTGGAAAAATATAATTCCTGCAACGGAATAAGCATACACCCTGCTGAATGTACTACGTTGCCTTTCAGCTATCATGATAATGCGCAATAAAAGAAACAGGTATATCAACATTAATAATCCGCTTCCCCAAAAACCAAAATTTTCACCTACAGAAGTAAAAATAAAATCGGTATGTTGTTCAGGCACAAAATCTCCCTGGGTTTGTGTTCCTTTTAAAAAACCTTTTCCGGCAAAGCCGCCCGAGCCAATGGCAATTTTTGATTGTTTTACATTATAATTCTGCTGATCATTTTTTTGTTGCTTCACTTTCATCTCTTCCAAATTAGCTACATCAACAGCAGCCTTATCAGAAAATGGATTGTCCACCCCCACCATACTGAATATCCTATCGGCCTGGTATCCTTTGAACACATGTTTAAAAGTAAATGGTACAGCTATGCCTACAAATGCCGAACAAAAGGCCCAGCTAATTATAATGATCACAAGTAAGCGGCTGTTTCGTTTTATCTGTCGCCTGTAATAAAAAATAGCCAAAGCTGCAAGTATCGCAAAAGCGATCAATAAAGTTTTAGTATGAAATAACAATGATGCAACCAATAGTATTGCCATGGAAGCGCCGGCAATAAGGTATCCCGGAGGTAGTCCTTCCCTGTACATAGGAATTAAAAAAGCAAAATATACTAATGCAAGGCCGGTTTCACCTTGTAGTATAGATAATACTGCCGGTGCAAAAGCAATAGCTGCCGCAATAAGTTGGGCTTTGGGTTTTTTAAAATCGGTCTCCTGCATTGACAAATATTTCGACAATGCCAAAGCCGTAAATATTTTACACAACTCCACCGGCTGCAGGTTCATAAATCCCAATGGTATCCAGCTTTTAGAGCCTTTAATTTCTTTACCTACAACAAAAGTGGCCAATATTAAAGCAATACCTACCAGGTAGGTAAGATTGGAGGTAGCGGTGAAAAGTTTGCTATCGGTTAATAAAATAAAAATTGCCAGTATTATACAAGCAGCAAAAAAGTATAACTGCTTGCTGTAATTCTTTTTAAACCCAAGCAAACTTTGAACTACATTATCACTGCTTCTGTATTCTACCGAAAATATACAAATGATACCAATAACAACAATCATGGCGTACAACCAGACCATCAGCCAGTCTATTCCTTTTGATATGGAAGCGTTTTTTTGATACATGCCTCACCCCTAACCCTTCCCCTGCAGGAGAAGGGAATTAGAGTCTAATTATTTAAAGAGTCTTTTAATTCCGGTTTCTTTTTTTCGCCAGGTAAAATTGCCTGTGGTTTATCTTTTATTTTATTGTCGTTACTGTCTTTTGCAGGGGTACTTTTCTTAATATTTTCTTTATCCTTTTTTATCTGATCCAGGGCTTCCTGTTCATCTCCTGCATCCACCTCCATGGTATCTTTTATTGACCTGATATATCCCTTCGCCAATAAATAGGCCGAATCTTTTTTATGCAATAAGGAATCAAGCGTTTTCATTTCGGTGTAAACACGTGCAGGTATCAAATTCAGGTTGGCGAACTTATCAACTATTGCCTGCCTGTTTGTCGCAATGGTATCATTTAAATATTTTTCAATCATCAATCCTACAATGGGTGCTGCATATGTACCTCCAAAACGGCCACTGTTCTCCACCACACACATGATCGCAATCTTCGGATTATCTCTTGGCGCAAAACCGCAGAAGAATGCATGGTTAGGTTGTTTAACTCCCCGGTAATAGTTTTCAACCGTACCCGTTTTACCACAAATAGTGATGTCTGCAACTTTTGCCCCGGCACCGGTTCCACCATCCACCACAGCCTGCATACCATCATGTACAACATTAAAAACAGTGTCGGGAATATCCATGGCACTGTGCTTTTCTTTATAAGTAGATAACAGGCCGAAATTGTCTCCTCCTTCAATGGAGTCAACTAAGTGTGGTGTGATATACCATCCTTTGTTGGCAATGTATGCCATTTCGTTGGCAACCTGTATAGGCGTAACATCTACTTCACCCTGGCCAATACTTACTGAGCGGAAATTGCAATAGTTCCAGGAGCCGTGTCCGTAAATTTTATCAAAATGTACGGGGGTTGGTATATTACCTCCTTTTTCCGAAGGCACATCAGTACCCAGTTTATGTCCCAGGCCAAATGCATACATATATCTATCCCATACTGCCAAACTGCTGTCCTGGCTTGGATATTTTGGATTCGTAATAACACGCTGCATTACTGTAGCAAAATAAGTATTGTCGGATATCCGTATTGCATTTCTCAAATCAAAAGTTCCACGATCAAGGCATTTCATAGGGTTGCCACCACCACATCCGTAAAAAGCACCCGAGCAGGAAACCTGGAATTTAGTTGTGATCACACCTTCATGTAATCCAACAAGTGCCTGCAAAGTTTTAAATGTAGAACCCGGAGAATAAGTAGCACTCACTGACCGGTTAAACAATGGCCGGGCCGGGCTCAGCAATAATTCTGCAAAATGTTTTCTTCTTTCGGCGCCTGTTAAAAGTTTTGGTTTGTAGGTGGGACTACTTATCATACAAAGTATGCCGCCTGTTTTTGGGTCAACTGCTACAATAGAACCCAGTTTATTCTCCATTAGTTTTTCGCCCAATGCCTGCAATTCAATATCTATTGCCGTGTGCATATTTTGCCCGGCAATGGCTGCCGTATCAAACTTTCCATTCTCAAGCGGATCAGTAAGGCGGTTTTTATTATCCCTTTTCCAGAATTCAATACCTCTCTGCCCCATCAACACTTTTTCATAAGTTCTTTCCAACCCTGCTTTACCAATATAATCGCCCATTACATAACCCTGGTATTTCGGATTTTTTAAAATATTAGAATCCACTTCACCCAAATAACCCAGAATATTTCCACCGGCATCAAAAGGATAATCCCTTACGGAACGTTGTTGTAAATAATAACCCGGCACCAGCTTATACATATTCTCATTGAACTTTGCCATTTTCTCATTGCTCAATAATGGTTCAAATATAGAAGCCCGGTAACTTTTATTTTTTATAATGGCTGTAATTATTCTTCTTCGGAATTCGGCTGTATCAATATTTAAAATATTGCACAGTGTCATTGTATCGGTGCCTTTAATTTTTCCGGGAATGACCATCAGGTCATAGATGATGGTGTTTTGTAAAATAGGTTTTCCCTTCCTGTCGTAAACGATACCCCGGTCGGGATAAACCACTTTCCGGAATGTGCCCTGGTCATCGGCCTGCACCCTGTACTTGGAAGAAAATAACTGAAGATTGGCCAATTGTAAAATGATGATAACAAACATGCCGATAAAAACCAGCATGATCACATTTTTTCTTGATTGATTGAATACGGACACCGTTTAGTTGATAGTTAATAGTTGATAGTTGCAGCCCATGTATTTGTCATTATCTTATTTGCTCAATCTTATATTGTATTCGTTCTGAACTTTTGCTTGCGCACAAACAATAACTCGGTTATGATAATTAAAAGTAAACTCACGGCAGTTGATAATAATGTTTTTATTAAGAAATACCAGATATTACCAAACTGCCAGGCTTCCAGTAAAAATAACCAGCCATGATGTATGAAAGTAAGCACCCCGGTAAATATCAGGTAAGGCAACATTCCTCCCATGCTTTTAAACGAAGGTTCTTCATAATTGGTATCTGCGCCTTCCTGTGGAATTAAAAGATTGATAAGAAAGGGGCGGATATAGGCTATCAATACGCAGGCGGCTGTATGAAAGCCCGGGTGATGGCGGAAACTATCCATTGCAAAGCCCAAGGCAAAAGCAATGATCATCTGCCAGGTACGGCCCATCCGGAATGGCAGCCATAAAATGAAAAGAAAATAAATATATGGCGTTACCATCTGGTGCAGGTGTATCTTATCCAGTACAAAAACCTGTACCATGATAAAGAGTGCAAAACGGAGAATATTTTTAACCAGTGTACTCATGGGTTACAGCTCATGCTGTTATTGAGTTTTCTTTTTTACTTTGTCCAATAAATTATTGATGTCTTCAGTTTGTTTGTTATCAATGGCAAATGCATATTCCAGGTTATAAAAATTGGCTGCCGATTTAAATTTTATCAGGAAATTGCTGGTGCTTTTCTCAGGTGTTACCTCATTCACAATGCCAATCATCATTCCTTTGGGAAAGCTGGTGCTGAATCCACTGGATATAATAGTATCGCCAATTATAACTTTAGCGCTTTTGGGTATCCCGGTCAATGAAATTATGTTAGGCGTTTTGCCATCCCAGCTTAGGGTTCCGGTCTCACCTCCCTTTAATAATTTACCACTGATGCGGCTGTCTTTATGCAGGAGGCTCATAACTACGGCATAATCTTTACTAACTTCTGTAATAATACCAACCACTCCATTATTGGGATCAACAACTCCCATTCCTTCTTTCAACTGTTGTGCAGATCCCCGACCCAGAACAATGAAATTATTTTGCGCTGCTACCGAGTTGTAAACCACTTTAGCCGAGAAGAAATTATATTTTCTATGCTGCTCTATAGAATCTACACGGATAGTATCAAGAACAGTTTTGCTGGTCGTGTCGGGTAATTCAAAATCAGCCTTTAACTTATTGTATAGTTTTTCATTAGCTTTTACTAATGAGTCATTTGTTTTTTTAAGCCGGAAGTAATATTCCACTTTGCTATACTGTTCATTTACTTTACCGGTAAGCTGATTTGCTGTATTACTAAAGACTGCATTGTGATAGCGGCTGTAATGAACGACCAAATAGATGCTGAATCCCTGTAATAGAAGGAAGAAAAGAAAATTAAAATACCGGCGAATGAAAAGAAAAATATTACGCATTTTGAGAAGAGCTACAAGGGAAAAAGCTGCAAGGGTGAAGCATTTTATTATAACCTTCGGCTAAATAGCTTACAGTTTTATTTATAAAATTTGCCCCCTTGTGGCTTGCAGCTTGTAGCAGTTTATTATTATCTCATTACAAAAGGATACCTGTCATAATGTTTCAATGCAATGCCTGTTCCCCTTACCACACTTTTTAATGGATCATCGGCCACATGAACCGGAAGTTTGATCTTTGCATTTAACCGCTTATCTAATCCCCTTAATAAAGCCCCACCACCTGTTATATATAAACCACGGCGATAGATATCAGATGCCAGTTCCGGCGGGGTTGTTTCCAAAGCTTTCAGGATAGCTTCTTCAATTTTGAAAATACTTTTATCCAGGGCTTCTGCCACTTCCTGGTAACTAACCATCACCTGTTTTGGAATACCTGTCACCAGGTCTCTTCCATTCACCGGAATATCATCGGGAGGATTGTCGAGGTCTTTTGTGGCAGCGCCAACCTGTATCTTGATCTGCTCAGCAGTGCGTTCGCCAATTAATAAACTATGGTAACGACGAAGCGCTTCCATGATATCAGCTGTAAACTCATCACCGGCAATACGTATACTTTGGTCGCAAACTATACCTGCTAAAGCAATTACTGTAATACCTGTGGTACCACCGCCAATATCAATGATCATGTTACCCACGGGCTCTTCCACATCAATACCAATACCTAAAGCTGCAGCCATAGGTTCATGAATAAGATAAACTTCTTTGGCACCTGCCTGTTCAGCACTATCCCGTACAGCACGCTTTTCCACTTCGGTAATGCTGCTGGGTATGCAGATCATCATGCGCCAGCTGGGCGCAAACAATGGTTTTTTGGGATAGATCAGCTTGATCATTTCCCTGATCATCAGCTCGGCAGCATTAAAGTCGGCAATCACACCGTCTTTTAAAGGACGGACAGTACGGATACTTTCATGAGTCTTCTCATGCATCATCAGTGCTTTCTTACCTACTGCTAAAATGTTCTTCGGATTGTTCCGGTCTAATGCAACAATGGATGGTTCATTTACTACGATCTCATCATTGTGAATAATGAGGGTATTGGCTGTCCCCAGATCGATTGCGATTTCCTGAGTAAAAAAATTAAAAAGGCCCATATACGGTTTATGTGAAAAGGATTTTAATCAATGCCAGCAAAGTTGGTGGAAAATATTCGAAATAACAACGGCAAACCCTTTATTTTTCAACATTTTACAGAAAGTTTGGGAATATCAGCATTTTGCTAAATCCCGCGTTCCGGCAATATTCAGCAACATTTTCGGTTTTTAGAGCTCCTGTTTCAGAATGGTTTTGCAAAAACCAGGGAGGTAAACTGCAAAATATTCTTGTGAAAATCTGTAATAAAAAAGATAAAACAACAATACTAATTTTTAAACTCATAACCAATATCTGAGCGGTAATATATTCCTTCAAAAAATAATTGTTCCATTATATAATTAGATTGTTCAACTGCTTCTGTTATGTTAGCACCAAATGATGTTACTGCTAAAACTCTTCCGCCATTAGTAATAATTTTTCCATCTTCATTTTTTGTTCCTGCCAGGAATATGATACTTTCATCAATTGCATTCTCATTTATTCCGTTGATCTCTTTTCCTTTTTCATAATCACCGGGGTAACCACCGCTAACAGCTACAACTGTTGCAGCAGCACGTTCATCTGTTTCAATTTTAATTTCATGTAAACGGCTTTCTGATGTAGCTATTAATATTTCCACCAGGTCATTTTTTATTCGTGGTACCACTACTTCTGTTTCCGGATCTCCCATGCGGCAATTATATTCAATAACTTTTGGCTCTCCGTTATCATTCATAAGGCCCAAAAAAATAAAACCTTTATATTCCAGTTCATCTTTTTTTAATCCGGCAATAGTAGGCTCTATAATTTTTTCTTTTACTTTTTTCAGAAAATCATCATTTACAAAAGGCAAAGGGCTTACTGCTCCCATGCCGCCTGTGTTAAGCCCTGTATCCCCTTCTCCCACTCTCTTATAATCTTTTGCTTCCGGAAGCAAAACATAATTCTCTCCATCAGTTAATATAAACATACTCAGTTCTATCCCTTGCAAAAATTCTTCTATAACAACTCTTTTTCCTGCTTCACCAAATTTAGAACGCAATAACATCAATTCAAATTCTGAACAGGCTTCTAAATGATTCTGACAAATTAATACACCTTTGCCTGCTGCCAGTCCATCAGCTTTTATAACAATGGGGAGTGATTGTGATTTTATATAATTAACCCCCTCCAGATAATTTCCTGCACTAAATTCTTCATACGCTGCCGTAGGAATATTGTGCCTTTTCATAAATGCTTTTGCAAATGCTTTACTGCCCTCTAACTGTGCAGCTGCTTTCGAGGGGCCGATCACTTTTATATTTTCCAGACCGGGTTTATTTTTAAAAAAATCATAAATACCTTTTACCAATGGTTCTTCCGGACCCACTAAGATCATATCTACTGAATTTTCTTTACAGGCAACTGCAAGCTTATCAAAATCTGTAATGGCTATAGGTAAGTTTGTACCGCATAAGGCTGTACCTGCATTACCGGGTGCAATAAATAATTTCCTGCATAAACTGCTTTGCTTCATCTTCCATGCCAGAGTATGCTCTCTTCCTCCTGAGCCAATTAAAAGTATATTCATTGATGAATTGGTTTTGGTAATGCCTGAACTTTTAGTTTGCGAATTTAAAATTCTAACCGCTTATCTCAATATTATTTTTAAAATAGGCTCTACATGGGCATTTTTCTTAACGTATCTTTTTAAAATAGGGCGAATGATTTTGTTTATCCTAAAGAGAATTTCACTATTTTGAGTAACTAAACCATCTAACAAGCATTTAAAAATCACAAAACATGACTGAACAAGCAATAAAACAAACCGGACATCCAAAAGGATTATGGGTTCTTTTTGGAACTGAGATGTGGGAACGTTTTAACTTTTATGGGATGAGGGCTTTACTTTCCTTATTTCTTGCAGACTCTTTGCTAATGGGAAAGACCGATGCCTCTATTATTTACGGAGGTTTTCTTGGTCTCTGTTATCTCACCCCAATGCTTGGCGGGTATATCTCCGATAAATTTCTTGGAAACAGGAATTGTATCTTATTAGGAGGTACAGCGATGGGTGTAGGACAGTTGTTACTTTTTTGGAGCGCAAGCCAGGGACATGATGCCGCCGGTATATCTTTTGGTACCAATATTATGTGGGTTGCGTTGCTTGCAATTATTTTCGGCAATGGGTTTTTTAAGCCAAACATTTCTTCGATGGTTGGTAGCCTTTACCCAAAAAGCCAGAAGAGCAAACTTGATTCAGCATTTACGTTGTTTTATTTGGGGATAAATGTGGGCGCAACTTTAGGACAGTTCATTTGTCCATTTTTCGGGGATATCAAACACGATGGAGTAAGAGACCTGACAGCATTCAAATGGGGCTTTCTTGCTGCGGCTTTAGCAATGTTTATCGGTACGCTGACTTTCCTGTTCTTAAAAGATAAATATGTAAGAACACCAGAAGGAGTTCCAATAGGTGGCAAACCAAATAAATTAGATACTCCCGAAGACGAATCTGACCATGCAAAGTTTACAACGCCCAATATTATTATTTCAATGTTATTATTAGTGGCCCTGACTTATTGCTTGCATTTGGTATTGGGTGGCATAGGGGTTTCTTTCATCAAAGCCTGGTTATATCCATTTATTTTTGCTTCGGGTATAAGCCTTGGTTTTTTAATTCTTTCCGATAAAACAATTACCAAAATAGAAAGAGACCGTATCTGGGTTTTATATATTGTATGCTTTTTTGTAATGTTCTTTTGGGGCGCTTTTGAACAAGCCGGCTCATCACTTACTTTTATTGCCGACAACCAGACGGATACAAACATATTTGGATGGAAAATGCCTCCCAGCATGGTTCAAAATTTCAATGGTATTTTTGTAATGATCTTCGCCATACCCTTTAGTATATTATGGGTGTGGATGAACAAGAAAAAGCTTGAACCGATCTCACCGGTAAAACAGGCATGGGGATTATTGCTGATCGCACTTGGCTACTGGATCATTGCCACACAGGTTAAGGGTTTAGGTATTTCCGGAAAAGTAGGTATCATCTGGCTGATCGTATTATACCTCTTACATACCTGGGGTGAATTGTGCTTATCGCCAATTGGTTTATCGCTGGTTGCTAAGCTGGCACCAAAAAGATTTGCTTCGCTTTTGATGGGGGTTTGGTTTCTTGGAAATGCAGGTGGCTATGTGTTAACAGGTGTATTGGGAGCCTTGCTGCCTCCTACTACCGAAGCTTATATCAGCATGCAAAAACAAAATATTGATCTTAAACAGGTACTGGATGGAAATAAAGAACCATCCGGTGCAGAACTTTATTCATTAGCAAAAGAAAAGATCGCTACAACAATTGATTATGATAAAGCTTTAAAAAATAATCTTGATTTTGTAAAAATATTAAAATCAACAGACTCTGTTTTAACAACTGAGCAATTAGACATAATAGGCAAAGAAAAATTAGTGAAAGTTGGTTATCCAACCTTCTTTGGTTTCAAATTAAAGGACCTGTATGATTTCTTTATGCTGTTTGTTGTTTTGTGTGGTCTCGCAGGATTACTCTTGTATTCATTGACCCCCATGATGAAAAAGATGATGCATGGGGTAAGATAGCAATATTAAAAAAAATTAAAAAGGCGATACAAATGGTATCGCCTTTTTAATTGAGCTACTACAATAAAGAAATTAATCAACCGAAATATTTTTTATGGATCTTACAGAACAAGTTAAAACGATTCGGCAATCTGACACAAAACAACCAAAACAATTATACCTACTCTTCTTTGCCGAAATGGGGGAGCGATTTTCCTTCTATGGTATGAGAGCCTTGCTGCTTGTTTATATGACCAGCCAGTTAAAATTTGATGATCCGAAAGCTTATGCAATCCTGGGATCTTATGCAGCGCTGGTTTATACGATGCCTATGTTTGGAGGTTTTATAGCAGACCGTTTTATCGGTTACCAGCGTTCCGTCATTTTTGGCGGAATATTAATGACACTGGGACACTTTATTCTTGCATTACCTCTTGACTGGAGTTTTTTCTACGGCATGGCTTTTATCATTTGTGGTAATGGTTTTTTTAAACCCAATGTATCCAGCCTGGTTGGTACTTTATATAAGGAAAATGATCCCCGGAGAGACAGCGGGTTTTCAATTTTTTATATGGGTATAAATATAGGTGCCGCCGTCGGCGGGCTTTTATGCGGCTATGTTGGCATCGAAATAAACTGGCATTATGGTTTCGGTTTAGCTGGTATTATGATGGTGCTCAGCCTTGTTGTCTTTTTATTAGGGAAAAAATCACTTGATTCCCGAGGGCTGCCCCCCAATAAAGAAGCTTTGAAAAAGCCTGTATTTGCATTTATCAAACCTGAACATCTTATTTACGGTGGTACTTTGCTGGTAGTCCCTGTAATAGTAACACTGTTTAATCAATACCAGGTGATGGATTATATTATGTTTGGACTTGGCTTCATTGCATTGATCTATATACTTTCCCTGGGATTGAAACTGGAAAAAGATGCAAAATTTAAATTACTTGCAGCCCTTACCATGATCATTTTCTCAATTTTATTCTGGGCAATTAACCTGCAAAGTTTAGGCTCTATGAATCTTCTTGCTGAAAGAAATTCAAAAATGGTTTTATTGGGCTTTGACCTGCCTGCAGTAGCTATAAATAATTTTTTACCTGCAGGCTGGATAATCATTCTTACTTTATTTATAGCACCGCTTTGGCCATGGTTAAATAAGCGTGGCAAGGAACCAGGCACACCTTTGAAATTTGCGTTATCTTTTATTTTTCTCGCAATCAGTTTTTTTATTTTTTATTTAAGTTGTGTGGCTAATGTAAAGACAGGTTTAGTACCGTTATGGCCTTTTCTTTGGGGATACTGCTTCATGATGCTGGGCGAGCTTTGTATTTCACCCATTGGCTTATCCATGGTAACAAAACTGGCTCCAAAAAAAATGGTTGCATTAATGATGGGCATCTGGTTTTTTGGTACCGCAATTGGCGAATTTCTGGCGGGGAAGATTGGCTCACTAATGAGCGTGCCAAAACATATACTTGAAAAAAATGACCCTATACTTTCTTTACCTTATTATGCTGACGTAATCTCGAAAATAACTATCGTTTCAGCTATAGTAGGTATATTACTTATGTTTACAGTACCATTTCTGAAAAGATGGATGGGTAATGTGAAATAACCTCAGCCAGGCCTTCTCCTTAAGGAGAGGGGTTTAGAGCTCAGGATTAAAATGTTTATTATATAAAATTCAAATACTCAAACTTACTTCCCAATATCATTTTATCATCTGCACCCAGCCATTTATTTAAAACGGTTGCATACACATTCTTAAAATCAATTTTGTGTTTCAGATCACCTTCGTTCAGATCAGACAAGTCGGGCATGGCATTTAATACCCCTTTTTCTTTTAAGCCTCCGCTGATGAAAAACATATTATTGGCTGTGCCATGATCTGTTCCGCCACTTGCATTTTGGGTAACCCGACGTCCAAACTCACTAAAGGTCATCATTAACACATCCTGGAAACGGTTATTACTTTTCAGGTCGGCTGTAAATGCTTTTACTGCATCATTCAATTCGGTGAATAATCGTTTCTGCTGGTTATCCTGGTTAACATGCGTATCAAAACTTCCTAATGAAACATAATATACTTTAGTGTTTATGTCAGAAAATATCAATGATGCAATTGTCTTCAAATCTTTGCCCAATTCAGTATTGGGATAGGTTTGCGCCGAGGGATGAATTTTACTTTGCTGGTAAATATAATCGGCGCTGCTGAGTGTTTCACTCATGGTCTTGTACAAGTAATCAATAGTTTCCTCTCCATGCTGATGATCACTGTTTACATCTTTAAAATATTTTCCGTTGCTACTATTGAATAATTTTTTAGGGTCTTTAAATGCCAGCCCTTTACTTTCTTCTCCTTTTAAAGCAAGGCTTAATACATCATCCAGTTCCATGGCCTGAGTAGGTTTATCACAGCCTTTACATTGAGCATCTAAGTAACGACCTACCCATCCCGTATTTATATATTCATTGCTGTTGCTGCCGCTTTGCCAAATATCCATACTCCTAAAATGAGAACGGTCAGGATTTGGATATCCAACGCTGTTTAATATTGATAAACTACCATCATCATACAAACCTTTGAAAGCTTCCAGCGCCGGATTCAGGCCGGTTTCATCAGTCAGCAATAAAGCTTTATCTTTTTCAATACCCAACTTTGGTCTCTCTTTATAATAAATATCATTACGCACCGGTATTACGGTATTCAACCCGTCGTTACCACCACTAAACTGTATAACCACAACTACTTTATTACCGGGTGGTACCATCATTGGCTTTTCAAATGCCTTTAAAAATTTAG
>JBDTUK010000056.1:0-15214 GCA_040007795.1 Ferruginibacter sp.
TGTCCTCTTTCTTCAGCCTCCAAACCAGGGAAAGCACCAGGAGTATCAATTAATGTAATAACCGGTTTATTAAATTTTTCAGCCAGTTTCATCAGGCGTAAAGCTTTACGGTATCCTTCGGGGTTGGCCATACCAAAATTGCGCATTTGCCTCATTTTGGTATTGGTGCCTTTTTGCTGTCCTAGTATCATTACTGTTTCTCCACCCAGTTGTGCAAAACCACCCACCATTGCTTTATCATCTTTAAAATTTCTGTCGCCATGTAATTCAGCGAAGTTGGTACACATATTCTCAATGTACTTTAGGGTGTATGGCCTGTCGGGGTGACGGCTTAACTGTACCTTTTGCCATGGTGTAACATTAGTTGTAATATGCTTCTTAGTTTCAAGAATCCTGTCTTCCAACATGGCAATAGCGCCACTCATATTTGTTTTCGACTTTTCAGAAGTGATCTTTAGTTGTTCTATCTGGTCGTATAGCTCTTTGATGGGTTTTTCAAAGTCGAGAAACTGGCGTTTTTTAAACTCAATCATGTAGTCAGTTTACTGTTTAGGTTTACAATTTAATAATACCTGTTTTGAAGGAAAGTGTAAGATAGTTTGTAAAATTAGGGCTTACAATTTTTTTATAAAAGTTTTGGAGCGGAAAATTAAGAAACCTATCTTTGCCGTCCCGAAAAAAGGGCTTAAAATCAGTTTTTGATTTTAAACTCAGGACTTGGGTAGTAGGATCGGTAGTTCAGTTGGTTAGAATGCTGCCCTGTCATCTCGCCTGAGGCGAGACGGGTTAGAGTCCCGTCCGGTCCGCATTAATACTTCGGGGTTTCTTATCTGAAGTTGGGATAGTAGCAAAAGTTCTTTAACATGTATTATGTTTATATTTTAGAAAGTAGTGTCGATAGTGATTTTTATAAAGGCTCAACTAAAGATTATTTGAAAAGACTAATTGAACATAATAGTGGACAAAGTAAGTTTACAAAAACTAAAATACCCTGGAAATTGGTTTTTGTTCAGGGGTTTAATACTAAGAAAGATGCCCTGGTAGAGGAGAAGAGGTTAAAGAAATGTAATAAAGAGTATTTACGTTGGTTAATTATTCAACCGGTAAATATTATCAAATAAGTTTTTCGAAAGAAGAACATAGGAAGGATCGGTAGTTCAGTTGGTTAGAATGCTGCCCTGTCACGGCAGAGGTCGCGGGTTCGAGTCCCGTCCGGTCCGCAAGTATCAAATACTGGTATAACTCTTTCGAATTGCCGTTTATCAAAACTAACTACCCTGTTTCTCTTAGGAGTCACGGGGTTTTTTATTTTAACTTACCGGAAGAAAGTAGTTCCCAACCCACACGAACAATCATAGTAGTATATAATCTAAGTTCGATGTGGCAGCCAGATCAGGTTTTGCAGGCTTTATTTTAATCCATAGATTTTCACTTTTTTCCTCATCATAAATTCCCTACTTCTCAATAACTTCACATAAAATAGTTTTATGAGTTTGCGTAAACAATTACAAGGTACAGGTGTGGCTATAATAACTCCATTTAAGGCAACCATGGATGTAGATTTTGATGCCCTGGAAAAATTAATTGACTTTATTATTAAGAATGGGATAGAGTATATTGTTACATTAGGCACAACTGGAGAAACTCCAACACTGGATACCGAAGAAAAATTTGACATCATAAATTTTACTTACGAAAAAGTAAATAAAAGGGTGCCGGTTGTAGTTGGCATTAGTGGTAACAATACCAAAGAGGTTATGGAGAATTTGCAAAGCTATCCCCTGGAAAAAGCAACAGCGGTATTAAGTGCAAGCCCTTATTATAACAAGCCATCACAGGAAGGAATTTTTCAACATTATAAAAACCTGGCCAGTGCAAGTCCTAAGCCTGTTATATTATATAATGTGCCCGGAAGAACAGGAAGTAATATTACAGCAGAAACAACACTAAGGCTGGCAAAGGAAGTAGAGAATATTGTGGGTATAAAAGAAGCCAGTGGTAACATGGTTCAATGTATGCATATCCTTAGAGACAGGCCAGAAAATTTTTTAGTTGTGAGTGGAGATGACCATATAACGTTGCCCTTGGTTGCCTGTGGCATGGATGGCGTAATAAGTGTTGCTGCTAATTGTTTTCCAAAAGATTTCTCAGATATGGTCAGGCATTGCTTAAAAGGAGACTTTTCATCAGCAAGGCCATTACATAATAAGTGTCTTGAAGGGAATGATCTTTTATTTGTTGAGAACAACCCGGCAGGCGTAAAGGCATTTTTATATGAACTGGGCATTATTGAAAACGTACTGAGGTTGCCATTGGTTCCATTAAGTGGAACAATTCATCAGAAAGTTAAGGCTTATCTAAAAAAATAAAATTGAAAAATAACGAATTACGCAAAAAAGGGATCGGCACATTACTATTGTCGCTGCTGTTATTTTTTATTTCAATTCAGTCATCTGCCCAATTCACATTGCGTATTGAACTTGTTTCCATTCCTTCTAAACATTTAAATGATTCAATTTATGTAGCCGGAAATTTTAACAGGTGGCAGCCGGCAGAAACCGGGTATCTTTTTTTTAAAGACAATGACAAGATAATTGTGGAGATGAAAAATCTGCCACCGGATATTTATCAATTTAAGTTTACAAGAGGTGATTGGAAAAGAGTGGAGGCGTCAATTGATGGGAATGATGTTGGAAATAAGATCGTAAAATTAACTGCTGATACTATTGTGCGATATGAAATAGCTGCATGGAAAGATGATTTTCTACCCGTTCCAAAAGAACACACTGCAAGTAACCAGGTTCATATATTAGATACTGCATTTTATATTCCGCAACTTAACAGAACAAGACGAATCTGGATCTATCTGCCGGAAGATTATTCAAAAAACAAAAAAAGTTACCCGGTAATGTATATGCATGATGGGCAGAATCTTTTTGATACTTACACTTCCGGTTTTGGAGAATGGGGAGTAGATGAATGCCTGGACAGTTTAATTAAAACAGGCAGAACAGCCTGCATAGTAGTTGGTATTGATAACGGCCCCCAACGTTTTAATGAATATAACCCTTACAATTTTCAGCAGTTTGGTAAAGGAGAAGGCGATCAATATCTTGATTTTTTAGTACAAACATTAAAACCTTTTATCGACAGGCAGTACAGAACAATGCCATCGAAAGAAAATACTATAATTGCAGGAAGCTCTATGGGTGGATTGATCAGTTATTATGCCATGCTGCAATACTCCGGCGTTTTTGGAAAGGCGGGAATTTTTTCTCCGGCATTTTGGACAGCTCCTGAAATCAAGGTTGCTACAAGCGGATTAGCCAATAAGCTGAATGGCAAGTTTTTCTTTTACATGGGAGAACTTGAGGGAGGTAAATATATAACAGACATGCAGGAAGTACAGGAGATACTGGGTGAAAAATCAAATGCCATGATCTATTCTGTAATTGATCCGGAAAGCAGTCATAATGAACTGGCCTGGCGTAAATGGTTTGCCGAATTTTATAAATGGATAATGGCCGATGGATTTAATAATGTTGTAAAGACCAAAGAGTAAATCAGATTATATAGCAACTTCCCTGTATTGCTAATTCTGTATTTTCAAAAACGGCTGTGGCCTCATTTAAAAACTCATCCAGGTTTTCATACTTGGAAGAAAAATGGCCAATCAATAATCTTTTAGCATCGGCTTTTTGTGCAATGGTGGCAGCCTGTACTGTAGTGCTGTGGAATCTTGCGGCTGCTCTTTCGTGCAGGTCTTTTAAATAAGTCGTTTCATGATAAAGCAGGTCAACTCCTTTTACTTTTTCACAAAGGTGTTCATCATAAATAGTATCTGCACAATAAGCATACGATTTTGATATTGGCCCGGCTATTGTCACTTCTTCATTAGGCACAATGGTGCCTTTTTTGTTTGCATAATCAAACCCTTGTTGAAGTTTTTCATAAAAGGCGGCAGGAATCTCATATATCTTAGCCCTTTCAGCATTTACTTTTCTCAGGTTTCTTTTTTCACGGAATAAAAATCCCCAGCATGCGATCCTGTGCTGTACTTTAAAACACTTGACTAATATTTTTTTTTCATCAACAATTAATCCTTCTTCTTTCAAGGGATGAAAATGGAGGGGATAAGATAAATGAGTAGCCGCAAAATCCAGTTGCAGTTTTATAAGTTGTTCCAGCTCCGGCGGAGCATGTAAATGCAGGTCCTGTGTTCGGTTGAGCAGGCTCATGCTGGTAAGCAAACCGATCAAACCAAAATAATGATCGCCATGCAGGTGCGATATGAATATGTGATTTATTTTGCTGCGCTTGATCTTGTATTTTGAAAGCTGCATTTGCGTTCCTTCACCGCAGTCAATTAAAAAACTCTCCTCCATGGTTTGCAAAACCTGGGCGGTAGGGTTTCTGTCAAAGGCAGGGATGGCAGAATTGTTTCCAAGTATAGTTAATGCAAGCAAGTTTTATATTTTGTGTTTAGTATTTTTTGTCTGTTTGTGCTAAGACTATATAAGCTATTAAAGTGCTGCATAACTCTAAATACATAATCCTCAAACTTATTTTATTCGTCACTCAATAATTCTCTTTCAATTTCCTCCATCTGCACCATATCCCATGCTTCGCTTTCCGATGGTGTAACGTTCATCACTTCTAAAAGCTCTTTACTTTCCAGTAATTGTTCCACTGCCGGTTGCAGGCTGCAAATAACAAAGGAAACATTCTTTTCATAAAATTGTTGTTGAATCCGGGCAAGATTTTCTCCCATTAATTCATCAACAGACTGGACGGTATGCATATTAAAGACAATATGAGGTATGTCTTTTTGCAGGTAGCCAAGCAACAAATGGTTAAGTTCTTCTGTCATATTAACAGACAAATGAGCCTCATCCGGCGTAATAACAGTAAATCTTTCTTTGGTATCTATTTTGACATTCATAACTTAAAGATGAAGTTTATAGTTAACTGTTCTTTGTAAAGTAAAGGAAATTTTGTTATTGTTCATTTGGAAAATCCCGGGTTATTGAAAAAAAAATAAGTGACCTGTTTTGGGGTTTGAAACTTATAAAAAGCCTGATTTTAACTTTTTAACATATTAACATTTCCTGATTGCCGCAAACTATATCTTTGAAATAATCGTTATTATTGTACAAGCTAAATTCAATATAAAATGGATAATAATTTTTCAGCACAGGTAAAAGAAATAATCTCTTACAGCAGGGAGGAGGCATTAAGATTGGGAAACGATTTTATTGGAACAGAGCATTTGGTATTGGGTTTAATCCGCGATGGTGAGAATACAGCTGTTAAAATATTAAAATCACTCAATATCGACCTCTTCGAACTTCGCAAAGAGATTGAGATTGCCGTAAAGGACAAAACCGGCAAAAATATCGCCAACATCAATTCGCTTCCATTAACCAAGCAGGCCGAAAAAGTAATTCGTATTACTGTACTGGAGGCTAAGGCACAAAAAAGTGCGTTGGTAGAAAGTGAGCATCTCATGCTTTCAATTTTGAAAAATAAAGAAAATATTGCCACCCAAATACTAAATCAGTTTGATGTGGATTATGACGTATTTAAAAATGAGCTGGGATTTGTAACCAGTAACCCACCGGCTGCAGAATTCAGCGATGAAGGTGAAGACGATTTTGATGAAGAAAGAAAACAGTACGGACAGCAAAAATCGCAACGTGGCGGTGCAGCTAATCAGCCCAAAACAAAAACACCTGTACTTGATAATTTTGGAAGGGATATAACACGCCTAGCGGAAAATGGTTCTTTAGATCCCATTGTTGGAAGAGAAACTGAAATTGAAAGGGTGTCACAGATTCTATCCCGTCGTAAAAAGAATAATCCAATCTTAATTGGAGAGCCGGGTGTTGGTAAAACAGCCATAGTAGAAGGTTTGGCACTTCGTATCGTACAACGTAAAGTTTCCCGTGTTTTATTTGACAAAAGAGTAGTTAGTTTAGACCTTGCTGCATTGGTTGCAGGTACCAAGTATCGTGGGCAGTTTGAAGAAAGGATGAAAGCCATCATGAATGAATTGGAAAAAAACAGGGATGTAATTTTATTCATTGATGAAATACATACTATAGTTGGTGCTGGTGGTGCCAGCGGTTCGTTGGATGCATCAAATATTTTTAAGCCGGCTTTGGCAAGGGGTGAACTGCAATGTATTGGTGCATCAACTTTAGATGAGTATCGTATGCATATTGAAAAGGATGGAGCTTTAGACCGACGTTTTCAAAAAGTGATCGTGGAGCAACCTTCGGTTGAAGAAACTATTGAGATTTTAAATAACATAAAGAGTAAGTACGAAGATTATCATAATGTAACCTATAGCGCAGAAGCAATTGAGGCCTGTGTAAAATTAAGTGACCGTTACATGACGGATCGTTTATTACCCGATAAAGCCATTGATGTACTTGATGAAGTGGGAGCTAGAAAACACATTAAGAATATAAATGTGCCGCAGGAGATCATTGAACTGGAAAAGAAGATCGAAGATATTAAGTTAGAAAAAAATAAAGTGGTGAAAAGCCAGCGGTTTGAAGAAGCCGCTTCATTAAGAGATACAGAAAAACGTTTGCAGGAAGAATTGGAAAATGCAAAAAATGCCTGGGAAGAAGAAAGCAAACATAAACGCTTCCCTATTGAAGAAGAAGATATTGCCGAAGTGGTTTGTATGATGACTGGCATTCCTGTAAAACGTATGGTGCAGGCAGAAACAGAAAAGCTGCGACGCATGGCAAATGATTTACAAGGCGCTGTAGTTGGCCAGCAAGAAGCTATTTCAAAAGTTGTTAAAGCCATTCAACGTAACCGGGTTGGATTAAAAGACCCGAAAAAGCCGATTGGTACATTTATTTTCCTTGGCCCAACTGGTGTTGGTAAAACAGAGTTGGCAAGGGCTTTGGCAAGACATATGTTTGATAGCGACGATTCCCTGATACGTATTGATATGAGTGAGTACATGGAAAAATTCACAGTAAGCCGTTTAATTGGTGCACCTCCGGGCTATGTGGGATATGAGGAAGGTGGCCAGTTAACAGAAAAAGTACGTCGCAAACCATATTGTGTTATTTTATTGGATGAAATAGAAAAAGCACACCCGGATATTTATAATATTTTATTGCAGGTATTGGATGATGGTCAACTAACTGATGGTATGGGCCGGAAAGTTGATTTTAAGAATACCCTGATCATAATGACATCAAATATCGGGGCACGACAGTTAAAAGATTTTGGTGACGGAGTAGGTTTTGCAACCGCTAACCGTATGGAAAATGCAGATGAAAATAATAAGGCTGTAATTGAAAAAGCACTCAAGCGTACTTTTAGCCCTGAATTTTTAAACAGGATCGATGACGTGGTAGTTTTCAATTCATTGAGTAAAGAAAATATTTTTGAGATCATTGATATTTTGATGCAGGGAGTAATGAAACGTTTAACAAATCTTGGGTTTTCGATGGAGTTAAGCCCGGAAGCGAAAAATTTTATTGCAGAAAAAGGGCATGATCCTCAATTTGGAGCCAGGCCACTTCACCGTGCTATTCAGAAATACCTGGAAGATCCGCTGGCAGAAGAAATTTTGAATATGAATATTAAAAACGGCGATATTATGGTAGCCGGTTTAGATGAATCTGCAGAAAAGATAAAATTCACTTTGAAATCCGAAGAGAAAAAGAAAGAAAAGAAATCTGAAGTTTAAGGAGTAATCTTAATATGATCTAATGAAATGCCATCCGTAACTAGCGGATGGCATTTTTACTTTAAATTCATTTTGAATTAGCATTTTTTTGAACCATTTTTGTCTTATTATGAATAGGAAGATAATTGTAACAATTGACGGTTGGTCATCTTGCGGAAAGAGTACGTTGGCAAAACAACTGGCAAAGGAACTGGGATATGTTTATATAGATAGTGGTGCAATGTACAGAGCGATAACATTATTTTTTTTGCGAAATCATATTGACTGGACAGATGTAAATGAAGTAAATAATGCATTGAAAAATATAATTCTTGAATTTCAGTACAATAAAGTATCTCAGCAATCAGAGATCATATTAAATGGAGAGAATGTAGAGTATGTAATACGTGACCTTGTAATTGCAGAAAAAGTAAGTGATGTAGCTGCCATTGAAGCTGTAAGAAACTTTGCTGTAGCCCAACAACAAAAATTGGGCAAACGAAAGGGTATAGTAATGGATGGAAGAGATATAGGAACAACGGTATTTCCAAAGGCAGAATTAAAAATATTTATGACGGCTGATACTGCAGTAAGAGTTGAACGGCGGTTTAAAGAACTTTATAATAAAAATCCAAATGTAACTATCGACGAGGTTAAAAATAACCTGGAAATGCGTGATTATATCGATTCTAACAGGGAAATAAGCCCTTTAAGAAAGGCAAATGATGCTGTGGAAATAGATAATACTCATATGAGCATGGAAGAACAACTGAAAATAGCATTGGGTCTTACAGAAAAAAAAATGAAAATACTTGCATAAGTAAATAACAATACCTACATTTACACCTCCTCCAATGAAAATCCTGATTAAAACGCAGGATTGTTTTTTTTCATTTAATATCCCGCTGAAGAATTTTTAATTTCCTATCAATAACAGAAGATAGTTGCATATATATGCAGGCATAGTAAAATTTATATCCTTTAAAAAGACTTCTAAATCCATCTCATACGACTACCTTTTACAGGAAATCATTTGCTTTTAATAGTTATATAATCTCTCCAATACCACTGAAGACTCCTCAATTGCCGTTTTTGGCAATGCTTATTTCTCATTAACCTGAACCTAAACAAGATGAAAAAAATCTCTACTCCACAAACAGGCATTACTATAAGGTTATGTCTGATAGCCTTTCTGATTACTTTTTTTCTTAGTATCAGTAAAACATCCAGTGCTTATGAAAAACAAAATTTCAGAGTGAGTGATGTTGGCCTTGATCCAGATAACATTTCGCTGATGACGGGAACTTTACCTGTTGTTTTAACACCCCTTAAAGGATATTATTCTAAAGGAGTGTCACATTTATACTGGAAAAGCTTACAGGAAAGTAATAGCAGTCATTTTGAAATTGAACGTAGTAATGATGGAACTAACTTTGTAATGGTTGGCAGGGTAACTGCTAAAAGCATCAGCGATAAGGAAGTGGATTATAGTTTTGATGATATCAGGTCAAATGCAGGCTTAAATTATTACAGGCTTAAGTTATTAGATAAGGACGGGAGATTTCAATACAGCAATATTGAATTGTTGAATGTGAATATTGAAGGAATTAATATTACTGCAATTTACCCGGCTCCATTCATTGATAAAGTGAATGTAGTTATTTCAAGCGAAGTAAAGACACAGAGTAGCATTAGTTTGTTTGACAACACAGGCAAATTATTAATTAACCAGCCTTCTGTTCTAAATAAGGGTGTAACAAACCTGGTAGTGGATAATTTAAGTAACCTGGTAAAAGGATTATATATTATTAAAGTCCAGGTAGGAGAAAACATTGTTATAAAAAAATTAATTAAATAAAAGATTAGATAACCAAGCACAAACAAAAGATGCCCCCCGTCCTAAACGGGGGCTCTTTTTTGTAAAAAGTTTACGAAAAACGGGCTATTAATTCTTCGCTGGTTGAAGATAAAGGGAAAAAAGAAACGATTTTAGTGATCACTTCTTCTACCAATGCATCGGGGCAACTGGCACCACTTGTGATTAAAATTTTAACAGCTTCGGTTTTTGGTAAAAAATTCCCCGTTATTATTTCCTGTTTATTATGCAGGTTGTAATGCAGTATTTCTTTTGCTGAAATAATTTTTTCCTGTGAGTTTATGAAATAAGTAGGTAGTTTTTCTTCACATAATTCTACCAGGTGAGAAGTATTGCTGCTGTTGTATCCACCAACTACAATGGCTAAGTCTGCCGGGGTTTCCAGTAAACCATAAACTGCAGACTGATTATCAAGGGTAGCATAACATAATGTATCCCTGGTATCGGCAAATCGTTCTTCTATTGTGGTTTCATCCAGGCTGTATTTTTTTTGCATCACCTGTTTCAGAAGATCTGAAATAGCTTGTGTATCGCTGGCCAGCATAGTAGTTTGGTTTACGACTCCAATACGTTCCAGGTCTCTTGTAATATTAAATCCCCCTGAAAACTTACCGGCAAATTCTTTTTCGAAACCGTCAGTATTTTTTTCACCATTAATATATTTACTCAATTCAATAGTATCAGCCATATCATTTACTATTATTGTTGGAGTATGTGCAGAGGCATGTGAAAAAGTGGCCCTTGTCTCTTCGTGTGTGGGTTTGCCATGAATAACAACCGTGTAGTTATTTTTTGCGATCTGTTCACTGCGGTTCCATACTTTTTCTACAAAGGGGCAGGTAGTGTTATACTTATGTGTGGGTATACCAATCTCTTCCAGTTTTTTTTCAATAGCCAGGGTTGTGCCAAATGCAGGAATGATCACTATATCTTCTTTGGTCAATGATTCAAACGGGATTACTTCTTTGCCATGTGTATCCTGCAAAAATTGTACGCCTTTTTCAAGCAGATCAGCATTTACCTGGGGATTGTGGATCATCTCACTCAATAAAAAGATCCGTTTTCCTGGATTTTCTTCGATTGTTCGGAATGCGATCTCAATTGCATTTTCAACGCCGTAACAAAATCCAAAATGACGGGCCAGGTAAATTTTCAGGGCCCCAAAATCCAGTAAGGTAGGGTTAAAATCTTTTTTCATTTTATCCTGCAACCTGCGCTTATTTTTTATAGCTGCAATGAGAGGGCTGCGATAAATGATGGGAACATTAAATTGTTTCATTGTAAAATATAACAGGCGTAAAGGTACATTGTTGAGGCTGAAAATAACATTCTTCAGTTTTCATAGGCAGTTGTTACATTTGGATTGTAAAGATCATAAAAGCAAAATAGTAAAATATGACTGACGGATCATTTAAACGGGCAGACTGGCTGACTACTACTAATATTTACGAAGTCAATACCAGGCAATATACCATTGAAGGAACGTTTAATGCTTTTGTAAAGGAGTTACCCAGGCTAAAAGATATGGGGGTTGAAGTGCTCTGGTTTATGCCCATCCATCCCATTGGTAAAATTAACCGTAAGGGTAAATTGGGAAGCTATTACTCTATCATGGATTTTAAGGCTGTTAATCCTGAATTTGGTACTGCAGATGATTTTAATGATTTGATAAAACAAGCACATAGTTTAGGGATGAAAGTAATTATGGACTGGGTAGCCAATCATGTTGCCTGGGATAATATCTGGACAATAGATCATCCGGAATATTTTGAAAGAGATAGTGACGGTAATTTTAAACCGCCTTATGACTGGACTGATGTGATACAAATTGATCATTCAAATGCAGCACAACAGGATGCCATGATTGATGCAATGAAATTCTGGATTACAGATTTTGATATTGATGGTTTCCGTGCAGATCTTGCTCATCTTACTCCTCTTGAATTTTGGAAAAGGGCAAGAACAGCGATTGAACCATTAAAGCCCGGTTTATTCTGGTTGGCTGAAACAGAGGAAATTAATTATCATGAAGTATTTGATGCCTCGTTTACCTGGGAATGGATGCATTTTACAGAAGATTATTATAAAAAAGAAACTGGTTTGAGTAGTCTTTATAGTGTATTACATAAGTATCAAACCAGTTTTCCGGCAGATGCTTTCCGGATGTATTTTACCAGTAACCATGATGAAAATACCTGGAATGGAACAGAGTATGAAAAATATGGCGATATGGCTAAGGCCCTGGCTGTATTCAGTTTTACCTGGAATGGAATACCTATGATCTACAGCGGGCAGGAAATGCCAAATCTAAAACGCCTGGAGTTTTTTGAAAAAGATGTGATTGCCTGGAACGGAGAATATGCGTTACATGATTTTTATAAAACGCTTTTGGAACTCCGGAAGAAGAATCCTGCACTTCGTACTAATGACCCTGCTGTTGTGACCCATTTTATCATCACCAATGATGATAAATGCATAATGGCATATTTACGAAAAAATAAAAATGATGAAGTTCTTGTCTTACTCAATTTGAGCAAAGAAAAAAGGAGCTTTGTGATTAAAGATCAGCTTATCAACGGTTCATTTATTAATGTATTTAGTAAAACGAAAAATTATCTTACTACTGATACATCTGTTGAAATGCAGCCCTGGGATTTTTTAGTATATGAAAAAATATAAGTTAGAAAAGAAAGGCAGTAATTTTGCTGCCTTTCTTCTATTTAAAAATTCAGAATTATTCTTCACCTAAAGAAATAGGGTATTCATACACCCCATCATAACCGGGGTAGAATCCACTAATAGTTATACTTTTATTAGAGCCAACGACAGATTTCATTTCCTCTATACTTTTTACTTCTTTATCATTTACTTTTAAAATGATGAAGCCATCTTTCATCCTTGTCTGGTCGTTTAAAGCACCTTCATTTATTTTCTTTACTACTATTCCACCAGGCACTCCATATTCCCTTGCTTTCTTTGAATCCAGGGCTACCAGGTCTGCACCAAGGCTTTCCAATATAGCATCAGCTTTTACAATTTCATAATTGCCTGCTTTATTTTTGAGGGTTACCGAAACCGTATTTTCTTTGCCATTACGGAGGTAGGTTACCGGTAATTTATCGCCCGGTTTGTAGCGGCTTATTAAACCCTGCATTTCGGCACCACTTGTAATTTCTGTGCCGTTTATTTTTTTAAGCACATCACCTTTGCGTATTCCTGCAGCATATGCACCCCCATCTGTTGGAACATCCGATGCATAAATTCCTTCTATCCCTTCAGGAATACCCTGTTTCTTTTTTTCTTCTTCAGTAAAGTCACTGGCATTTACAAAACTTACGCCTAAAAATCCCCTCTGCACACTGCCAAATTTGATAAGATCGTCAACTACTTTTTTTACAATATTTACCGGGATTGCATAAGAGTATCCTGAATAATAGCCGGTTGGTGATGCTATCGCAGAGTTAACGCCAATCAGTTTGCCATCGGTATTGATAAGGGCACCGCCGCTATTACCCATATTTACAGCAGCATCTGTTTGTATAAAAGATTCTACTCCTGTTCTTGGGTCACCATTTTTATCCTTATTTAAACCGAGCGTTCTTGCTTTAGCACTTACTATACCAGCAGTTACTGTCGTTTCCAGGTTCAAAGGATAACCAATTGCCAACACCCACTGGCCAATCTTAACATCATCCGAGTTACCATATAATAAGAAAGGTAATCCTGCCGCTTCAATTTTAATTACTGATATATCATAAGAAGGATCGGTGCCTATTACTTTTGCTTTATAAGATTTTTTGTTGCTTAGGGTAACTGTTATTTCATCTGCGTTTTCCACCACATGGTTATTGGTAACAATATACCCATCGTCGCTGATGATAACACCTGATCCACTGGCTCTTTGTTCTGGTATAACATTGCGGCCCTTGCCACCAAATAACTGGTTAAACATGTCATCATCAAAAAGATCGTTGAAGGGATTATTGGGCTGTTGTTTGCGGGGCAGGCTATTATTTACCTGCTTGGCGTTTGTTTTTGTTTTGATGTGTACTACAGCAGGTGTAGCTGCTTCTGCCGGTATCGTAAAATCAGCAACACCGTTTGGTAATGTATTACCATCTGTTAAACCTGCATATTTATAATTAGCAGGAATTACACCAGCCTGTTGCCCGGCATAAACCGTATCTTTTTTAAAAAAAGTTCCATAACCCCAAATGACTCCAAGGGTGGTAACTGCACTAATGGTTACTGTGAATAAAATTTGTTTCCATTTCATTTTCTTAGGTTTTAATTAGTTCAACAATTTTAATTTAATAATGTTTTATTTTTTCAGGTCCCGGATAAAAGATCAACTCTCGTGCCTGCCTGTACAAAATAACGAAGCAATGACAAAATGCGTTTTACCAACTGACATCTTTAACATTTAATTAGGAAGAGCTTCGTAGATAAGTTATTTCAGAATTCTTCTACAAAGATTCACTAATATCTTCTCCACAATCTCCGCTTCACCTCCCTCCTTTAGGAGAGGGGATGGGGGTGAGGTTATAAAGTTAATAAAAATTGCATTGTGTCCACTACATCTGCATAATCCAGCAATCCTGGCCTTTGTGCCTGCCCAAATGGTATGCCGGCATGACCTGTAACACATTGAATATCCTCATTACCCGAAAGTATTTCAATTACTTTTTCCGCATCCGTATAATAACTGTAATTCAACTGACTTATTGCTGAAAAAATGGCATCATTTTCTATCAGCAATGTGCTGCCATTGGTCATGTAATAAATATTATTCAGCAGGGCTATGGAGAGCTGATAGTCATAATTGTTCTTGTATTTATGATGATCTGCAAAATATTTGTAGCTATTAAATGCATTCAGCAGCGGAACAAAATCATATCCTTCAGGAACAAATAATTTGGTAACATTCCTGCAGCCTAACCCAAAATACTGGTGTATATCATCCGACAGGTTATTTAATTCTTCTGTTGGTTCAGTTCCGGTCAAGATGGCAACTGCTGTGCGGTTCCGGCGAATGATATTTGGATATTTAGAAAAGTATTGTTCAAAATATCTTGCCGAATTATTGCTACCTGTGGCGATATAAGCATCACAACCTTTAAGCATCTCTGCAAATAAAATATCCTTTTGTACCCCGGGTTCCCATTCTATTAATTTTTCAACCAGGTGTTTAAGCAGTATATCATCTTTTGAAGATAGCTTAATGGTTTGCTTATGGCCACTGATAAATACACATAAAAAATCATGAAAACCAACCAGGGGGATATTTCCTGCCATTACTATACCTATATTTTTTCCGCCTACATTATCATCCAGGTGATAATGAGCAGTCCATTGCTCCATTTTTTCTTTTTGTAAAAATTCGACACAGATATTTTTTACGGCCAGGTCAATGAATTCACGGATAAACCAGCCATTGTGGGCAGCAGCTTTTGTCTTTATATTTTGCCATTCTTCCCCGTCATCAATTAAATATTTTTGTAAGTGTTGTAATAATTCAATTCGTTTTTGTAAATTCATATTGTTATTATTAAATTGCACTTGCCTTCCTTAGGGAGGTTTAAAAATCAAAATTACGATAGATGGCTATAAAGATCACAGAAGAATGTATAAACTGCGGT
>JBDTUK010000057.1:0-10242 GCA_040007795.1 Ferruginibacter sp.
GGTTTAGAGGTTTAGAAAGTTTAGCAGGGAGCGAAAGCCCAACTTTTGCTGAGATTTCCTTAATCCTGCAATTAAAAGGGTTTGCTTCTCTATTTTTTCTCTTCCCGCCAAATACTGTTCATTCGTTAAAAACTTTAAATCATTTGCTATAATTAAATCGTTCAATAGTTCAATTGTACTGCTATAAGAAATGGTACTGAAATGAGATTGGTCTTTTGCCGTTTTCCTGGAAGTTCCTTCGGCAATATTAGAAGCAATAGAAATAGCGGCCCTTCGCATTTGTGATATCATTCCGAATTTTTCTTCTGCCGGAAATTTTTTAGTTTCATTATATACCCACACAGCCAGCTGCCTTGCCTGTTGCCAACAATCTAATTTTTCAAAAGAATAAACTTTCATAAAATTAATTTTTGATTATACAATAAGTGATTCAGCTAAACCCCTAAACTTTTTAAACCCTAAACTCCATCATACATTTTCTCATAATATTGCCTATACCCTCCACTGGTTACATGACTCAGCCATTCATTGTTATTCAAATACCAATCTATTGTTTTGCTGATACCTTCTTCAAATTGCAGTGATGGCATCCAGCCCAGCTCATTTTTTAATTTGGTTGCATCTATAGCATAACGCATATCATGCCCGGCCCGGTCTTTAACATAAGTGATCAGTTTTCCTGATGTGCCTTTTTCTCTTTTTAGCTTTTCGTCCATCTGCCTGCACAATTCTTTAACTAAATTAATATTCGTCCATTCATTATGCCCTCCAATATTATAGGTTTCGCCCACCTTTCCCTTATGAAACACCACATCAATAGCAGCCACATGGTCTTCCACATACAGCCAATCCCGTACATTCTCTCCCTTACCATAAATGGGCAGCGGTTTGTTGTTAATGATATTATGAATGCAGAGCGGTATTAATTTTTCAGGAAAATGATAGGGGCCATAATTATTGCTACAGTTGCTGATCTTTACGGGCAATTTATAGGTATGATAGAATGCCCGTACAATATGATCGGAAGATGCTTTGGATGCGGAGTAAGGGCTACGTGGATCATAGGCTGTTTCTTCAGTGAAGAACCCGGTTTCGCCAAGTGAACCATACACTTCGTCGGTAGAGATGTGATAGAATATTTTGTTTTCAAAATCTCCATTCCAAAATTCTTTTGCTGCCAGGAGTAAGGAAGCGGTACCTAATACATTGGTAGTAATAAATGCCAGGGGGTCGCTGATAGATCTGTCCACATGACTTTCTGCAGCACAATGAAGTACAGCAGTAAACTTATATTCGTTGAATAACTTACGTAATAAGGGCAGGTCTGTAATATCTCCTTTTACAAAAAAATAGTTAGGCTCATTTTCTATATCCCTTAAATTCTCCAGGTTGCCTGCGTAGGTGAGCTTATCAAGGTTTACAATTTTGTATTGAGGGTATTTGTGAACAAACAGCCGGGTCAAATGTGAACCTATAAATCCTGCCCCGCCAGTAAGTAAAATAGTATGCATTATTACGTTTTATTATTGCGGGGCAAAAATAGACATTAATTAGTTGTTGAAGAAAAGAAGACAAGTAAGATGCTGCTTTATAACCCTGTAAAAGCCACATGAAAATATTGTTTGATCTCATCTACATCGAATTGCTGTGCCCTGCCGGGCGCCTTTGCTATCAACTGGTCACGGAGGGAGGCGTCTTCATACATTTTTTTCATGGCGGCAGCCAGTGCTATCACATCATTGACAGGGGTTAAAATACCGTATTCACCTATCTCGTAATTATTGATGGCCTTGTGATGAGGATCTGTTGAAGGGGCAAGTAATTCTCTTGGGCCCGAACTGCAATCGGTGGAAATCACCGGTATGCCGCATGCAAGGGCTTCAAGCAGAACATTCGGAAAACCCTCCACATCGGAACTCAATACAAAACAATTACTGCGGCTTACGTATTTGAACGGGTTGTTCTCAAATCCCAAGAAAATAATTTTGTCATCTAATCCAAGGTCGGCCACTTGCTGTCTTATCTTCTTCTCTTCTGTACCTCCGCCTACCAGCAGAAGTTTACAGGGCAGGTTTTTTAGAATGAAAAACGCCTGTATCAGCAACAGATGGTTCTTCTCTTTCCGTAACCCACCTACATTAACAAAGTAAAAAGTATCCCTGTCAAAAATAAAACCAGGCTCTTCTTTAGCATTTGCTTTAATCAGGTTCAGGTCGATGGGATTGTAAATGACCTTTACCGGTGTTTTTATTTTAAAATTCTCAATAAGATCGGCCTGGATGGAATGGGAATTTGCCAGTACAAGGTTGGCCCTTTTATAAGAGAATTTGATCATCAGCCTTGAAAACATGCGGTATACCGAAGAGTAGCTCTGCTGTATAGTGGTTTGATGTGTCCGTTCACACATGATCACCTGGCCTTTGTACCTCCATACGCTTTTCATCAATGCATTTATGTAACAGGCCCGGTATAAAAAAGCCACAGAAATATTGATCCGGTTCTTTTTACAATACTTATATAGCTGCCAGGATATATAAGGAAGTTTTAAGAATCGGGTTATCTTGTTCTGGATCAGTGGTTGTTCCAGGTTCAATACTTTTATTTCGGGAGGAATTGAATAATCAATAATGTTGCTGTACAAGGCAAGGTGTATCTCAAAATCATTTTTTAAATGACCCAGCAGAAGCGAAACAACCCGTTCGGCTCCCCCGGATTGTAATGTATTAATAGAGATCAGCAGTTTGGGTTGTATAGCATTCATTCTTTTCCATTTTTCATCTGCAACAATACAAATATCCGGCAATTATTTCCAGTTAACTAAAAGAAATTTTGTTACTACCAGTTCCGTTTTGATGCAGTTTTTTAAACAGGTTCTCTGCCTGCGCAACGATGATATTTACCGGGAATCGTTTTTGTGTGTTCTCTATTATTCTATCCCTGTTGTATTCTACAAACAATCCCTTTCTTATTGCTTCTGCAAATCCCAAAATATCATTATCATCAACCAGTATTCCATTTTCATCAGAAACTATCTCAGGTATACCGCCGGGAACGTTAAAAGCTATTACCGGTATACCCAACGCACCTGCTTCCAGCAAAACATTGGGAAACCCTTCATAATAAGAACCCATTAAAAAAAGGTCGGCATCTTCCATTCCTTTAAACGGATCTGCTTTTTCTCCGCTTAAAAAAACAGTATTCTGCAATTGCAATTTGTTTACGAGGCTTTGTAAGGCATTTCTTTTATCCCCTTCTCCAATAATATAAAATTGAAAAGGTATTGACAGCAGGCCCACAGCACGAATCAGTCTTTCCACTCCCTTTTCATCCGATAGCCTTGCAACTGTGATAAATTTATATACTTTATCTGCTGTTGTATTGATAGCATACATATTTTGCGAAGCCATATCAACTGCATTATTGATCACTGCTGTTTTATCTGCATTTATGTAATAATTCCGGATAAGATCCTGTTGCATATAGGCACTCTGGCAAATGATAAAATTAAAACGCCTGTAATATTTTTTTATCAGCCAATTATATAAGACCGGCATTTTTGCCCTGCGGCTGTTAATGCTTACAATGCTTGATTCCCTGGCTACCATTTTTATTTTTCCAGGAAAGCTTCGGCGGAAAATAGATAAGTACAGGTTGAGGTGATTGGCTGTTGTAAAAACAATATCCGGCTTAAATTTTTTTATTACGTTCTTTATCTTAAATAATGAAAACAGAACTCTCTTCTCTTTCAGGTCAATGACTTCAACGTTTTTATTTTTTATTGTATAAAACGGAGTTTCATTATTTAATACGACCAGGCAAACCGAAAATAGCCGCGTATTAATATTATTGCATAAAAGCGAAACATACTTCTCTGAGCCACCACATTCAAGTGAAGGGGTAATGATTAAAACTTTTATCGTTGCTCCGGTATCTGCAGTCATATATAAATATACCTTGTATCAGGGTTTTGAAAAAAAGGCTATAAGATTAGGGTTCTTTACTGCTTCTTTTTCCTTCAGGCCAAGGGATATCGCAGTTTTTTTAAGAATATTCTTTATGTAGAACTTTATTGCTCCTATTCTGAATTTCTCCATATTAATATTCCTGCAATAGTCAACAACAAATCCGTGTTGCTTTGCCAATGCTGTTAAACGGGCAATGTCAAATGACTGCATGTGTTGCATATGATGAAACTCACTTTTACAAAAAGGGCAAAAATTCATATGGCTGTCCAGGTCTTCGTTAAAAGGTGTGGTAATAAAAACTTTCCCCTTGGTTTTTAATATCCGGTGTAACTCATTCAACGTTTCCTGTAGCTGATCATCCTGCAAATGTTCAATTGTTTCAATAAGAGTAATGGTATCAAACTGACTGTCATTAAAGGAACAGGGTAATGTATTGGCCAATACCAGTTGTTTCAGGTTCTTTTTGTTTGCTGTTCTTTTTTGTGTTGCTGTTATTGAATCGGCAGAGAAATCCAAACCATAAAAATCAACCTCTTCTATTTTAACCATCTCTTCTAACAGATGGCCTGCACCACAACCATAATCAAGAACGCTTCCTTTTAATAAACCCTTATTTTTTAAAACCCGTACAATGCCCGGAGCCATTGAAGCCGTAAAGTATTGGCTTTGCCGAAAAGCATTTTTACTTTGCCAGTTCCAGAAGTTGGCTATATTTTCCGGTGTCCAGTCGCCTGGGTCTTTTTTTGTGATATCCATTAGTTAATATTAATTGGAAAACATGACAACTCTTTAAAAAGGTTTGATCATTTTGATTCCTGAACTCAGCTCTGCATTTAACTTGAATATTTTATTGAGAAAAAGTAAGATAGTCAAATGTACCATAAAACAAATAATCAAATTTAAAACAAGTCCTGTGTTTACAAATGGGGCAATAACGTATATGCCTGCAGTGATAGCGGCATTAATCAAAATGATCATACCGGTATATTTTAACACAACTTCATAATCAACTGGTACTAACAACCTTTTACAGATAAAATACATCCCGATATAATTTATCATATTCACTAAGATCAGGCCATAAGGATAACCATACCCCCCATATTTATTTGTAAATATCCAGATGGCTGCAATCAATAAAACGTTTAAAACAACCTGGTATAAAAAAGCCTGCTTTATGGCCTGCACGGCAATAAAAACACGGGTTACCATAGCATTAATGCCAATACTAAAAATGCTGACAGCCAATAGTTGTAAAAAAATGGCTGATTCTGCAATTGCACCGGGAGTAAAATTCCGGCTATGATAAAACAGTTCTACAAGGGGATCTGCAAATACAAACAGGTAAAAGCTTATGGGCACTAAAATAAATACCAGCAATTTTGAGGTCTTTATAAAAGTGCCATTCATAGCCACATGATCCTGCCGGGCAAATTCTTCATTTAATTTTATACCGCTTACATTGGCAAACTGCGTTGTCACCAGTGTATTGGGTATATCGGCAATATTTTTCCCGTAGTTCATTACACTGATCACGCCACTGCCAAAACCACTGAGCAAATACAATGGGAACATACTGCTGGCCAACGTGGCCACCTGGCCCAGTTCTGCATAAAAAATATTATTCCAGACTCTCTTGCTAATCCCTGTTGATCTCATTTTAAATTTCCAGCCCACCGTTCTTTTCAATACATAAATTAAAATAACAAGATTGAACGCATAAGATATCAGTCCTGCCAAAAAAATGCTCAACACATCATAGCCAGCCTTCAGTAAAAAAATAAATGCGATGGCAATAACGCTTTTAATACTGCTGATTAGCATCGGTACACTAAAGTATTTTAAAGAAGTCAGGATGGTATTGATATAATTGGTAAGCAGGTGAAAGATAAAGAACAGGGAACCGGCCCAAAAATAATTGTGGTAAATTAAAATATCATTTTCAGAAAATTTAGAGATGAGCCCGAAGACCGATGCGCCAAAGAAATACATTACCAGTGTAAAAACTATGCCGATGATAAAATAAATAAAAAGGAAAAAATTCAGAAAAGAAACAGCACTATCATTACCCGCTCTTTCCCTCAACCGCATTGACTCCGGAATTAATACGGCTACATCAATATTATTAATGAATCCCGAAAACAAAAGCATCGAACCAAAAACAAAAAAATAAATGTCGGTTTTAATATTGCTGCCAAAATACCGGGCAATAATAATGGTCATCAGGAAAAGAATCCCCTTGGAAAGCATGTTGAATAAAACAGAAAGCACCGTTCCCTTTCTATACGATTCTGATTTTATCAACCACGAAAGATTCATTTTATTCCCTTCGGGAATTTTAATGTTGCCACGGAAACTCAGAGACACGGAAAATACAAATTCACTTCTGTGCTTCTGTGCCTCTGTGGCAACTCCCTGCCGAAGGCAACAAAAATAACGGTTCATAGCTGAAATCAATAACGGGGCATTTGATTTCTCCGTTACCTTTGCCGACTATGCATTACGCCTCTATTGAAAATATCAGCAAATCTTTTGGGATAAGAACATTATTTAAAGACATCAGCTTTTATGTGGAGGAGGGTGATAAGATCTCCTTTGTGGCCCGTAACGGAAGCGGCAAAACCACTTTACTAAAAATTATTGCCGGGTTGGATACCGCCGACAGTGGCACTGTTTGGGTTCATAAAGACATAAAAGTGGTGATGCTGCAGCAGGATACCCATTTTGAAGAAATGAAAAGCATATGGGATAACGTATTAAGGATGGATAACCCCGTGGTTAAAATAGTAAAGGAATATGAAATGTGCCTGGAACAAGAGGAAGAGAATATTGATAAGCTTACCGACCTGATGGCAAAAGTGGATGAACTGAATGCCTGGAATTTTGAAAGTGAACTGAAACAGATACTGGGTAAACTCAACCTGCATCATTTGAATGAACCTGTTAAGAATTTGAGTGGTGGACAAAGAAAAAGGGTTGCACTTGCACAGGCATTGATAGAAGCCCAGCTGCACGAAGGGAAATGTTTATTGATACTGGATGAACCCACTAATCATTTGGATGTGCAGATGATAGAATGGCTGGAAGATTATTTATCGGCACAAAAAATAACACTGCTCTGCGTAACACATGACCGGTATTTTTTAGATGCCGTTTGTAACGAAATACTGGAAATGGATGACGAAAAAATTTACGTGTACAAAGGAGACTATGATTATTTTTTAGAACAAAAAAGCTTACGCCAGGAAGTCCAGGCCAGCGAACTGCAAAAAGATAAAAATATTTTTCGCAAAGAACTGGAGTGGATGCGAAAACAACCCAAGGCAAGAACCACCAAGTCAAAATCGAGGCAGGATGCTTTTACCGATATTGAAGAAAGGGTAAGCCAGCGCAAAGAAGAAACGGATGTGAGCCTGCAGGTAAAGATGACCAGGCTGGGAGGCAAGGTTTTAGAAATGAAAAAGATCAACAAGAGTTTTGGTGATAAAGTAATTCTTAAAGGATTTGATTACAGCTTTAAAAAAGGCGAACGCATTGGCATTGTTGGCAAGAACGGGATTGGCAAATCAACTTTTTTAAAAATTGCTTTGCAGCAGGAAAAACCCGATAGCGGAAAAGTAAATCACGGCGATACGGTTGTGTTTGGAAATTTTAACCAGGAAGGATTACAATATAAGGAAGACAAACGTGCTATTGAATACGTGAAAGACTTTGCCGAATTTTTTCCTTTGGCCGATGGCAGTAAAATTTCTGCCACACAGTTCATGGAGAAATTCGGTTTTAGCGCTGAGCAGCAATACACACCACTAAGCAAATTAAGCGGCGGTGAAAAACGCAGGCTGCATTTATTAAGTATCCTTTTTCTCAATCCTAATTTTTTAATACTGGATGAACCTACCAACGATCTTGACCTGCAAACGTTAAGAACATTGGAAGAATTCCTGCTGGATTTTCCCGGCTGTATTTTAATTGTAAGCCACGACCGTTATTTTATGGACCGTATGGTTGACCATTTATTTGCTTTTGAAGGTGATGGGGTGATAAAAGATTTTCCCGGTAATTATACTTTGTACAGGGAATGGAAAGAGAAAGAAGTATTGGCAGTTTCTCGTTTCCCGTTGGCTGAAAAGAAACCGGCTGAAACAAAAACTAACCAACAAGAAACGGGAAACGAGAAACCAGGAACAACTACTGCCCTTAAAAAACCTTCTTTCAAAGAAAAATTTGAATTTGATCAACTGGAAAAAGAAATACCAGAACTGCAAAACGAAAAAACGGTTTTGGAAGAGAAGATGAACAGTGGCAATATCGCTTATGATGAATTGCAAAAAGCTGCCGAACGCATCAGCACTATTGTACAATTGCTTGACGAAAAAGAAATGCGCTGGTTAGAGCTGAGTGAGCGGTTGTAATACTATGTATTGTAAAAATGATTTTGTAAATTTGGTAAAACAGATTTTATGAGCAAAGAAAATCTTAAGAAAGAAATCCATAAGCTTATAGACAATACAGAAGATGAAGACCTATTGAATATGGTTAAAGAAGATTTGGTTACTTATTCTGTGGGTTCAAAAAAAATTGATGATCTATCTGATTTATCTCCTGAAGACAGGGCAGAACTGGAAGAACAGTTTAATGAAGACCCTATGAAAGACACTATTAGTTTTGAGGAATTTAAAGCGGAAATGAAAGAATGGCTCTCCAAATTATAACTAAGAAAAGGTTTTTAAACAGCGTTCAAAAAACGACAAAATATCTGAAAGAAGAATGGGGTAAAAAAGTAGCTGACGAATTTACAATTCTGGTCATTTACAAAATTCAGCTGCTTTCTAAACAACCACAAATTGGCAGCAATACATCTTTTAAAAATATAAAAGCTGTTCTTGCAGGAAAGGGTTATCAGCATAAAATCTACTACCGTGTTGAAAAGAATAAGCTCATCATCATAAACATGAAAGATACAAGGAGAAATCCTAAAACGAATCCTTTTAATAAACCTGCATGAACCAACGCTTTTACTCCCTCGATGTATTCCGCGGCGCTACCGTTGCATTAATGATACTGGTGAATAATCCCGGCAGCTGGGGCCATATTTACGCACCACTCGATCATGCAAGCTGGCATGGTGTTACACCAACCGATCTCGTCTTTCCCTTCTTTTTATTTGCTGTAGGTAATGCCATGGCTTTTGTGATGCCCAAATTAGAAGCTGCAGGCGAAAGCAGCTTTTGGTTTAAAATAATAAAACGAACGCTGCTTATATTTTTTATCGGTTTATTTTTAAACTGGTTTCCTTTTTTAAAATATGATGATGCCAATCACGTTGTAGCAAAGCCTTTTGCAAACCTTCGCATATTTGGCGTATTGCAACGCATTGCTGTTTCTTATTTTTTTGCTTCGGTGATCGTTCACTTTTTTAAAGTGAGAGGCTCATTTGTAGTGGGTGCATTTATTTTATTGGCCTATTGGTTCTTATGTGTTGCCGCAAACCCTTCCGATCCGTTTAGTTTAACAGGGTGGTTTGGAACCAATGTTGATAAAGCCATTTTAGGCGAAGCACATATGTATCATGGCGAAGGTATAGCCTTTGACCCCGAAGGATTGATGAACAGTTTTGCCGCCATTGTGCAGGTAATACTCGGTTACCTGGTTGGTAATTATATTTTACAAAAAGGTAAAACGCAGGAAATGCTAAATGGATTATTTGTAGCAGGTTGTGTGTTGGTGTTTGCCGGATTTTGCTGGGATATGGTTTTTCCGCTCAATAAAAAAATATGGACCAGCAGTTATACCATTTATACAACAGGCCTTGCCTTAATGGTTCTATCGGTAATGATCTACCTGATTGAATTTAAAGGAAGCAAGGGATGGTGGAGCCGTTTCTTTGATGTATTTGGAAAAAATGCACTCTTCATCTTTGCCATGAGCGCCCTAATACCAAAAACGCTTTGGATGATACATATCAGCAATGGAGTAACCGACACTGGCAAAGCAAAATACCTGAATCCCTTAAGCTGGTTTTATGAAACATTGTGCAAACCCATCTTCCCCTCCGATCCAAGAATCGGTTCTTTAATTTATGCACTTTGCTTTATTTGCATGATGTGGTTTTTGGCGTGGGTGCTGGACAGGAAGAAGATTTATATTAAGGTGTAATCATCTGGTGCATTTTTCTGTTGATAATCAGTATAAAACTGTGCCGGGAGTTGCGTATATTTATGAGTTGTATGCAATTTTTTTCGACATTTCACACTTCTTGACAATGACAAGAATATTT
>JBDTUK010000058.1:0-7346 GCA_040007795.1 Ferruginibacter sp.
TTAAAGCATCTACCGTACGGCTGCTGCTGGTGTAAATGTCTAATAAACGCTTATGTGTACACAGTTGAAACTGTTCACGTGCTTTTTTATTAACGTGAGGAGAACGCAATACGGTAAAGATTTTCTTATGTGTAGGTAAAGGAATTGGTCCTGTTACTACAGCGCCCGTACTACGTACAGTTTTTACAATCTTTTCAGCTGATTTATCAACCAGGTTATGGTCGTAAGACTGTAATTTTATTCTGATTCTCTGTGACATATAAAAAGAACTTTTAAATTACCGTTTTTTAATTTGGAGTGCAAAGGTAAGGGTTGGATACTAAACAGCAAAAGAATGTAGAAAGTTTTTTTACAACAGGTCATAAACCGGAATTTAACCCGGCTGAAGTATAAATCAGTAATAACCGTAAGTGATTAATCTCTTTTTTCAACACTACCACCGCTGCTTACAGACTTAGTTACATTGGCGGCACCATGATAAGTTACCGCTCCTCCACTGCTTGCAGATGCTTTCAGAATAAGACTTGCATGCACTTTAGCATTGGCTCCACTACTCACACTTACCTCTGTATCCTCACAAAAAAGGTCCCATGTTTTGATATCGGCTCCGCTGGAGGCCTCTGCATGGTAGCTTTTGGTTTTCCCAGTCAAATTTATCGTTGCACCACTACTTGCATCTGTTTCAATACGGGGGGCATCAACTTCAGCCTCAATACTACCTGAACTGGAGGCATTGAAAGACAATTTATCATTTCCTGACAATACATCAATTACCTTCACTTCAGCCGAAGCAGATGCCCTTATACTGGTTAAACCTGGCGTTGTTATATAAATCTTCATATGTACGTCAGAATAATTATGCAGATCCTCTGTCCTTATTTTTAAGATGTTACCCGATACCTTTGTTTCAATATATTTCATGATATTATCATCAGCCTCCACAGTTACTTCGGCAACAGGGCCAATCTTCACCTCTACTTCAAAAGCTCCGCCAACAGAGATTCCACTAAAGTTTCCCACATTACGTTTCTGTGTAATTATGTTACCGCTGCCGGTAGTATACCGGCAGGATGCTAATGTTATAAATGCAAAAAAGAAAAATAAAACCTGTTTCATGGCTGAAAATTTATGTAAATATAAAATTTCTTAACAGTAAACCGTAACTGAATCAATCCACAACCTCCAACTAATTATTTACCTTCGCAACTCTTATGACAGAAAAAATACTTATTCTCGATTTTGGTTCTCAATACACCCAGCTAATTGCCCGTACGGTAAGGGAGGCAAATGTTTTTTGTGAGATCATTCCATACAATAAAAAAATAGTTTACGAACCCGGATTGAAGGGCATCATACTTGGTGGCTCCCCCTTTTCTGTTAATGAAGAAAATGCGCCAATGGTAGATGTAAAGGCAATGACAGAAAAAGTACCTGTACTCGGGATTTGCTATGGTGCCCAGTTAACTGCAAAAATATTTGGTGGCCGTGTAGATAAAAGTGAAAAAAGAGAATATGGCCGGGCTTTATTTGAAATAAAAAAAGAAGATGTTTTATTAAAAGAGGTTAACCCTTCGTCTCAGGTATGGATGAGCCATGCTGATACCATTATAAAACTTCCCGATGATTTTGAATTGTTGGGCACTACAGAAAGTATTCCGGTAGCGGCTTTCAGGAGAAATAATAATAAAGCATGTGCATTGTATGGTTTACAATTTCATCCCGAAGTTCATCATTCTACAGAAGGGAAAAAAATAATAAAAAATTTTTTAGTTAACATTTGTAATTGTACTCAGGACTGGACAGCGGCGCATTTTATCACTGATACAGTTGAGGCACTGAAAAAACAGATTGGCAATAAAAAAGTGATAATGGGATTGAGTGGTGGTGTTGACAGTACCGTTGCTGCCACATTAATTCATAAAGCGATTGGCGAAAACCTGTATGGCATTTTTGTAGATAACGGTGTTTTGCGTAAAAACGAATTTGAAGATGTTCTGAAAATATATGATAAACTTGGGCTGCATGTTATAGGTGTTGATGCCAAAAAACATTTTTATAAAAAGCTGGAAGGCAAAACAGACCCCGAAGAAAAGCGCAAAGCCATTGGTAGTGGTTTTATTGAAATATTTGATGAAGAAGCACATAAAATTGAAGGCGTTGAAATGCTTGGACAGGGAACTATTTACCCGGATGTTATTGAATCTCTTTCCGTTCATGGTCCATCACAAACCATTAAATCGCACCACAATGTTGGTGGTTTGCCCGATACCATGAAACTTTCATTGGTAGAACCTTTGCGTTCTTTATTTAAAGATGAGGTAAGACGTGTTGGTTTAGAGTTAGGCATACCAAAGGAAATGTTGTTCAGGCATCCATTCCCCGGGCCGGGGTTAGGCATAAGAATTTTAGGAGAAGTTACTGAAGAAAAGGTACGGTTATTGCAAGAAGCGGATGCTATATATATTAATGGATTGAAAAAGCATAATTTATATGCAGAGATCTGGCAAGCCGGCACTATTTTGTTACCGGTAAAAAGTGTTGGCGTGATGGGAGATGAAAGAACTTATGAGTTTACCGTTGTATTAAGAGCAGTAACATCGGTTGATGGCATGACAGCAGACTGGGCACATTTACCTTATGAATTTTTAGCCGATATAAGCAATGAAATAATAAATAATGTTCGTGGCATTAACAGGGTTGTATATGATATCAGCAGCAAGCCGCCTGCAACTATTGAGTGGGAGTAAAAAGGGCTTAGGAGTTGGGAATTGGGCTTAGGGACTGAAGATTTTATTTCAAGATTTAGAATTCATTTTATGAACAAGAAAATTTTCGCTGAGTTATTGATCTTGCTGGCATTATCTTTTGCATTTAAAGCAAATGCACAAAATGATACAGTAAAAAAAGCACCTGCTTATAAAATAGGAATTTTCGCAGCACTATATCTGGATTCTGTTTTCAATAATAATACGTTCAGGTATAAACAAGCTTTACCCAGGTTTATTATGCCTGCGGTTGATTTTGTACAAGGCGCTCAAATAGCTTTAGATACTTTGCAGGCCGGAAATGATAATATTGATGCGGTTATATATGATACCAAATCCTATACGCAAACAGTGCCTTATCTTATTCAAAATAAAAAATTAGACAGCCTTCAATTGATTATTGGCAGCGTTAAAGATGCAGAGTATTTGCAACTGGCAGAATTTGCTTTGCAAAAAAATATTCCTTTCATATCTGTTACTTATCCTAACGATGCTGGTATTACTGCCAATCCATTTTTAGTAATTGTGAATTCTACATTGAAATCGCATTGTGATGCTATCTATAGTTATATTTTACAAAACCATGGTACCGGCAAAATTTATTTATGCCGGCAGAAGGGAACACAGGAAGATATGATTGCTTCTTATTTCAAACAAATTAATGAGCAGGATGGCAAACCTTTACTGAATATTCAAACGCTGAATTTTGAAAATAATTTAACTGCTGCTTTACTTAAAACCAAATTAGACAGTAATAGTAACAGCGTTATCATTGGTGCAAGCCTGGATGAGACTTTTGCCGGAAATATTACCAGTGCCTGTTATACACTGCATGATAAATACCCCATTACACTTATTGGAATGCCCACCTGGGATGGCTTTACATCGTTAAATAAAAAAATTGAGTTTACCGAATTTCCAATTTATTACACAACTTCTTACTTTAATGAAAAGGGAGATGATTTTAGTAAAACACTTACTGCTGCTTATCTGAAAAAATACAAAGGCAAACCTACCGATATGGCCTTTAAAGGATTTGAAGCCGTTTATTTATTTACAAAATTACTGGCTTTGTATCCCGGTAATTTTATGAATCACATCAATGATAAAAACATAAAAGTATTCTGTGAATATAATTTCAGGCCGGTGATGTCAAAAAAAGGAAGCCTGCCTGCCGGACAGGCAGGTACCACGCCTGATTATTTTGAGAATAAACATGTGTACTTTATTAAAAAAGCAAATGGTGCTGTTTCCAAAGCCTGGTAATTAATTTATGTAATTATTTTTCTCTCGGCATAAAAAAGTCCTGCCACCTGGCAGGACTGAATATTTCTTTACTAAAAAAATTAATAGATAAGATTTTTTCGCTGCATGGTATACAGCAATATAAACAGGGCAGCAATGCAAACGCCAACTATCATTCCCATACCTGTAAGAGTAAACATTCCTATAAACAAAGCCTGAATTAAAAAAGGCAATATCTCTCCTATTACATATAATAGATAGCCCTGCTTTTTAAGCTTGCGCATTTGTAATGCTCCATAAAAGCAAAGACCAACAGCAACCAGGGATAATAAGAATATAGGTATCCTGTTTTCATAGCTCTTTGTGATCATCTCTACTAAATGCTCCGGATCACCCATCATTGATTTAACCCAGGCCGGCATACTGTTAGAATTCATTTGCTCAATCATTTTATCCATGCCCTCATAAGATTTTTGTGCAGAGAAAAAACCCCATGCAGAGCCGAGTAACTGCAGGGCACATCCAATAAAAGTTAGAATAGTAAGAACGTTCAGTCCCGAAGATAATTTGGGCTTATTGTTCTCATCATAATTTAAAGTGTCAGCTGTGTTTTCCTGGTTCATAATATTTTTTTTGTACAATATAATGCGTTTGTTCTTTATTTCAAAGATAACAGCGTATTAGTTTTTATTTTTTACTTCCTCTTTTTTCAGCTTCAGGTAATCAAGGTAATAAACGATCTTAACCGTTATTTCATTACTGTGTGGGTTGTCTATTACTTTCCCCAGTGTTTTAAAGTATTTCATATTGGCATAAGGATCAATCGTTACATTACTGCCTAAAGCATTTTTCCAGGCAATGGTAAGCCTGCTGCCCAATAAAAAGTCCCAGGTATAGAACATATCTACATTAAAGGTGTTGAAGTTTACGTTTTGATTAGCTATGAATGGTATTTCATCCCAATAACCATCACTTTTTAAATTATAGAAATTGGTGTTCTCCAGCAAAGACCAATAATGCCGTACACGTATATTCACATTCATTCTTGAATTAAAATTATACTGGCCACTTAATACAGCTGTATTTCTTTTTACATCACGACGTGCAATTACCGGCGAACCATTTGGATTTGTAATAAATGCCCAACCCCAGTTACCTTTGTCCTGCTCAATATTCATACTGCCACTGATCTGTAATTTATTGTTGAACCGGTAGCGCAATCCAACAGTTGTTGTCCAGTAAGGGTCATCAGGCAAAGGAGATTCAGCACCACCCAGCGCCCAGTTGAAATATAATTTTTTCCGGCTGTCAGAACTTCCGTTTGTACTCAGCAAGTAGTAAGGTGTTCTTCGCAAAAAGTACCCGGTGTAAACATTGGTATGCACAAAATAATCCTTGTTCCAGGTAGGACTGCTTTGAAATGAAAAAGACATGTCCCAGAAATTTTTAAAAAGAAAAAAGGCATTTGCATTTACCTGGAAACTTGTCCATTCAAATGGTTTATACAAATAAGCGTTTGTAAAATTTATCTTAAAAGAGTGATTAAGAAAGTTCCCTGTTGGCTTGATCATGTTATAACTTATACTTCCATTATACTCAAATGAATTATTGTTTTGTATATAACCTAAATCATTGGGATCATACTTATCGCTTTCCACACTTACTCCTGCCCTGTATTGAATTACGCCGCTTACTTTACCGAAACTACTAACAGTCGTAATACCGTTTTTATTTCCCAGTTTACCCCAAATAGTACTGTACTTGCCGGTAAATAAAAAGCTATGTCTATTTTTTTTATCAAATAATGAAAGATCAATACTGCTTACATTGGCATTCCTGCTATTGCTTTTGCGCAAAACATTGGTATTTGTAAAACTTATGGAAGACCGGTTTTTTAATGCCTGGTCAAACACAATGATATTGTAGTTTGTAAGTGGTTCGGTTAATATGCTCGAATCTTTTCCAGTATTCAGATTTTCTATTTTTGCATACATAGGGGCAGATACTGCATTGAATATTCCAATACCTAAATTCCCTTTTGTACGTCCCGAAAATTTAGTAGCATTGTACAACCTGGTTATACCAGGATTTTTGACGATCTTATAATTTGGATCATTGCCATAAGTTTTTAATACAGCATCCGATTGCCCGGGGGCTGCTCCAATTCTACGGGAATAAAACAGACCTGCTTTATTAAATAATTCTGTTCCTTCTGTAAAAAAAGGGCGGTAGTCATCAAACTTTACCTGGAACGGAGAAAGGTTTAGAAAAACATTATCGCTTTGTACCTGGGCAAAATCCGGGATCAATGTCAGATCCAAAGTAAAGCCTGAGTTAAGTCCGTATTTAACATCCATACCGCCACTTTTCAAAAACTCAGTTACATCGCCTTTCATGGTTGGCGATACCCTGAAACCACCGGATAAATAAGGCAGGAAAGATAGTCTCAGTGGTGGAGTAATATTTTTTAATCCATCCCAGTCTCCCCATTGATTAACATCTCCGTTTATATTAGGGTTAACCGGGCTCCAGATACTGTTCTCATTTTCTTTACGGATAAAACGGGCAAAATTCAATCCCCATTTTTGTTCTGCAGCTTTTGAAAAACGTATGGCACTAAAAGGTATTCTTAATTCTGCAACCCACCCATCATGTTTGATGCTGGTTTTGCTTTCCCATACTGCATCCCAGGTCTGGTCAAACACGGAACCGCCATTTGATTCTTTAGCATCGCCCTGCACACCTGCAGCAGTTATACGAAATACAAATGCATTCTGCCGGTCGTGATAAGTATCAAAACCAACCACAAAATAATCTACATCCTGCCGGTCAATCACATCTCTTGCAGTAATTTGTTTACGGATATTTTCAGGCTTATCATACATATATGCACCTACATAAATAGCTGAATTATCATAGGTAATTTTTACTGCTGTTTTATGTGTGGAAGGTTTACCAAAAACCGGGCTTGAAGTAATAAAATTGTCGGTTGATACAATGCTTTCCCAGGCTGCGTCATCCAGGTTACCATCAATTTTTATGGATTGATCTGTTTTTATTGCCTGCATACTCCTTACCTGAGCGTTGGTAACAGATGGTAAAAGGTACAGAATAACAGGGAGTATATAATGCAAACGTATTAGCATTGATTTATCAGTCAAAGATAATTTAATATCACATATTTTTTCAACTTAACCATTAATTAGTTTTAATAAATAAGTAGCCTGTGTTTACATTTTACGACGTTGCATTTCTTTCTTTATTAAAATTAATTCTCTACTAGTTTGTCCTGAGACAGAACTATTCTCCTGTGCCCTTCGCATTAAATACGGAATA
>JBDTUK010000059.1:0-4795 GCA_040007795.1 Ferruginibacter sp.
CCACCGCACCAATCCTGAAGATTTCTGAAACCCCGGCCGCGGTGCGGTTAACAGTTACATTACCATTATAGGTGGATGCATTATCATAACTTATATTCAGGGCACCGGTTCCGCTGCTGTTAAATGTAGTATTGCCATTGAAAGTGTTTGGAAACTGGTAACCCTCCAAAAAACCGGAAGTACTATTGTGATTGATAATAATATTATCATTTATAACAGACTGCCTTAAATATAGCGTACCGGTTCCGTTTAATGTTATCGAAATATCTGTAGCTCCATTACTGTTGGTTAGTGTGGCGCCATTTATATCAAAAGAGCCGTTACTGGTTAAGGTAAACCCATTAAAATCCAGCCCGCTACTTAAATCCATTGAAAAATTATTTATGGTTACGTTGTTTGCCAATACTGGTTTATTGGCAGTATTGGGGATTATAACGTTACCGGTTGCAAGGGGCACTGCATTGGTATTCCAGTTGGCAGGCGTGTTCCAATCTGTACTGGCGCTGCCATCCCAGGTTTGTGCATGTAAAAAAGTTACTGATAACAGGCAACAAAAGAATGTAAAAATTTTCTTTGTCATGAGTTTAAGTTTAATACTATTATGATTAATGAAGTGGTGGAGGTAAACCAGGTCAGTTGTTATAGCAGAGACGCTAAGAGTTGTTATTATAAGGAAGGTACGAACAGTTTTTTCGGTGAGGATAGTGTGGGCATTGTTCTGCTATAAACCGCATTATTACTTTATCAAAAAAAAGAAATACACAGCCGATAAAAAATAATCCTTTTGGATTAGAAGGCATTTAATAAAGTAAAGCGTAATTTGATGCTATTAAAATATATGTTTAGCAGCAGTTGAGATTTTACAAAACCATATTATTGCCAATTGTTTTTTTTATTGGTTGCACTGTTGTACAATCTCAAACCATCAGCAGGTATAACACCTTTAGCTATAATGTAAATGAAGGCTTGCTGCAAAGCACTATATCCGATATTGCTTTTGATAAGAATAATTTTTGCTGGCTTGGGTTTCCAAACGGCATCCAAAAATTTGATGGAAAGAATTTTACCATTGTTCCTGTACAGACTGGGTTGCCGGATGATAAGGCCGTTCTTTTTTTTAGCTGTATTAATGGTGATTTACTTATCAGCCACCAGTATGGAATAAGTGCCTATGAAATTAATAGTAACAAGTTTACACAGATTTATACTTTTCATTCGCCAGAAAAAACACCAGCTCAGTTTATTGGGGAAGATGATGGAAATATTTACTTCTACTCCCAAACAGGTAAGATTACCGGTATCAATTATCAATCGCTAAAAACAGTTTCGGAAATAAGTACCGGCTTTCCGGATTATTCTTCTAACAGTGACTACCGGCCAAAATTCAGCGATAATATTATTAATCATAAAGTAGCTATGAGTATTAACTCATCTCTTTATCTATGGGATTTGCAAAAAAGAAAGTTGCTCTATCAGTCAGCGCCTGTTGCGGGCATATCACTTAGTTTACTTAAACTGAAAACGGAGAACGAGGTTTTATACTTTAATTACGAAATAACGAAGGGGCTTCAACTTTACAATTTTACCACCCACACCAATAATTTTTTACCGGTAAAAGGCAAAGATGACAAGCCTATAGGCCGTTGCAATATTTTCCTCTGGCAAAATAAAATACTGCTCTCTTTTAATAACTGGCTTTATGAAACAGATTCAACCTTGCAGCGATTAAAATCTGAATTGATAAATTTTCAAAATCAACCGGTGGCAGGCAATCAGGGTATTAACAGGATTAAAGAAGACAATTTTGGAAACCTGTATCTTCAAACGGTAACCGGGGGAATTAAAAAGATAATCCGTAATAATTATCCTATTAAATATTACAGCACAGGAAAACCTGATAGCAATTTTGTTATATCCATTTTGCCCGATAAAAAGAACAACCGCATTTTAGCCGGTACTTCCGGAAATGGCCTTTTGGTATTTGATACCCTGCAACATTTAATTAAACACATCAAAACACTCCCCGGCAGAAGCCTGCCTGTTGCTCCAAACGCAATTATTAAAACAAACAATGGAAGTTACCTGCTGTTTATAGGGGGAGAAAAGGTGGTGTGGGAGCTTAACAATGATTTTTCAAAAATGAAAAGTATCTCCATTTCAACTACTTTGCCCGAAAATAAAGGGGGGATAAGTTATTTTGGGAATATTTTATTTCAAAATGATAAAGAGGCAGTCATTCAATCGCAGGCAAAACTTTACAGAACTAATTTTTCTACAAATACTACTACTGAGCACATGATAACCCAGGGTTATATTATGAGTGGCCTGTTGTTTAAAAACTTTATTATAACACATGGCAATGATGAACTCATTTTTTTGGATGCCACTACCTTTAAAGAGGTTAAAAAAATAATCTTTAAAAATACCGGCTATGTCAGGTGTTTTACAAAAGACAATGCCGGTAATATTTATGTGGGCAGCAATAAAGGCATTTTTAAAATTGACGGTACCGGAAAAATTTTACAGCAACTGAATAAAAAAACCGGCTTGCCCGATGAATGCATTTATGCCATGGTATTTGACGGGAACGGGTTTTTATGGTGCAGCACCAATAAGGGCATAATTAAATTAAGCAACAATAACAGCATACTGCAACTAACTAAAGAAGACGGCCTGCAGGAAAACGAGTTTAACACCAACGTAGTAGCCACAGCCGGAGATGGAGAAATATTTTTTGGCGGTGTAAACGGCGTAAGCAGTTTTTACCCATCAGCCATTAGCAACTTTGAAGAAAAAATAAACTTGCTGGTTACAAGGATCAGGGTAAATAATGAAGACCTTTTTAAAGATACAGCCGTGTGGAATATAGATAATGTAGATCTGCCCTATCACGAGAATTCCCTGGCATTTGATTTTGTGGCCATGGGCAATAGTCCTGCCCAGTATGTGTACCAGTATAAAATGGAGAATATCGATAAGGAGTGGATACAAAATACCGATCTCCAGGCAGTGCGTTATTTTTTGCCACCCGGAGAATATGTTTTTAAATTGTATGCCTCCCGTGTTTTTGATAAAGATGCAAAGCCAATGAAGGAGATCCATATTACCATCCATCCGCCATTCTGGAAGACCTGGTGGTTCATTACCCTGATGATATTATTGCTGTTAGCTGCGCTTGTTTATGGCATCAATAGTTATAACAAAAGAAAATACCAGAAGAAACTGGTGGAACTGGAGAATGAGCACAGGATACAACTGGAAAGGGAACGCATTTCCCGTGATCTGCATGACAGCATCGGGGCATATGCCAATGCTGTTTTATATAATACCGAGTTGTTACAGAATGAAGAGGATAGCATGGAACGAAATGAATTGATGAATGACCTGAAATTTGCATCAAAAGATATCATCACATCACTGAGAGAAACCATCTGGGCATTAAAAAAAGAAAGCTATACTGCTGAGGATTGCTTATTGCGGATAAAAAATTTTATTCAACCCATTGCCCGTTATTATCCGCATATAAAATTCACTACAGAAGGAGAAGCGCCGGTTGGCAAAGAACTGCATTATACAAAAGCGCTGAATGTGGTTCGTATTGTGCAGGAAGCTGTTACCAACGCCATCAAACATGCAACCGCAAATAAAATAACCATCACCAGCAGCCAAATCAATGGAAGATGGCGCCTGCAGGTAACTAACGACGGAAAAGGCTTTGATTATGCAGCAATGAAAAAGGAAGACCAGGGCAATGGGCTCGACAATATGAAACAACGGGCTGCTGATTCGGGTTTTGAAATATCCATTGTATCCAACATAAATACAGGAACAATGATCGACCTGTTGATATAGGTACCCGGTTGGATTATTATTTATGTAAAAATGTTTTTTTAATATTTGTCGTAATTATTTTAAAGATGTCAATAAAGATCGCCATCATAGATGATAAGGCCAGTAACAGGAATATCTTAAAAGATAAACTGCTCCGCCATGGCCACTTTGAAGTAACGGTTACTGCCGAAGACGGAAAAGATTTTTTACAAAAAATGAAATACCTTGCCATTGATAAGTTGCCCGATGTGGCCCTGATGGACCTGGAGATGCCGAACATGGATGGCGTGGATGCTATTGCTGCAGGCTCTTCTTTTTTTCCTTCGATGAAGTTTGTGGTGCTTACCATATTTGATGACGAGGATAAGATATTCAAAGCCATTAAAGCCGGGGCCTTTGGTTATTTATTAAAAGACGAAAGCGCAGAAAATATTACAGAAACGCTTTGGCAGATGCATGAAAGTGGTGTAGGACCGGTTTCTCCGGGTATAGCCCATAAGATACTGCAACTGGTGCAGAAAAATGAACTCACACTTGTACAAAAGCCAGGCGCCAGCAACAATAAAATATTTTTTGACCTTACCGAAAGAGAAAGAGAGATATTGCAATTGCTAGTTGACGGATTATCTTATAAAGAAATAGGCACCCGTTTAAATATCAGCGCAAATACAGCTAAAAAACATGTGATCAATATTTATAACAAACTTCATGTGAATAGCCGGGCACAGGCTTTGCATTTAGCTTATGAAAAAGGGTTATTGTAGTAAAAAAAATCCCACAACCTAAGTTGTGGGATTTCTCTATTTTAAAAACGTTGCTTATCTCACCAACTTCAACTCATCAATAATATTTTTAGCCCCGCCCAATTTATCTATGCACCAAAGTACATAACGTACATCTACATTGATAGTACGGTTAAGGTCTTTGTCAAATGCAATTTTATGGCTAAGGGCTTCGTAGTTGC
>JBDTUK010000060.1:0-18014 GCA_040007795.1 Ferruginibacter sp.
CGTCTCAGATCGAAACCGCTGACTGTTCTTTGTGGTGTTCCATATATACTTTGTGTAACCAATGCCTGTCCTTCAATTAATAGTGGCCGCATACCTTCCATGGTAGCGGCAATAGCAATACCACTTAGTTGCTCTTCTTTTTGTGTAATTAAAATTTCAGAAGGATTGCTCACCGCCCTCATACCTTCGCTGGTCATCTCGTAAATGCCCAATTCAGCAGTAGAACCAAAACGGTTTTTAAGTGTTCGCAGAATTCGGTAAGTATAATGCCTGTCACCTTCAAATTGAAGAACTGTATCTACCATATGCTCTAATATCTTTGGGCCTGCAATGGTTCCATCTTTTGTTATATGGCCAATTAAAAAAACAGGGGTGCCTGTTTCTTTGGCAAACCGTTGAAGTTCTGCAGCTGATTCTCTAATCTGGCTTATACTGCCTGGGCTGCTTTCCACAAAAGGAGATTGAAGCGTTTGAATAGAATCAACAATCACTAATTGTGGTTTTAATTTTTTTATTTCCTGGAAGATGGTTTGGGTATTAGTTTCAGTAAGTAAATAAAAGTTGCTGCTGCTAATCCCAATCCGGTCTGCTCTCATTTTTATTTGCTGCTCGCTTTCCTCGCCACTTATATATAATGTAACAATGTCTTTTAATTGTAATCCATTTTGGAGAAACAATGTTGATTTACCAATGCCTGGTTCTCCGGCAACTAAAACAATACTGCCCAAAACAATGCCGCCACCTAAAACACGGTTTAATTCTGCATCGGTAGTTATAATTCTTTTCTCTTCTGCACTGCTGACATCATTAATGGAAATGGTCTTTAGTTTCCCTAAACCTGCGTAATCTTTCCAGTCATCTTTTTCCTTTTTATCTGATCCTTTTATAATCACTTCTTCCACAAAAGTATTCCAGTTATTACAGCTGGGGCATTTGCCTAACCACTTGGCACTTTCATACCCACAGCTCTGACAAAAAAATGCCGATTTAGTTTTACTCATGGTATAAATGTAAAATGGAAAAAGAAGAATGAGAAATCAAATAAACCAGGATATGATTTCTACTTACGAAAAGGCTTCCAAAAGAAAGGACCAGCATAAAATGGAATAAGCTGTCATTAGTTCAGACAAAGTAAAAGGGTCAACATTTCTGCTGACCCTTTGTACTTACTAACCCATTAAATTCTATTGCTAAATTACAAATTGCCCCCACATAAAAAAATAAATTTTGGGGATGTTAATAAGTTCCTGCCTTTACTAACAGTATGGTATGCACTACTTGATGGCCTTATATGTGTTTAATAATCAATCACTTAAAAAGGTGTTAATAATAGAGATTTTCATGCTTTAACCATGGGATCAAAAAATATTTTTTTAAAATATTTGGTTTATAAAATAAACTACTTTACGTTTGTGTAAAATTTAGAAGAATGAAAAGGGTTTTGACTTTACTTATTTTATTGGTAGCTATATCATCAAAAGCACAGATTAAAATTTCAGGAAAGATTACTGATACCAGGGGAAAGCCGGTTGGGGGAGTAAGTATCAGTTTAAAAAATAGCTATGACGGAGCTACGGCAGATTCATTAGGTAATTATTCATTTACAACTACTGAGAAAGGATCACAAATAGTAGAGGCTACAATTATAGGATACCGGCCTTTTGAACAAAATATAAACCTTGCATCGAGTCCTGTAATATTAAATATCTCTTTAAAAGAACTGATAACTGAATTAAAGGCTGTTGTGATATCTGCAGGAGCATTTGTTGCCAGCGATAAAAATAAAGGAGCTGTATTAAGTGCGCTTGATATTGTTACAACACCCAGTGCTAATGGCGACGTTACCAGTGCATTTAAAACTTTGCCGGGCACACAACAGGTTGGGGAAAGTGAAGGCTTATTTGTAAGAGGCGGCTCAGCAACCGAAAGTAAAATTTATATGGATGGCAACCTGGTAAACAACTTTTTTTACAGCAGTACACCAGGCATTGCAACACGTGGCCGTTTTAATCCTTTCCTGTTCAAGGGAACAATATTTAGTTCAGGTGGTTATTCGGCTTTATATGGCCAGGCGCTTTCATCAGCGCTAATACTTGAAAGTAAAGACCTTCCTGAAAAAACTGAAGCTGACCTGGCAATTTCTGTAATTGGCCTTGGTGGCGGTATTCAGCACCTGGCAAAAGATAAAAAATCATCCTGGGGTGTTTCATATAATTATACCGATTTGTGGCTGGCTTTTAAATTCATTAAATACAAACAGGATTTTTACGAGAGGCCTGTTTATCACCAGGGTGATGCAAATTTCAGGATTAAAACCAAAAACGGGGGCTTTATAAAATACTACGGTTATATCAGTGCCAATAAAACAGGCTTCAGGAGTCCTGATATTGATTCAGTGGTTTTAAAAGATGCCTTTGCAATAGAAAATTTAAATACTTACCAAAATGTAAACTGGCGTGATAACCTTGGCAATGGATGGAGAGTAAATACCGGTATTAGTTTTAGTACAAACAAAGATGATATATTAAATGAGTTGCAGGATGCCAGTAACCAAAAACAGGTAATTACCAACCCTTCTTTTTATGCATTCAAAAATTTTAAATTAAATAACCGGGCTAAATATGCACAGGCCAGGTTTGTGCTGGAGAAAAGGTTAAATGGATTAAATGTGATTCGTTTTGGGTCCGATTATCTTTATAGCGATGAAAAATCGACCTATACCTTGTATAATGGTACTCAATTTTCAGAAGCAGTAAAAGACAATCTGGAATCGGTATTTGCTGAAACAGATATTTTTATTACCAATAGCCTGGCGGCAAAGATCGGAGGCCGGCTGGAACACTCACAACTGGTCAACAAATGGAATGTAGCACCAAGACTATCTGTGGCGTATAAATTTGCAGATAACAGCCAGGCATCTTTTGCATATGGTATCTTTTATCAAAACCCCGAAAGAAAATACCTGCCTACTGTAGCGAGTCTTGACTATTCAAGAGCTGCTCATTATATACTGCAGTATCAAAAAATCAGCAACCAGCAAACTTTCCGGATAGAGGCTTTTTATAAAAAATATAATGACCTGTATAAAACGGCATTATCTCCTGTAACGGGTAGGGAAACAGCATCTAACAACGATGGTTTTGGCGATGCAAAAGGTGTGGAATTATTCTGGAGAGATAAAAAAACCTTTAAGAATGTTGATTACTGGATCTCTTATTCTTACTTAGATACGAAAAGAGATTTTTTAAATTATCCCAAAGCTATCACACCTTCCTTTGCGGCTAACCATACTGCCGCATTGGTGGTGAAGAAATTTGTATTGCCGTGGAAAACTGGTTTTAACCTCAGCTATAATTTTGCAACCGGCCGGCCCTACTATCATTTTGCCTATGATAATACGCAAAACAAATATATTATCAGCGATGCAGGAAAGACCATCAATTATAACAGCATGAGTTTTAGTATAAATTATCTACCAAGCATCGGCAAGAAAAATTCTAAAACATTTGTAGTGTGGGTATTGGGTATTAATAATGTATTGGGACAAAACCAGGTTTTCAATTATAATTATAATAATGATGGAAGCAGGAAAGAGGCGGTAACAGCACCATCAAAACGTTTTGTTTTTCTGGGTTGTTTTTTAAGTTTTGGAATAGACCGAACACAGGATGCGATTAATAATAATCTTTAAGGCCCATCCCAACGAACTTCGTTCGTTCCCTTACCAGGGAACCCCGAAGGGAAGCGGAGAAAGATTTCAAAATATAAAATTCTTGTAAAAATAAAATCAATCATCGCTAAAATCTTCCAGTTCCCTCTCTCCTGAGCTAAGCCGAAGGATGGAGAGGGGTTGGGGTGAGGCCAAACATTTTACTATGTCACAATATCAACCAGCTCCCGAAGGAAAAGACCCTGCTTTATGGGAGATTGCAAAAAAAAGGGCAAGCTTTAAACGGCATGTGATAACCTATTTAATTGTAAATGCTTTTTTATGGGCCACCTGGTATTTTACAGGTAACGGGTATCATGATTTTGATGACTTGAGATGGCACCATTATCCCTGGCCTATCTGGACCACTATTGGCTGGGGGATAGGACTTGCATTTCATTTTGCAGGAGCCTATATTTTTCATCAAACCAATTCTGTTGAAAACGAATATCAAAAATTAAAAAATCAACAAAACAAGTAATTAAAAAATCACTAAAAATGAAAAAAATGAAAAAAATATTTTTTAGCACAGCTCTTATCCTGAGTGCGACTCTATCCTTTGCACAGAGTGATAAATATATGGCAGTAATGAAAAGCAATATCGCTGCCATTGATACCAGTTTTAAAAACCCGGCAAATCTTTTAAGCCTGGCAAATAACTTTGAACGTATTGCTACCGCAGAAAAAAATCAGTGGTTACCATATTACTATGCGGCCTTTTGCCAGGTTAATTATACATACATGGAACAGGATAAATCCAAGATTGATGCTATAGCCGATAAGGCGACCATGTTGATCAATATGGCAGATTCTTTAATGCCTAATAATTCGGAGATCAGTTGTATAAAAAGTATGATTGCCAGCAGCCACATGATGGTGAACCCAATGCAACGGTATATGGAATACGGACCAGAGAGTGCATCGAATATTGAAAGTGCAATGCAACAGGACCCAACAAACCCACGTCCGGAATATTTAAAGGGACAAGGATTAAAATATACACCTGAACAATTTGGCGGAGGTTGTGCAACAGCCAAACCTGTTTTGCAATCTTCGCTGGAGAAATACAGCAAATTTAAACCGGCAAGTGAACTTCATCCTAACTGGGGTAAACAAAGAGTGGAGTTAATGATATCTGAATGTAAATAAGAAGTTATTCGGGTGAAATGAATGACCAACTAACTTAATTATAAATTTTTACCATTATGGAGCAGGAAAATTTTTCTCCGCAGGATAGTTTAAAGCTCATACAAACTATGATCGCCAAAACACGGCAGGATATGAGTGATGACAGCAGCCATTTTTTGTTATGGGGTTGGATAACTTTTATAGCCTGCACAGGGCAATTTGTATTATTAAAATGGGGCTACGAAAAACATTACCTGGTTTGGTTACTCATTATTCCAGGGGTAATAATCAGTATATACTTGGGTATTAAAGAAAAACGGACACAAAAGGCAAATACCTATGTTGGCGACAGTATGAAATACCTGTGGATGGGAATGGGCATCAGTTTTTTTGTGTTAAGTATGATACTTGGTAAGATGGGATGGAACAGCAATGTCTTCCCTTTTTTTATGTTACTATATGGCCTCGGTACTTTTATTTCCGGAAAATTTCTTCAGTTTAATCCCCTGGTTTATGGCGGAATTGCAGCCTGGGCAATGGCCGTGGTCTCATCCTATTTTAGTTACGAGTACCAGATACTTTTTGCAGCCGCTGCAATATTGGTGAGTTATATTATTCCGGCCTATATGCTTCGTAGTAAAAATAAATCTTCATTCAATCTTTAATACTATGTCACTCGAAGAAAAAAAATTAAACGAAGACGAAAGCCTTAAACTTATTACTGAAATGATAAGTAAGGCTAAAAGCTCATACCATTCAAATGGTACAGGCGCCATTATGTGGGGCATTGTAATTTTCTTTTGCAGCGTATTTGATTTTTTGCAAATGCAGTTTCATTTTTATATAGGCTTTGATATCTGGTGGTTGATGTGGCTGGCACTTTTGCCACAATTCATTATGATGTTTAAATACAATAAGAAGAAAAACTTTGTTAGCTACGAAGAAACAACCATGAGTTATGTATGGTGGGCTTTTGGGGCAAGTATTTTAATGCTGATGTTTTTTAATTCGCATTACAGGCCTGCTCATTCAGAATCATTATTTCTTATGTTGTTTGGGTTACCAACATTTATTACGGGAGGCATGTTTCGTTTTAAACCAATGATAATCGGGGGGATGGTCTGCTGGATACTGTTTGTTATCTCATTATATACAGATTTTAAAATTAACCTGCTTTTAATGGCATTGTCTGCCTTGGCAGCATGGGTAATTCCCGGAATAATTTTACGTAAAAAATGTATCAGGGAGGCACAACAATAAGTTATGGAATTTAAAGAACTTGATCCCATATTACATTCACAATTGAGGCTTGCTGTTGTAAGCCTGCTCATCAGTGTACGGGAGGCTGAGTTTACTTTTTTAAAAGAAAAGACAAACTCAACAGCCGGTAACCTGAGTGTGCAGATCAATAAATTAAAAGATGCAGGGTATATTGAAGTAACAAAACAATTCAATAACAATTATCCACAAACCATATGTAAGATCACTAAAAAGGGAGTTGAATCCTTTGAAGCTTATGTAAATGCCCTGCAAAGTTATATGAATCCCGGAGGTTAATAGTGCAAACTTCCAATAATCAGACTGCTGTAATTTTATCTTAAATTATCTTTTTAAACTTTTTACATGCTTATCCGTTTTACCTTTGGTAATATAGCGATACATGTCAACAATTATTAACGTAAGCAAGCTTTCCAAACAATTTAAAGAGATCCAAGCTGTAGATGATCTTTCATTCTCCGTTAATGAAGGCGATGTATATGGATTCCTTGGGCAGAATGGTGCAGGTAAGTCCACAACCATACGTATGCTGCTTACCCTGGTAAAGCCATCCGCGGGAGAGATAAATATTTTCAAAAAAAACTTATATACCCATCGTACTGAAATATTAAAACAGGTTGGGGCTGTAATTGAAAAACCCGATCTGTATAAATATTTATCAGCTTTTGATAACCTGGCCATCTTTGCAAAAATGAGCGGCATGAAACCCGGCAGGCGTTTATTATTAGACCAGTTGCAGATGGTTGGGCTGGAAGAAAGAGCTTTCAGTAAAGTAAAAACCTTTAGCCAGGGTATGAAACAAAGGCTGGGTATTGCTGTTGCATTGGTACATAACCCAAGACTGATCATTTTAGATGAACCCACTAATGGGCTTGATCCGCAGGGAATTGCTGATATGCGTAACCTGATCCTGAAACTAAGCAGGGAGATGGGAAAGACCATACTCGTATCTTCTCACCTGCTTAGCGAAATTGAACTAATTGCCAACCGTATGCTCATTATTCATAAAGGGAAAAAAATGGTGGAGGGAAATGTGGCTGAATTACTGGATCCCTCAAAATCGCTGATTCAAATTGAAACACTTAACAATGGTGAAGCCTGGGAAAAACTAAAACATTCAAAATGGAATAGTTTTTTGCAAATAGAAACAAAAGGGATTCATCTTAAAATGGATAAGGATGAAGTACCCCAGTTAATATCCGACCTGGTTAATATGCAGGTACAGGTACTGTCTGTTAATCCAACTCATTCACTGGAAGATTATTTTTTGTCACTTACAACCCAACCCGGCCATGTGGAATCTTTTACAAATTGAGTTGTTTAAAATATTCAGGAAGCCAAGAACCTATCTTGCTTTTGCCATTATTGCAGCTTTTATTTTTTTGATCCAGTTAGGGTTACTCGTAAATGGAAAAGACTGGATGAAATTCATGCTGGGTTCGCTTGATGAAATGATGGATATTGAATACAGCAAACTGATCAACGGGTATGCCGTTTGTTTTTTTGTGCTGAATCTTTTGCTGGTGCATGTCCCCATATTGGTAGCACTTGTTGCAGGTGATATTGTTTCAGGCGAAGCCAGTATGGGTACATTAAGGCTATTGGCTTCAAAACCCGTTAGTCGTACGCAGATCATACTGGCAAAATATTTTGCCATTGCTGCCTATGTTTTTGCATTATTGGTTTGGATAGCCATTATTTCATTAGTGGTAAGCCTTGCAGTGTTTGGTGTAAATGACCTGGTAGTAGCAAAAGAAAAATATTACCTGCAAATTGAATCTGCCGATATTTTATGGAGATATTTCAGTGCATTTGGTTTTGCATTCATAGCCATGATGGTGGTGGCGGCTATCTCACTGTTATTGTCCACGTTATCCGACAATTCTATCGGGCCGATCGTTGCAACAGTAGGTATAATAATCCTGTGTACATTGATGAGTGAAATGGAAATACCTCTTTACCAAAAATATATCAAGCCCTGGCTTTTTACCACGTACATGCTTGGATGGAAGGGCTTTTTTTACATAGGCGCCGATGCGGACAATCAAACCATCAAAGGATCGGTTGAAAATCTTCCGGCCATCTTGAGGAGCATTGCTGCATTATTGGCTTACATCTTTGTATTGGTATCTGCTTCCATTTATTTTTTCCGTAAAAAAGACATCCTTTCATAAAATGATTCAAATAAAAAAATATTGCCCGTTGTTGCTTTGTGGTCTACTCAGCCTTTCTTTCCAGGCAAAAGCCCAGGATCTTACTGCATTGGTGCAAAATGTAAAGAACAAATTAGATAAAGTAAATGATTACGAAGCCACAGGAAGAATGAAAACCAATATTGCTTTTTTAAAAGTACCCATTGCTACTGTAAAAGTTTATTATAAAAAACCGGGCCAGCTTAAAATAAAGAATGAAAAGGGTTTTTCTTTTATACCCAAGGGTGCAGTTAATATAAATATGAGCAATATTCTCAGTAGTGGTAAGTACACAGTATTGGATGCCGGTACAGATAAGATCGGAAGCACTGCAGTTAAAGTGGTAAAATTATTACCCGAAGATGATAATGCCGATGTGGTATTATCTACATTATATATTGATGAAACCAACCTCGTGATATGTAAGGCAAAAACCACTACCCGGGATAATGGCAGTTATGAACTGGAGATGAGTTATGGGAAGTACGCTTCATTTGGTTTGCCGGATAAGATCATTTTTTCTTTCAATACCAAAGATTATAAACTGCCCAAAGGAGTGACTTTTGATTTTGATGATGGCAGTACAACAAAAAAAGAAGTGGACAAAACAAAAAATAAAAAAGGCAGGGCAGAAATAACTATCAGCTCATACAATATTAATAAGGGAATACCCGATGATGTTTTTAAGTAGTATATCATCTGGTTTTGCAATTACAGTTTTACTCCGGCATATCATTGATCCTTTCATCCACCGTATTGGCATTAACAACCGAACTCATTTTATTTAACGGATTCTTATGTTGTTCATCATATTCTTTCCTGCCGGTAACAATGTCAATACATTTATAAATGGCTTCTCTGAATGAAGACTCATCTGCTTTGCCTTGCCCGGCAATATCAAATGCAACTCCATGGTCAGGGGAAGTTCTGATACCCGGCAAACCAGCTGTATAATTTACACCCTCACCAATAGCCAATGATTTAAAAGGGATCAATCCCTGGTCGTGATACATGGCAAGTATGCCATCAAATTTTTCATATTGGCCACGGGCAAAAAATGCATCCGCAGGATAAGGGCCAAAGCAAAAGATATCACGATGCTTGGCTTCCTTTATAGCTGGTTTAATAATTTCTTCTTCTTCTTTTCCTATTAACCCTTCATCACCGGCATGTGGATTTAAACCCAACACGGCGATCCTCGGTTTATTTATATTAAAATCTCTTTTTAAAGAATCATTAACAACCTGAAGTTTGCTGATGATATTTTCCCTGGTAATATTTTTTGCGATTTCATGTACGGCAACATGTTCAGTAAGCAGCGCTACTTTCATATTTTCCGCTATCATAAACATGGCAACATCTGCTGCTCCGAATAAGCTTTTTAAATACGGGGTATGTCCTGTAAAATTAAAAACTTCAGATTGAGTATTGCTTTTATGAATTGGTGCAGTAACAAGGCCATCTATCTTTTTTTCTTTTAAGGCCTGTGCAGCAACAGTTAAACTTTTAACTGCATACTTACCTCCAATTTCATTTAAAATTCCCGGGTTAACATTTACTTCTTCTTCCCAGCAGTTATATAAGTTGAGTTGTTTAAAATTGATACGTCCCAGGTCTTTAATGATGGTAAAGTTCATGTTGAAATCTGATAAATTCTTCCTGTAAAAATTTATCACTTTATTATTCCCGAATATTATAGGAGTACAAATATCCAATATACGGTTGTCACTAAGGGTTTTTATTAAAAGTTCTATGCCAATGCCATTAATATCACCACAAGTGAAGCCAATAAAAGGTTTATTTTCTGCAAACGAACTCATAGTTATTTTATTGAAGAGTAAAAATACAATATCTTAAATTAACTATTCAAAACAATGTATTTTAAATGCAGGGCAGACTCAATGTAATAACAAAGCAGCCAAAAGGCTGCCTTGTATTTTTATTCTATAAGGGGTTAGTAACTACTATTGTTTGATCAACCTAAGTGTTTTCGGAACTTCACCTGTTGCGTAAGTTGTAACCTGATACACGCCTTTTGGAATTGACCGGGTATTTAATATTACCTGGTTTATACCCGGTAATAGTTGTTCTGTTTGATTCCGGACTATCCTTCCTGTAAAGTCAGAGATAACTATATTTACCTGCGATTTATCACCAGTATTGATTTTTAATACCGCATTATCTTTTGTAACCGGATTAGGAGAAAGACCCACTAACTCAATTCCTTTTGTTTTTAAAATAAGTGAGATTGTATTACTGTAGTTTGCTTTGCCATCAATGTCAATGATTTTTATGCGATAATAATTTATACCACTTACCGGATGCTCATCTGTAAAATCAAATGGCTGGCTACATCTTGCCTGTGTGGCAGAAGAGGTTTGAATGGTTGTAAAATGTAAACCATCTGTGCTACGTTGTACTTCAAATGTGACATTTGCAGATGTACAGTTTACTTTCCAGCTAAGCAAATGTTTGTTATCAACCTGTACCCCTTTAAAATATTCGATAGTAATTGGTAATACACTAACCAGAGCGGCTGTGAGGTAAAACCCTGAGAAAGCAGTTACAGGAACTTTTACTTCCCACCAGTTACGGGTTGCATTCCATGTTACGGTAAAGCCGCTTGCGGCAGTTGTAAAATCCTGGGATGGGCCTGTATAATTTGATGGATTTGTACCTGTGCCATGAAATTGTCTTAATGTTAAATTACTAATACCCGCTGCATCCGCAGGGCCTGTTGGTAATAGTTTGTGTCCGCTGTCTGTAGCTTTTAAATTAAAATTATTAAACTCGCTTTGAAGGTAGTACAAAGTTACATCGGCAGTTGATGTTGCAGGGTATGGATTAAGCAATGGCTCAATATCATATTTCCTGGCAACATATAATACGGATGTACCTCTTTTATTTGCCCCCGTATCTACTTTTATGCAGGCGTTAATTGAATTGCTTACCGGCGATCCGGGAGTAGGAAGAATGTTTGCAATAAGATTACAATTGCCATCACGGTAACTGGTGCCTCCCGCAGAGACACTGATGTTCTGACAAATTTGTGGACCACCTGCAACTGCAGCTAAAGTATATGATGCAGGATTTACGGTAACTGTAACTGTTGTATTACCGGTAAATCCATTAGCAGGATTGAGTGCACTAACAGTATAAGTAGTAGTGCTGGCAGGTGTAGCTACAACAGTTGCTCCTGTTGTAGTGTTTAAACCTGTTGCAGGCGACCATGTAAAACCAATATTATCTGGTGTGAACCTGTATGCATTTGGCATACCGGTCCATGTTGTAGTATTATTTCTTCCGGTAGAAACTGTGGCTACGGTACCAGTGCTGTTTTCTATTCCCTGGGCTTTCACCTCAGTGTTATTGGTGCATCTTTTGGTGTGAATTTCTATGACATTGGTTGTTTCATATAAAATTACCTGTACATAAGCTCTGGCAGTACCCGTAAAAAATTTTAAGCTGTCGTAATCAATCACAAACTTTCTGTTAGGACTTGTACCTACTTCAAAATATTGCAGAACAGCTGCATTGGTTGCACCTGCAAAGGTTAAGTCGGAGGTTATGGCATGAATAACATTATTAGGTGCTGCTGCATTTGGTAAAGCTACCCCATAACCTGTTGCTGTAGTATTGCTGGTTCCCAAACCTATCCAGCCATTGGTACTAATGTTTAAGGAATTAAATGTATTACCGTAAAAACGAAAAGTAAAGGGTAATGTAATATTATCCCAACGTCCATCATCCAAAGTACCAAAGCTTACAGGTTCTATATATGGTGTTCCACCATTGTAAGTACCTAACTGGTCAACGAGTATAGTTGTTGCAAAAAGTGTCGGGTCGTATGGATTGTTTGCAATTGCAGAAACTGTATAACCAACGGGGGTAGCAGATGCTGTTATTGAAGTTGAATTACCAGCACAAATATTTGCACTCGCAGGATTGGTAGTAACTGTAAGTTGTGCAAAACAGAAATTTGCAAAGCAAAGCATTGCCGGTAATAAGTAACTTTTTTTCATAGATATTAGAATTAGCTATTGAGCATAAACGTAAAAGAAATGTAAAATATTGTAGTATATATATCGGCCCTTACGTATAAATGGCTTGAAGAATTACGATTGTTATTTCTGAATGACCTTGAAAATTGATTTCAAAAATTTGTGAGGCAATAATATTTAGATAAATTAAAAATAGGCAGAGAAAAAATGTATATAAACTGTAGTAAAAACACGAAGTAGTTTTTCATGGCCATGTAGAAAAAAAATGACAAGAATTGTAGTGAAAAATGCAATTTTCTTTCTTTCTTTACGTTTGTTTATTAACCTAATATCCATTAAAACCAGTAAATCTAAAATCCAAATGAGAAGGAAGTCCAACTTGCTTATAGCATTATTAATTTTTGTGCAAATTTCTTCAGCACAAAAAGCCGATAATAAATTATACTATCATAATAGTGGCGGTCCCGGCAAAAATCTTATAATTAATAATGGGGCTGAAAATTTTACCGGCCAGAGTGGTACCGGTGCAAATATCGATGTGGTATATCATCGTATTTGGTGGAGAATTAACCCCGATTCTGCAAAAGCTATTAGAGGTACAGTTACAACTTATTTTAAAACAATACAGGCCAATGTTTCCAGTATTACATTTGATTTGAGGCAGAGCGCATTCAATAATGCAAGCCTGATAGTAACTTATCATGGTATTAGCTGCACAAAATCAGTAAGTGCAGCAAACATATTATCTATCACATTACCATCAACAATAGTTAGCTCCGGTACATTGGATTCTGTTGTTGTTAATTATTATGGTGTACCACCAGGTGTGGTAGGAGCAGCCCAGGGATACCAGGTTGCAACTGATGCTACCAGTGCCCAAAATGTTATATATACATTGTCAGAATCTTATGAAGACAGGGATTGGTGGCCATGTAAAGCAGATATGCAGGATAAGATAGATTCTATGGATATAATAGTAAACGTGCCATGGGGAAGTCCTGCTGCCAAGGATACATTCTGGGTAGCAACTAATGGCAAACTGGTTGATTCAACTATTTCAGGAGGAAGCAGAACTTTTACTTTTAAAAACAGGTATGCAATGGCTTCCTACCTGGTTTGTGTATCTGTTGCAAGGTATAACCGGTATTACAGAACAATTAATATAGGTGGAACTAATGTGCCGGTTGCTTATTATCTTATTCGTGGAAAATCAGCAGCAAACTATACTACAATTACAAATGCAATGGATTTAATTAACCAGGTTGTAGTTGCCTTTAGTAATAAATTTGGAGATTATCCTTATAAATATGAAAAGCATGGATTTTATGATGGGTTGGCTGGAGCCGGTGGTATGGAACATCAAACCTTTTCTGCTATTGACGGAGGAACTACCAATGGCGGCATAGGCTCTCTCGCCAGCACTTCTGTGCTCTCACATGAGTTAATGCATCAATGGTTTGGTGATAAAGCTACTTGTGCTACCTGGGCCGATCTTTGGCTGGCAGAAGGCTTTGCACGCTACGCAGAAGCATTGGCTGGAGAATTGGTTCCGGCAACAGGTTTAAATCCTGTTACTGAAAGAAGTGCAGCTAAAACCAGTGCCAGATCTCTTTCAACAAATAGAACCAGGATTACAAGTTTTACAACATCCGCTCAGGTGTGGAGTAACGCAAATGTAGCAGCAGTTTACGACAGGGGCTGTATGGTAGTATCTATGTTAAGGGCTTTAAGTGGCGACAATAACTTTTTTCTGGCCTGTCGTAATTATCTTGATTCTACAAATGGATCGGGTTATAAATCTGCAACATCCGATTCCTTAAAATTAAATTTTAACCGAGTAATTAATTATGATTTAACTCCTTTCTTTAATGATTGGGTAATTGGCCAGGGACACCCGACAACAGTGGTAAACTGGAATAGTCCCACCACAAAAAAATTAGCAGTTAGTATAGGATCGCAAACAAGAACAGCAAGTGCAAGCGCTGCTTATTTTCATAATGTTGTAGTTTTAAGGGTGCAGGGGGCCATTCCGGCCACTCAAGACACAACCATTGTTATTTATGATATAGATGGAAACAATCTTGCTAAAGCAGGGCTAAGTACAGGTATAGGTCCAACTGTGCCGGGTAATTTACTGATGTATGATTTATCGTTTACACCAACTACTGTAACCTTTGATGCGTTTAATCAAACTATGTCTGCAGGTTCAACATTTAAATTAACAACCCTTGCTGCAAAAGTGCTTGATTTTTATGCCTTCAAAACAACAACCGGTAACCAAATAAATCTTTCATTAGCAAACAACGAACCGGTAGAAAAAGTAATCTTATTAAAAAGTGCGAATGGAACAGATTTTACTGATGCAGGATTAATGGTAAAAACAAATACATCAGGCTCAATAAATAATTATCAGTTTAACGATGTATTGCCTTTTTCGCCTGTAACTTTTTACAAAGCTAAAATTTATACATCAGGTAGAGAAGAGTTTACAGGAATTGTAAGAGTTCAGCAGGCTGCAGGTAAATATTTAATAATATCGCCTAACCCTGTTAAAGATGTAGTAAATATAAGTTTTAATAACAGCGATAAAGTGAGTGCAACGGTACGTGTGGTTAATGCAGATGGTAAAATAGTCATTGAATCATCAACTAAAAACGATTTTATACATTTTGACGTAAGTAATTTGTCGGCAGGTATCTATATGCTTCAGGTAATAAAACCGGGAGAAATAACAGATACTAAAAGATTCCTGGTAAACCGATGATGTATTGATTTTTTTGGTTGTTCTAATATCCTTTGTAAAAAATACCACTATGAGAAAAATTTTATTCTCGCTATTAATTTTAATGTGTATTGCACAATATGCATTAGCACAACCAGCCACTTTCAGTAACCCTTTGGGAATTGGAAGGAATAATTGCGCTGCAGGGGTGGATTCACTCTATTATTTAAATTACAATTCACCAAACCTGAGTAATTCTCTTGTTGCAATAACGGCCTGCAAACCTGTTTTAAGAACCAACTTTGCCCCACTTTCAGGTTATAGTGCAGCCAATAAACCATTTACCATCTTTAATGCAAGTATTGCATTTAATCCGGCGGATCAGATGATATATTATGTATGGACGGATTATAATATTGCGCCTCCATACAAATCATATATATGGCGGTGGAGTGCAACAACCTGCCCCATGCCTGTAGCCCCGGGATTAGATACTTTCCGTACTTTTAATACAGATATTGGGGGTATAACTTTTGATGCTAACGGAACTGCATGGCAGTTAGAATTTTCCGCGGCTGCGCCCTTCCAGGGACGGTTAAGACAGATAAATTTTACAACAGGTGTTACCGGAATACCCGATACTTTGGATTTAACCGGGGGTAAACAACTCTGGAATGTAGGAACCGGGGATATTACGCTAACTCCCAGCGGACAAATGTACTTTGTGTTCAACAATAAACTGTTTACACCAGATTATGGAAGTGCAGGAGGGCCGACCAAACATATAAAATGTACATTCATTGATACCGTTAAATTACCAGCCGGTAAAACAGGTTTGCCGGGTTTGGCTTTTGGTAGTGGCGACCTGATTGCATCGTATAGCCCGGGAAGCGGTTGTGTTTTTAAAAGAATCGATCCGGTTACAGGAGATACGGCAAGTATTACTTATACCTATGTGGCTGGTAAGGGTATTTATTCAACTGATATGACACAGATCAACTCGGGTATTGGTGTGTCAAAAAAATTAATATCAGCGACCGCTACGGGAACGCCCGGCCAGTATGATATAGTATATGATGTGTATACCCGAAACTATGGAAATGTTGCATTAACAAATGTGCAGGTAAAAGACAGTCTCAACTTAATAAACGGTATTGCCAACCTCTCCAACGTGTCGGCTATTCTTACAAGTAACCCGGCGGGGGTCACACTTAATGGGGCATTTAATGGTAATACAAATGTTAACTTGTTAGCAGCAGCTCAGACCCTGCCCTGTTACCCGGTAGCCAATAATAATTTCACTATTCGCATTTCGTGCAGGCTATCAAATCTTTTAAATGGAGTTGTTTATAATAACAGTGCCATAGGCACGGGAACAGGGTTTAAAAACGTGTCTTTAAGAGACTCATCTACCAATGGTTCTAATCCAGATCTGAATCAAAATGATAAAACTGATGATGCCGGAGAAGGCCAACCAACTCCGTTTGTAATATTACTTACTCCAATTACACCACCTTGTTCAGTACTTGACACTACTTTATATAACCAGGATTTTGGTTCGGGAGTCGGACTTAATGCTACAATTCCTTCATCAGTTGCTGTTCCATCAGCAAGCAGTACTTATACCGGATCAATTACACCACCATTACCTGTAAATCGTTTTACAGTTACAAATAATCCTGCGCTGGGTGATCCATCCAACTGGATAACTTTAGCAGACCATACAGGAGGAGCAAATGGAAGGATGCTTGTTGTTAATGCAGATGCTTCTGCAAATATCATGTACCGGGATACACTGCCGGTTGGATGCGCCGGGCAACAATATTCAGTTTCATTCTGGGCTGCTTTTATAGGTAATGCATCTTACCAAACCGTTTGTGATGGATTGGGCGGATTTAAATATCCAAGAATTCTAGTCAGGTTAAGAGATCTTGCAACCGGGCTAACTGTAACTCAATATACATCTGATACCATAAAACTTAATTCATGGATACAACATGGTATGAAGTGGGTAATGCCGGCAGGATATACAAATCTAATTTTAGAATTGGTTAACGCAGCCCCGGGGGGGTGTGGAAATGACCTTGCCATTGATGATATAAAATATGGTATTTGCGATCCGGTGCCAACGGTTAGTTTGAGTAGCCCGGGCGGTACTTGTCTTGGCTCATCTGTTACGTTCACGGCAAATTTGTCAGATGCAACAGTAATACCCGGTCCTAAAGACTATCAATGGCAATGGTCTCCATCGCCTGGTACTGGCCCATGGACAAATATTGGTGGCGCTACTGCCAGTACTTATATTATTAACCCTGTTAACCCTGTAGATACAGGAAGGTTCTATCGTGTAATTGTTGCAGCACAGGGCAATATTGGTAATATAACCTGCCAGTATATTTCACCAGGGGCAAAATTGATAGGCATCGCACCATCTGTTGCACCAGCAAGTGTTACAGCAGGGTCACCTACTATATGTAATGGATCTTCAACTCTATTAACAGCAGTAGGCGCTACTTTAGGAACCGGAGCTAACTATCAATGGGGAACAGGCGCCGTAGTAGGTACCAGCCCGATAGTAGGCGCAACAAGTTCAACACTTACGGTATCACCAGCGGTTACAACAACCTACTGGGTTCGTGTTGAAAATACTACTTCACCTTGTTCCGCTACAACTGGTGGTGTAACCGTGATAGTAACAGTAAATCAACCATCAGCCGCACCAAGCAGTGTAACCGGCGCAAATATATGTAATGGGTCTTCTACTCTATTAACGGCAGTAGGCGCTACCCTTGGAACCAGTGCGAACTATCAATGGGGAACAGGCGCCGTAGTAGGTACCAGCCCGATAGTAGGCGCAACAAGTTCAACACTTACGGTATCACCAGCGGTTACAACAACCTACTGGGTTCGTATTGAAAATACCTCAGCACCTTGTTCTGCTACAACCACAGGTATAACAAAGGTTATAACAGTAAGTCAGCCAT
>JBDTUK010000061.1:0-15070 GCA_040007795.1 Ferruginibacter sp.
ATCTGTGTAGGAAATTTAGCAACAGGCGGCACAGGCAAAACACCCATGACGGAATACTTAGTGAGGCTTTTAAAAACTAATTATAAAACAGCAACGTTAAGCAGGGGATATAAAAGAAAAACAAGCGGCTTTGCCATTGCCGGTGAAAATACCACAGCGCTGGAGATAGGAGATGAGCCGATGCAGTTCCATCAGAAATTTCCTGATGTGACGGTGGCGGTTGGTGAAGAACGTTTGGTAGCCATTCCCCAATTGCTGCATGAAAGGCCTGACACCCAGGTAATTATTTTAGATGATGCATTTCAACACCGTTCAGTAAGGGCGGGGCTTAATATCATACTTACCGATTGCTCAAATTTATATACCCGTGACCTCATGCTGCCCGCCGGTGATCTTCGTGATGTGAGAAGCAGCAGCAAAAGAGCTAATATTATCATTGTAACAAAATGTAAACCCGATTTAACAGAAGTTGAAAAAGATGAGATCGTTGAAGAGATCAACCCTGCTTCAAACCAAACTGTTTACTTTACAACCATTGTTTATAATAACCCATACCATCTTTTCAGTAAAGAAGAAATAACCATCACACATGATCATGCAGTGCTGCTGGTATGTGGTATTGCCAATCCGGGGCCACTAAAAGAGCATCTCACCAACCTGGTACATACTTATGATATGCTGCGCTATGCCGATCATTATATCTTTAACAGTGACGACCTGAAGGACATAAAGAAGCAATTTGAAAAGATAAAGGCTGAGAAAAAAATTATCCTCACCACAGAAAAAGATGCCACACGCCTTATTAAATTTGAAAATGAATTAAAGGATTACCCGGTTTATGTGCTGCCCATTCAGCATTCTTTTTTATTTAATGCCGCCAATGAATTTGAAGGCCTGGTAAAGAAATTCATACAGTCATTTCAGTAAGACATTCCCAATATTCAGTTTTTTTTAACGTTTCCATTGTGATAATATGGTTCATTCAGCGTTCTTCTTTTATTAAAACAGCCATCTATGCCAGTTAATAAAAGCATCCCGGTTTTTATTTTACTCATTGGTTTCACTTTAATGATTTCTTCCTGCAAAAAAGATGATAGCGGGGGAACAGGCGGCGGAAGCCTCACCGTAAATTTTAAATATGACCTGCCTTCCACGTGTGCCGAAATGTTTCTCACTTCCAAACACGATAATCAGGGCAAACCTTATCTCTATGTAGCGGCAAAAGAAGGCGGGTTGAAAATATTTGACATCAGTTCAACACCGTCATTAATAAAAACGATCGCTATTTCAAATTTTGCTTCATTGCACGTAATGAACCTTAGCCAGAACGGGAATTATTTATACTTAGCATTAGGCAATCATTTTGGAACTGCCGTGCAAAACCCCGGTTTTGCGATCATAGATGTTACTAATCCTGCTAATGCAGTTGTAAAAAGTTACTGGAGCAATTCTTCTTTTACAGGTGGTGCAGGCATTGTTGAAACAGAAGGCAATTATGCATACCTGGGCGCCATGAAAAACGGGCTGATGATATTTGATATTACAGATAAAACATTGCCTGTCCTCAAATCAACTTTTGTTCCTTCAATCACATTCCCTGATCCAAATCCCGACCCCAATAAATATAATGCAAGGGGAATAGTGATTAAGAATGATATCGTCTATCTCTGTTACGATGCAGGTGGTTTACGCATCATCAATACAATCGATAAATTGAATCCAAGGCAAACGGGCAAATATTCCAACCCGGACTTGAATAGCAAGCCAAGAGCATACAATAATATAGTTCTTGATGGTTTTTATATTTATGCAGCGGTAGATTATTGCGGAATGGAAGTGTTAAATGTTAGCGATACATCCAACATAAAACTCAGCAGCTGGTGGAACCCCTGGACCTGTCAAACCAACCCGTTAAACTGGTTTAGCAGTAATGGCCACGCCAATGAGATCGCCTTTGATGCTGCAAAAAAATTAGTCTTTATTTCTTCCGGTAAAAGTGATCTGCAGGTGGTGGATGTTTCCAACCCACTAAATCCCATATTTAAATATGAGTATGGTGGTGTAAACAATGATATTGGCACATGGGGAGTTTCCATCAATAATAACAATATTTATCTCACGTATATATGTTCAGCTATTCCTTTCTTTTCCAACTGGACGGGGGTTAAAATTCTTCAATATAATTAAGCTGTCAAATTTTGTACCTTGTCGCAATAAATTCATTCATGCGGCTGCTTATTTTATTCCTGCTTTTTTCTTCTTCCTGTTTTGCACAGCAAAGGCCAAATATCATTTACATCATGAGCGACGACCATGATGCAGATGCTATCAGCGCATACAATAAAAAATTTATCAGCACACCCAATATTGACCGCATCGCAAAAGAAGGGCTATTGTTTACAAGGAATTTTGTAAGCAACTCTATTTGCGGGCCTGTAAGGGCTACACTTTTAACTGGTCAATTCTCCCACAAGAACGGGATGAAAGATAACCGGACAAGGTTTGATTCCTCAAGGATCACCATGCCCAAGCTGATGCAGCAGGGCGGCTATCAAACGGCGATAGTTGGCAAATGGCATTTACATTCTTATCCAACAGGTTTTGATTATTGGAAAATTCTGCCGGGGCAGGGTTTGTATTTTGAACCCAGGCTTATTTCTATGAATGGCGATACCAGCACATTTCATGGATATGCAACTGATGTTATCACAGATGAAGCGATCAAATGGCTTGATAGCAGGGACAGGAGCAAACCTTTCTTATTACACGTTCATCATAAAGCTCCGCACCGGTATTTTTTTGCACCGCTTAAATATATTCAGCAGTTTCATAACAAAACTTTTCCTGAACCACCCACTTTATATATAGACACTGCAGGGCACGGTACTGCCTGGCATTTGCAAACGATGAGCATATTGCACGACATGAAGCTATGCAGTGATTTGAAAGTTGACCCCCAATTTTTAATGGATATACCTGAACTAAAACCAGACTCTGCTGATATTGTTTATTACAATGCCATCTTCAACCGAATACTTGAACCCGACCGAAGCAGCATTAAAAAGATATATGAAGAAAGAGGAAAATTGTTGCAGCAGTTAAAACCAAAAGGAAAGGAACTATTGAAATATAAATATCAATGGTACATGCAGGATTATATGGCCACGGTGGCATCTGTTGATGAGAATATCGGAAGACTATTGGAGTATTTAGATAAAAATGACCTTACTAAAAATACTTTACTGGTATATACAAGCGACCAGGGAATGTACCTTGGCGAAAACGGATGGTTTGATAAACGATGGATGTATGATGTATCCATGCAGTCGCCATTGCTGATGCGCTGGCCCAGCCATATAAAACCCGGCACGGTAAATACAAATATGGTGCAGACGATTGATTACGCACCTACAATACTTGATGCAGCCGGAATAAAAGTGCCGGATTTTATGCAGGGGCTGAGCCTTTTGCCAACCATCACCGGTAAACAAAAAATCATACCCAGGCATAACCTCTACTATCATTTTTATGAATACAATGCCGATCATACCGTATTACAACATTTGGGCGTAAGAGGAGAGCGGTATAAGCTGATCTATTTTTACCCGGTAAATGAATGGGAGTTATATGACCTGAAAACAGATCCGCAGGAACAAAAGAATCTCATTAACTCGGCAGCTCACCAGAAAATACTGGAACAAATGAAGTTGGAATTGCTGAATATGAGAAACAAATATGATGATCATGAAAAAGCAGGAATACTTAATTAGAGAACTGACATGCAAAAAACAATTTTTGGAATTGATCATTTGCTGTTAAAGCAAAACAGGCTTAAAGACCTGCGTATCGGGTTGGTAACAAATAATGCTGCACTTACATCTGCTAAAGAACATGGAAGGCTTGCCCTGCTGAAAAAAGGCTTCAATATCGTCAAAATATTTTCACCCGAACATGGCCTTGCAGTTAAAGGAGCAGATGGTACTTATCAGAGCAACAGCATTGACCTACTTACTGATTTACCCGTTATTAGTTTATATGGCGATCATTTAATGCCTGTGGCAGAAGACATGGCTGATATTGATATGCTGTTATTTGATATACCTGATGTGGGTTGCCGCTTTTACACGTATTTATGGACCATGAGTTATGTGATGGAGGCCTCTGCTTTGTATAATAAGCCATTGATAATCCTTGACAGGCCAAATCCAATAGGTGGAAATATAAATAAAGCAGAAGGGCCTTTATTGGATGAAAAAAATTGCTCTTCCTTTATTGGAAGATGGAATATTCCGATCAGGCACAGTTGTACATTGGGCGAACTGGCAACATATTTTTCAGTTATAAGAAAAATGGATATTGATCTGACTGTTATTCGCATAACTTGCTGGGACAGGAATGAACCAGCTCTAGAAAATAATTTTTCTTTCATCCCTACATCTCCTGCCATTTCATCTATAGAAACTGCATTGTGTTACCCGGGCACAGGATTATTTGAAGGCATAAATATAAATGAGGGCAGGGGTACAAATAAACCCTTTACTATTTTCGGTGCCCCTTGGATCAATACAAATTCATTGAATGACAAACTGAATTTACCGGGGGTAAGTTTTTCAGAAATTAAATATACTCCAAACGAGAGTCTATATGCAGGAGAAAGTTGCACGGGTTTATCAGTTTTAATTACTGATGAAGATAGTTTTCGTCCGGTGCATACCGGCATTGCAATAATTCAGCAATTGCTTTTATTATTTCCTGAACAGTGTAAAGAAAGATTGTATAAAACTGCAGCCAATCCTTCCGGAGAAAAGCATTTAGATAAATTATTGGGTATTGAAACCAGCTTTTCAAAATTAAAAGCAGGAGATAATATATCAACTGAACTAAAAAATGAATGGCAGGAAAAAATTACACCTTTCCTCCTTTATGATTGAACAGCCAATTAATTAATTTATTGAACGATGGTTTTTGTAATTTGTAACGTCTAACTATAAACCAGTATCGCCCTTGACAGAAGAGGAATTACTTTCCGGTCTCCGAAACGGAGAGGAACCTGCATTTAAGGAATTGGTAACCCGGTTTCAGGATAAGGTATTTAATACGGCCCTTGGTTTATTGCAGCATCATACCGAAGCAGAAGATATCGCACAGGAAGTTTTCATCCAGGTTTACCGTTCCATACAACAGTTCAAAGGCGATTCACTTTTATCTACGTGGATATACAGGATCACGGTCACCAAATCACTAGACTACCTGCGCAGCAAGAAAAGAAAAAAACGTTTTGGGTTCTTAAGCAGCCTGTTTGGAGAAGATAACAGGCCTTTGCATGAACCTGAAGACTTCAACCACCCCGGTGTGCAACATGAAAAGAAAGAAGATGCTGCACTGCTTTTTAAAATGGTTGACCAACTGCCCGAAAACCAGCGTACAGCTTTTATTTTAAACAAGGTAGAAGAACTGAGTTACCGGGAAATAGCTGATATTTTAAAAACTTCCGAATCAGCTGTTGATTCCCTGCTGCAGCGGGCCAAACAGAATCTCCGGAAAAAATTAAATGAATTACCAGCTTAGCGAAGGTTTTTACAAAAAACGACATCTAAACTAATAACAGGTAAATTTTACTGATGAAAAATAACTTATCAAACAACAGAACAGAACGAGTAATGGGAAGCCTTGACAGCCTGCAAAAAGCCACGGCCCCTGATTTTTTTTATACCCGTTTAAAAGGTAAAATGCAGATGGAAATGGAACCGGCAAAGAAACCTTTTTTCCTGCTTCGTCCTGCATTTATTACCGCAGTACTTTCAATTTTTCTGATCATAAATGTTTTTTCATTGTTTGAAATTGGTAAAGTGCCGAAACAAAATACAGCAACCCAGCCTAATAACCAGGCTACTATTGAAAGTTTTGCTACAGCCTATAACATGAACACCGGATCTGTTTACGAATAAATTTTTATCGCATGAATAATTCTACCAATAACCGCTGGCTTTCTGTCGTTACATTACTGTTGCTAACAGCCAATATTGTAACACTGGCTTTATTGTGGACAAATAAAAGCAAGGATAAGGGAGAGATGAGACCACCGCAACCGGGTGGACAGGTATTTGAATTTCTTACGCATGAATTAAAATTAGATTCAGCACAACAGGAAATGTATAAAAAATTAAGAGATGAGCACCAGGCAGGCCAGAAAGAAATACAGGATAGCATCCGCAAAGCAAAAGATGATTTCTTTGGATTGTTACAGCAACCTAATGTTTCAGATTCGATGATAAATATTTTCAGTCGCAGAGCAGTTGCAGCAGATCAGAATTTAGATGAATATACTTTCAGGCATTTTCAAAAACTGAGAGCAATATGTAATGCTGAGCAACAGAAAAAATTTGACGAAATAATACAGGACGCATTACACCGGATGGCTGCACCAAAACGCCTGGGGCCGCCACCACAGGGAATGAGACCAGGAGATGGGCCACCGCAGGAAATGAGACCGGGAGATGGTCCGCCACCACCGCCGGGCAACTAAAATTGTTTATTAATTATGAAAATAGAATTTGATTTGAAAGTAAAGATCAATTTGAAAACAGATTCTTGTCATGCTGAGGTACGAAGCATCTCAGTAAAACATAAAGCTCATTAATTCATGGTGAGATGCTTCGTACCTCAGCATGACAAAGATAAAATACTCTTTACCAACATAACCAATATATGCACACAAAAAAAACGACCATTATTGCGGTATTATCTGTTATTGTAATTGCATTTCAGTTTTGTTCTAAATCTGATACAACTACTGCAACAACACCAATTGTTGATCCTTATGCAGCAATCAAAACAACATTTGGAACCAACATTGATCCAAACAACCTGTCTAACTACGCCAACCAGGCCAAACCAAATTATATTGTAAAAGAAAACACAGGAGGTAATCCAATTACAAATGCTAAAGCTACTTTAGGAAGGGTTTTGTTTTATGATAAGAATTTAAGTATTGATAATAGTATCTCCTGTGGCAGTTGCCATAAGCAACAGTTTGCATTCAGCGATAATTTAATTGCCAGTAATGGTGTTGCAGGAGGAACAACTGCAAGGCATACCATGAGATTAGTAAATGCCCGTTTTGCTGTGGAGCAAAAATTCTTTTGGGATGAAAGAGCGGCAACGTTGGAAATACAAACCACCAAGCCGATACAGGACCATGCCGAAATGGGTTTTAGCGGACTGAGTGGAAGGCCGGGACTTGCTGACCTGTTGGTAAAACTCCAGGCCATAAAATATTACAATGAACTTTTCAAATTTGTGTACGGCGATATTACCGTAACAGAAGCCCGTATGCAGGAATGCCTGGCTCAATTTGTACGGAGCATTCAGTCTTTCGACTCCAAATACGATGCAGGAAGGGCAATGGTTGCAAATGATGGACAACCATTCCCCAATTTTACGCCACAGGAAAATATGGGTAAACAGGTTTTTATTGGAGCGCCTGTTTTTGATGCAACCGGCAACAGGATCAACGGTGGAGCAGGTTGTAATGGTTGTCACAATGCTCCTGAGTTTGATATTGCTCCTAATTCAGGTAACAATGGCATTATTGGTAAGATATCCGGAGTTGGAATTGATATAACTGTTACAAGAGCACCAAGTCTACGGGATGTAACCAATACTGCCGGTATTGAAAATGGCCCTTTGATGCATACAGGAAACCTGGCAACACTGCAAAATGCGATAGGGCATTATGGTACTATTAATATAGCAACGGGTAATACCAATCTTGATCCAAAACTTAGACCGAATGGCTTTGGTCAGCATTTAAATTTTACAGCACAGGAAATTGACGGGCTCATCGCATTCTTAAAAACTTTGTCAGGTACAAATGTTTATACAGATAAAAAATGGAGTAGCCCTTTTTAATTCCTTGTAAAAAATAATAATTAACCGAAGGTTTTAGCAATAAAAAACTTCTAACTGAATAAAGAATTAAATTATGAAGAAACTATTTTCAAATACTGTGATGTTAATATTGACTTGCACACTTACGCAATGCAGTAAATCAACACCTGATACTGGTGGAGGCGGAACAACAACTGCAAGCATTACAGCTTTATCCTGCGCCAGCGTTTCATTTTCCGGGGTGGCAACTGCTGGTACTGCTTATTCAGCTACCGGAACGGTTCCTTACAGCGGAGGCAATGCAGCGGCATATACTGCCGGAACTGGTATTTCATCCACAGGCGTTACAGGGTTAACTGCAACGCTGCAGGCCGGTACATTAGCAAATGGTACGGGCAATTTATCATACAGCGTAACAGGAACACCAGTTGCTGCCGGTACCGCTGTTTTTTCTGTAAGTTTTGGCGGACAATCATGCAGTATTTCTTTAACTGTGAATGCTGCAGGTGGTGGTACTACTTTACCTGCAGTGTATAACAAAATTTATGGCGCTACCAGCATAACTTTTGATGGCACCTGGGTAACTATAAAATGTAATGCATTACCCGATCATAAAAGCGCATACTATCCTGTAGCTAATCCGTTGCATGAAAATTTCAGCGGTACAACTTTTGGAGGATTCAGCTTTGCACAAAACCCTAATTCTATTTCTACGCAAAACATAACACTTAAGATACCTGTTAATCCTGTTGCAGCCGGAACGCATGCAAGTACACCAATGGGTGTGATGGGTGTTGCATTAAATGGTGTGCCTTTGTTTAATCAATATGCTGCAGGCGGTTCTCCGTTAACGGGTGAGATTGCAAGCTTTGATCAGTGGTGGGGGCATCCGCAAATGACAGGTATGTATCACTATCATGTGGAACCTAAATATTTAACCGAAGTAAAAGCAAGCAAATTTGCTTTGATGGGTTTTTTATTAGATGGCTTTCCTGTATACGGGCCGGAAGAAGTTGGTGGCGCTGCTCCATCAGGCCTGGATGTATATCACGGACATACACATGCTACGGTTGATTGGCCTGCAGGTATCTATCATTATCATTTTTCAACTGCAGCTCCTTATTTGAACGGAAACGGCTTTTGGGGTACAGCAGGCACAGTGACACAGTAGTTCATTAATCTCAATGATAAGACAAGCACTAATTTATTTCATCTTTCTTTTTATGGCATCATGTGCCGGTAAAAAGAAAGATGCTTTTTTTTCAGGAGAAAAGGATATAAAAATTGCAAAGACAGTTCCGGGTAATTATATAAGTGCAACAGATAATCGTTTTACTAATCACCAGGATACAGTTTACTACGACGATCATTTTTTTACCGGCTATCGCTATTTATTATATACGAATGGAGATACGGCTTTGCTGCAATCTTATTTTAATGGGGTAGAGGAGGGGTTCCAGGAAAAATGGTATCCCAATAAACAATTAGCCGAAGAAAGATTTTATATCAACGGAAAGAAAGAAGGCATTCACCAATCATGGTGGCCTGATGGAAAACAGAAAATGTATTTTACGGCTTATGCCAATGAATATAGTGGCGAATTTAAAGAATGGTATGCATCAGGGTTGCTGGGTAAAGATTTTCATTATGTGAACGGACATGAAGAAGGTAGTGAAAAACTCTGGTGGGATAATGGAACGGTAAGAGCCAACTATGTAATACGCAACGGAAAAAAATATGGACTGCTGGGTTTAAAAACATGTATCAATCCTTATGACTCGATCATTAAAAAATAGTTGGTTCATCATATTGATGATAGTGGTTGGTTGCAAAACCAAAACAGTTGAACTGCCGCTGCCCTTCATCAATAAACCTGACTTTACACCCGAGTGGATAGAAAAGAATGATCCTGCTTATAAAGCTATTCATACCATCCCGGCATTTTCTTTTACCAATCAAAATAGTGAGACTATCACTGAAAAAACAGTAGCAGGAAAAATTTATGTAGCGGATTTTATCTTTACAAAATGCAGAAGTATTTGTCCGAAAATGACGGCTGACATGGGTATACTGCAGGAGAAATTTAAAAATGATGATGAGGTAATTTTTCTCTCTCATTCTGTAACACCACAAATGGATAGTGTGCCCGTGCTGAAAAAATATGCAGATGATAAAGGCGTGATCCGTGGTAAATGGCATTTGCTTACCGGCAATGTGGATGATATATACCGACTTGCAAAAAAGGAATATTATGCCGGTGATACCGTTGGTTATTATCAAACAGGTAATGAATTTTTACACACCGAAAATTTTATACTGGTAGATAAGCTCAGAAGAATAAGGGGAGTGTACAATGGTACATTGCCGCTGGAGATGGAAAGATTGAGTGATGATATTATTACGTTGAAAAAAGAAGATTAAGTATGTTTTCCTTAGTAGATTGTCAGGCTGAGCCTGTCGAAGCCGATATGCTTTTTATTCAACCCGCCTTCGACAAGCTCAGGCTGACAGCTTTTTTATTCATCAGCAAGGTTTGTAGTAAGTGAGATGCTTCGTTCCTCAGCATGACAAAGATTCGTTTTAATAATTGATATCATTGCCTACAAAAATCTGCGTTAATCTGCCTAAATCAGCGTCATCAGCGATTCTATCTCGCTATCTCTATCTTCACCTTTTTATTTTTTATCTTCTCATTCTTTATTAATTCCAACACAGCACTAACTTTTATTTTTTTGATCGCAACAAACGAAAAGAAATCTTTCACTTCTATCAAACCTATATCTTCTTTTTTTAATTCTCCTTTCTTTGAAAAGAAACCAACGATATCTATCTTATTTACTTTATCTTTTTTTCCGGCAGCAATGAACAGGGTGCTCCATTTTGGTTTTTCCGGCAATGGATAATTTTCTTCCAGTTCAATATTTTCAACATCAGCAATGTAACCTGGTAATTTTTCTTCTTCCGATAAAATTAAAATAGCAGTGCCGCTGGCATCCATACGGGCTGTACGGCCATTGCGGTGTGTAAACACATCTTCGGTAGCCGGTAAATGAAAATGTATGATGTAGCGTATGTTAGGAATATCCAAACCACGGGAAGCAAGATCTGTTGTAACAAGTACATTAGAAGTTCCGTTACGGAATTTACAAAGGGCGCTGTCTCTTTCCTGCTGCTCCATACCACCATGATAAAATACATTCAGCAATCCACGTTCAGTTAACATATTGCTGGTGCGTTCAACAGATTCCCGGTGATTACAAAACACAACCGTTGAGCGGTTACCCAAATAACAGATGAGTTTAAAAAGGGTTGGTACTTTGTCCTTGTCCTCACTGAAAACAGTTTTTATGTCCAGCATGCTTGCTGTATTTTCCGCTTCAGATAAAAAATTAAGTTTTACGGGCTGGGTGAGGCCTATAAAATCAGGAACCGGAACCGCATTGGTGGCAGATGTAAGAATTCTCTTATTGATATGTTGCAAAGAGCCGACGATGAAAGACATTTCTTCGGTAAAGCCAAGCTCCAGTGATTTATCAAATTCATCCAGCACCAGGGTAGTTATTTTGTCCAGGGAAAAATTATTGCGGCGGATATGATCGGCTAAGCGGCCAGCCGTACCAATAATAAGCGCCGGTGCCTGCTTTAAATTATTTTCTTCAGTTTCCCGTTTGTGGCCGCCATAACAAAGCGTTACTTTAAAACCGGTTGCCATTTTGCGGAACACATCGTCAATCTGTATAGCAAGTTCACGGCTGGGTACAATTATTAAAGCCTGCGGCTGATCAATGGCCGGATCCAATAATTTTACGACCGGCAATAAAAAAGCCAGGGTCTTGCCGGAGCCTGTTGCAGATAATAAAATAACACCCGGATTATTTTTTACGGCTTCTATGGAAGCCAGTTGCATTTCGTTAAGTGCTTCAATATTAAAATTGGAAAGGATTGGTTGAAATCCATCAGAGCCTAGAGACATTAGCTATTGCATAATGTCCATTAGCCATTCACAAGAGTTGTAATTATTAGGTATTGTTGCCTATAATTAATATTATGTTAAGTAGACTAATGAACGGTTAAAAATAAAGTGAACAGCAAATTTAGTTTAAATAACTGAGGAGACTTGTTTAAACTCTCCTACTAAAGACATCTTAGCAAACAAAAATGAAATTAACTCCCGTTTATAGCAAAGATATTTGTGTAGATTTGTGAATACAGGATACAGGATTCAAAAATAAATCTCACTTATGAAACAAGGCGGCTTACAAGGTAAATGGCAGGAAGGTAAAAACGCTGTAAAATTAAACCTGCCCGTTATGTTTTTTGAAGAAGATGGCATTCAGATTGCCTACATCCCTGTTCTTGATATTTCAGGCTATGGAAAAACCGAGAAGGAAGCTAAAAGTTCATTAGAGATCAATTTATCAGAATATTTCTCTTACACAATTCACAAGAACACACTTATTGAAGACCTGAAGGCACATGGATGGACCATAAAAAAGAAAACCAAGCCTTATATAGCTCCCGAATTAACTGATATACTGAACCGCAACGAATATCTTCACAATATTGTTAACTCACGGCCTTATAAGATGGACAGAATGGATGTGAATATGCCGCAATATGCTTGTTAATGACTTTCAGGTCAAGAAATCTGCCACTTACTACAGTTAGAAAAATTCTACTACACCAGGGATGTAAACTTATCCGTCACGAAAAAGGCCACGAAAAATATAGCAAACAATCTTTAACAAGACCTATCGTAATCCAGGATCATATTGACCCGGTTCCAGAATTTATTGTAAAACAAATTATGAGAACATTGGGTTTAAAGAATGAGGATATGGAAAAGATACTTTCTGAGATATAAGAGGATACCTTATGAAGACAGATCTAAAGTCTTTAAAAAAGCTTGGGGCTGGATTAGATTAAATCTTTCTGCAGCATCATTTAAATCGTAATAATAATCAAAATTACCAAGTGTAGCAATTACTTCTATTGTATACCCCTTCTTCTTTCTAACCTTTATAATATTAGTTATTTTGTACTTTTTATTGTTATCAAGAATTCTTCGATTTATCAATAACTTTAAATATTTCTGGATTAAAATCTTGCATTCTTTGGAAGAATATAATGGTGCTTTATATTTTTTATCTCTAATCACAGCAAAATGATTCCTATCCCAATTAATTGCATGATTCCTAATCTCTCCGTTTCTCAATAGTTCAACTTCAATATCCCTAAAGGCATTTTCAATATCGTCAATAAACCTATGCAGATTTAGGCTTCTAAGATTTTGATTATTTTCTTTTCTACTTTTAAGTTTATTATAAGTAAGTCCATAATATCCTTTAGTTGAATAATTATGAACCAATCCATTTCTTAAAGTGGAATATAAATCCATAGCCTCATACGTAGGCATAAATTTCAGTATAAAATCATTGAATTTATTTCTACCAAATAAAAACGTAGAAATTTGATCGATAAAGCATACACACAATATAAATGCTGCAATAGGTTTCTTCTTGGCAGTATATTTAATATCTCCTAGAGCATAAGTACCAAAGGCTGTAATTATTGCCTTTAAACTCTCTTGTTGCTGTTCTTCCGAAATCTTCATATTCTAATATACCACTACCCTTGCATAAATGCAATATGTTTTGTTTATTGTACTATCAAAAAATGCTGCTTTTAAATATACTAAATAATGAAAATTAATCCAAAACTAAAATGGATTGGATGGATACTATCTATTCCTACTGCAATAGCATCCTATTTTATATCATATGCCATATTTAATGTAATGACATGGATTGGGTACAAACTAAATGCTGGAGAGGATGGAGACTCATGGTATGTAAAATATATAGTTCCTGGGATAGCTGGTGGCATTGGAGGATACGCTTTTGTTAAAGTTGGCACCTTATTAGTTCCAAAGCATAAAAAGTATGTAGCCTTAATACTTTTAATTATAGTAAGTATGACCATGGGCATTGGTTTATTTTCCGGTATTCTACAGAAACATGCTATTTCTATCATTGAGGCTATTGGTTCTGTTGTTGGTGGAGTGATAGGGTATATAGAAATTTTAGAAGAAAGAAAAATTACATTTTAACCATTATATTTTCTGTAAAAACAAAAAGGCTATAAATTATATCTTCAACTGAAATTGGCTATTCTTTATTAACCGGCTATAAATAACCCCAAAGGGGTGCTATGATTATAGAAAACATATTTCTATAGCGAACCAAAACCCCGAAGGGGTGACAGAGAAATTAAACCGATCATTACTCATACCATTCAAACAAATACTTTTCATCATATTCAACTTCAAATTTCTTTAAAAAAGAAAGGTACTCCTGCTTAAAGGTTTTCTTTTCGTGATGTTTCTCCTGGTTAAGAATATAATCATAAACACGCCCTATATGTGAATGCGAATAGGAAAATGCCCCAAAGCTCTCCTGCCAGGCAAATTTTCCTTTTACCAAATTATGATCGTTAATAAAATTTGTGGAGTTGTTCTTTATATCCCTCACCAGATCTGATATGGCCATAGTTGGTTTTAAACCTATGAAGGCATGTATATGATCGGGCATACCGTTTACAATAATTGGCTTTTGCCCTTTGCCTTTTATAATGCCAGAAATATATTTATGCAGATCGGTTTTCCAGCTGTTGGCAATTAGGTTTTCTCTTCCTTTTACAGCAAATACAACCTGGATATAAATTTGTGAATATGTGCCGGGCATGATTGGTGATTTTATTTTGAATAAATTGTTTATAATAAAAATGTCACCCCTTCGGGGTTTTAATTCCTGGATTATGATTACGCTATAACCATTACACCCCTTTGGGGTTTAGCTTTCGGGTAAATTCATTTGCTATAATCATAGCACCCTTTCGGGGTTTTAATTCCTGGATTATCATTACGCTATAATCATTTCACCCCTTCGGGGTTTAGCTTCCGGGTAAATTTATATGCTATAATCATAGCACCCTTTCAGGGTTTTAATTCCTGGATTATGTTTACTCTATAATCATTTCACCTCTTCGGGGTTTAGCTTTGGGGTAAATTCATTAGCTACAATCATAGCACCCTTTCAAGGTTTTAATTCCTGAATTATGATTACCCTATAATCATTTCACCCCTTCGGGGTTTAGCTTTCGGGTAAATTCATTAGCTACA
>JBDTUK010000062.1:0-6286 GCA_040007795.1 Ferruginibacter sp.
CCGTAATTGGTTGTTTTTAATTGGTCCAGTACAAATGCAGCCTGTTTATCTTTTTCTTCCGGCAGATCAAAAACATAATTATACTCCCTGCGCCGGTAATAAATATTCAATGCGCTGTATGGGCATTTAGCTTCCACAGTACAGCCATCTGTGCAACGTGCCGTACTTCCTTGTGGTGCATTCGCACCGGTAAACCATTTTAAATTTCCAAATGCCTGTATCTTTTCACATGATCTTTCTGTCATCCACTTTAATATATCCAGGTCATGACAGGATTTTGCCAAAATGATGGGTGTAGTTTGTTTGCTGTTGTGCCAGTTGCCCCGTACATAGGAATGGCTCATGTGTATATGCTGTATAGGCTCCATATGCTGAATGCTGCAAATTTCGCCAAGTACGCCACTTTGTATAATTTCTTTCAGTTTTACAAAATAAGGTGCATATCGCAACACGTGGCATACAGCTACAATGCGCCCGTTTTGTTTAGCAAGGGCTAAAATATTCCTGCATTCTTTTTCGCTGGGTGATATTGGTTTTTCAAGCAGCACATCATACCCCATTTCAAGTGCTTTCATACAAGGGCCGTAATGCAGGTTATCGGGTGTGGAAATGATCACCGCATCAGCAAACTTTGGTTTTTTAAAAACATCTTCCCATGTAGTAAAACGGTTTTCCTCTTTTATGTTATGCTTTTTGGTGTACCGTTCATTGCGGATGGCAATGGGTTCTGCCACGCCAATTATATCAAGTTGATCGGGATAAGCAATAGAAAAATCTCCATACACATTGCCCCTGTTACCGGCGCCGCAGGTAATAGCCGTAACGGGTTTATCCAGGTTTAATCTTTCGGTTGGTAACAGGATGCGCTGCTTTTCTTCGTTAGTGGCCCATGAAGAAAAAGGAAGAGATACAGTTCCCAGTGAAAGCCCAAGAGCCCTGATGGCTTCTCGGCGGTTCCATGTTTTTCCCATAAAATTGGTTTTGGTTGAAATATGAAATATACAGTTTGAAATTACAAATTAAAGTGTAATGATAAAATGTTTATTTTTTTGTGCAGCCACTGTCTTTATAGCCCGGCCTTGTGTGGTATTATGACAACCCGGCGTAAAAAAGGAGTCTTTATTCTTACACGCAGCTTCAATATTTTATTTTAACTTCAACATTAAAGAAGGAATAAAAATGCCAACAAATATTTCCACACTGGTCATCAAAGCCTCCATTGAAAAAGTATGGGACACACTAACAAAGCCCGAACTTGTAAAGCAATGGCAATACGGTAGTGATCTGATCACTGACTGGAAAGTGGGAAGCGCTATTAGGTTCAGAACAGCATGGGAAGATAAAGTTTTTGAGCAATGGGGCAAGGTGCTGGAAATAATTCCGCAACAGTTAATAAAGTATAGTTTGTTTGCGCCAAGGCCTGAGTTGGAAGACAAACCGGAAAATTATTTTATTATGAGTTATGTGCTTACTAAAGAAGAAGGACATATTAACCTGGAGATCATACAGGAAGATAACCGGCCGGGAGCAAAGCAGGAAGCGCCGCAGGGAGAAGAGAACCCGGTACTTGCAGGATTGAAAGCTTTGGCTGAATTGTAATTTGAAAGAACAATTTTTTAAAGCGATACTTTAACTAACAACTACTATATGAAATTTATTACAATCATTTTTTTCGTCCCGACGGGGTCTTCATAGTCACGCCAATATGCGGCGTATAAAAGAGCCTGCACCTGCATACAGCTACTCCTCCTCTTTCCACTGCTGTTTGGTAATATGAACAACAGCTTAACCACAAACTGCACTTACAAAAATATCTTCTTTGTGCCAATAAGTATTTTTTAAAGAATACACAGTATATTGTAATTGTAAACTATTCTTTCACAGCGGGCTTCTAAGATACCAAAACAAATAAATCAGTAATTTATGTTTACCAAAAGAATTCACTTTTTTATTGCTGTTACCTTAATAAATATCTGCAGTTATGCACAAACCAGCAATACACGGCTTACCCTGGAAGATATTTATAAAAACGGCACCTACCGTACAAAGGGCTTTGGCCCCGTGCGATGGATGAAGGATAATAACAGCTACAGTACGCTGGAAACTAATATTGTCGTGGGAGGAAAAGATATTATTCGTTATGATGCAGTTACGGGAGCCAGGACAATAATAGTCAATGCTGCACAATTAATAAGTTCCGGATCAAAAGTACCCTTGCAAATTGATAACTATGAATGGTCGGATGCTAATAACAAACTGCTTGTGTTCACCAATACCAAAAGGGTATGGCGCTACAATACCAAAGGAGATTACTGGGTTTTGGATGTTAAATCCGGCTCTCTCTTTCAATTAGGAAAAACCCTTCCTGCTGCTACATTAATGTTTGCTAAATTTTCACCTGATGCTTCACAGGTTGCTTATGTAAGTAACTTAAACATCTATGTTGAAAATTTAAACACCCATAAAATAAAACAAATAACATTTGATGGTGGTGATAATATTATCAATGGAACTTTTGACTGGGTATATGAAGAAGAACTGGATTGCAGGGATGGCTTTCGCTGGAGTCCTGATAGCAAGCATATTGCCTATTGGCAATCGGATACCAAAGGCGTGGGAACTTTTTATTTAATTAATAATGTAGATTCCATTTACTCAAAGCCAATTCCCCTGCCCTATCCTAAAGTAGGAACTACTTTATCGGCTGTTAAAGTAGGGGTTGTTGCAGTAGACGGCGGCAAAACAAAATGGTTTAGTATTCCGGGCGACTCAAGAAATAATTACCTGGCAAGAATGGATTTTATTCCCAACTCAAACGAGGTAATGATTCAGCAATTGAACCGGGCACAAAATAAAAATACTGTATGGACAGCCAATATCGGCAATATGCAACTAAAAAATATTTTAACGGATACCGATGCTGCTTTTCTTGATATACACGATAATATCAAATGGCTGGATAATGAAAAATATTTTACCTGGACAAGTGAAAAAGATGGCTGGTATCATTTGTACAAAGTTTCTCGTGACGGTAAAAAAATGGAGCTTATCACAAAAGGCGATTTTGATGTGGTGAATATCAATTGTATTGACCCTGCGGGAGGGTATGTTTATTATATTGCTTCTCCAGGCGATTTTATTCATCGCTATTTATACAAAAGTAAATTAGACGGAACCGGAGTTGCAGAGCGCATAACACCCATTGAAAGTGTTGGCCATAATGCCTACCAGATGTCGGAAGATGGTAAATGGGCCATACAGAATTTTCAAAATTCAACAACACCTCCGGTTATATCCCTGGTAAGTTTGCCAGACCATAAAACGGTGAGGGTATTGGAAGAAAATAGTTCATTAAAAAATAAAATCGCCTTACTTGGCCTTAGTAAAAAGGAATTTATTAAAGTTGACATTGGTGATGTAGCATTGGATGCTTACATGCTAAAACCTCCGGGATTTGATCCGTCAAAAAAATATCCGCTTTTGTTTTATGTATATGGAGAGCCGGCAGGTACTACCGTGCAGGATAACTGGGATGGAGATCTCTGGCAAACCTATATGGCACAGGAAGGCTATGTGGTAATGAGTGTTGATAACAGAGGTACTAAAACACCCAGAGGCAATGCCTGGCGAAAATCAATTTATAGCCAAATCGGATTGCTGGCTTCGGCCGATCAGCATAAAGCGGCAATACAGATCATGAAAACTTATCGGTTTATAGATAGTTCAAGAGTAGGTATCTGGGGATGGAGCGGCGGCGGACAAATGACACTGAATTGTATGTTCCGTTATCCTGAAACTTATAAAACCGGCCTGGCCGTTTCTTTTGTCTCCGATCAAAAATTATATGATGCCACTTACCAGGAGAGATATATGGGATTGTTGAATGACAATGCAAAAGGTTACCATGATGGCTCACCCCTTTATTTTGCAAATAATCTGAAAGGGAAATTAATGATCGTACACGGCACTGCCGATGACAATGTGCACTATCAGAGTTTTGAAATGCTGGTGAATGAGTTAATTAAAAATAATAAACAATTTGATATGATGTCGTACCCGATGCGGTCTCATGGTATTAATGAAAGGGAAAACACGTCGCTGCATTTACGAAAAACAATGGAGCGCTTTTGGAAAAATAATTTGTAAATTTAGAAGGCAAACTTTAAAAAATGAGTAACTACCCCAGCATATTTAATGATGTGATAGGCCCGGTAATGAGAGGGCCTTCCAGTTCTCATTGTGCTGCTTCCTTACGTATCGGCAGGATCTGCCGTGACTTGATGGATGGGCAGATCAGCCATATTTTAATTGAGTTTGATCCGCATGGCTCATTGGCTACCACACATAAAAGCCAGGGATCAGATATGGGATTGTTTGGCGGATTTTTAGGATGGGAAGCTTTTGATGAAAGATTACAATCCTCAGCAGAATACATTGATAAAGCAGGAATAAAGATTGAAATTGAAATTGTTCCGCTTACTGCAAGCAATCATCCTAATACTTACCAGCTAACCTTGAGTTCACAAACTGAATGCAGGCGACTGGTAGCCATATCTACCGGCGGCGGAATGATTGAAGTTATTTCAATTGATGGTGCCAAAGTTTCCATGGCAGGAGATTATTTTGAAACCTTGATCTATTGCGATACACCGGAAAAAGTAACTGCTTATATAAAAGAAGTTTTTGATTATGATGCTATTGAATGGCATCCCGGCGAAAACTCTTTTATTGAAATAAAAGCGCAACAGTTTTTACCGGATGACTTGTGTAATGAGTTATCCAGTTTTTCTGAAGTGAAACGAATTAAAAAACTGGCACCGGTATTACCCATCATGGCAAGGAAAAATTTAACTGTGCCATTTATTACCTGTGAAGAAATGTTACGGTACAATGACCAAAAAGATCTTTCGCTATGGGAACTGGCAATAGCTTATGAAAGTGAAAGAGGGAACATTTCAGATAAAGAAGTTTTTGAAAAGATGCGTAAGATTTTACACATCATGGAAAATGCTATACAATTGGGGCTGAAAGGAACACAGTATACTGACAGGATTTTAGGAAGTCAGTCTCTACAGTTGAAAGAGCAATTACAAAAAAAACGGTTAACTGGCGGAGATGCAAATAATATCATCATCATGTATGTATCTGCCATGATGGAAGTAAAAAGTTCGATGGGAGTAATTGTAGCTGCACCAACCGCAGGATCATGTGGTGCATTGCCCGGCGCTATTATTGGAATGGCTGAATCGCTGGGAATAACAGAAGATGAAAAAGTAAAAGGCTTATTAGCTGCAGGATTGATCGGTGTATTCATTGCAGCACATGCAACATTTGCTGCAGAGGTAGGTGGGTGTATGGCCGAAACCGGAAGCGGAGCCGGTATGGCCGCTGCCGGAATTGTAGTAATGGCAAATGGCACATTGCAACAATCACTTGGAGCGGCATCATTAGCATTACAAAATTCATTGGGATTAATATGTGACCCCATCGGGAACAGAGTAGAGGCACCTTGCCTGGGACGAAACGTAATGGCTGCAACCAATGCAGTAGCCTGTGCTAACATGGCATTATCCAATTATAATGCTTTAATCCCTTTGGATGAAGTGATAGAGACCATGAAAAAAGTGGGCGATGAAATTCACCATACATTAAGATGCACCAATTTAGGTGGCTTATCTGTAACTGCAGCTGCAAAAGATATAGAAGCGAAACTGGAAGAGCATGCTCCGGCTTTTTTTAAAGTTTGTTAGTTTCAAGTCTTTGATAATTTTTTTTATAGAATTCAGGATAGTTGCTATTCTGAAATAATAATGAAGTACTCTTAACTTGAATCGCTTACATATTCTTAATATTTATAAATGCACTTTTAGTTATGACAACCTTCAATAAAATAAAACCGAATTGCCTGTATAAGTGTATCCTGTTTTTTCTGGTACTGGTTTGCTCCCTTGATTCGATAGGTCAAAACCGGGATATCAGTAAAATGAGTTCCGGAGGTGAACTTAATCCACTGCAGGCAATAATGGATATCAGGCATTATACCATTAATCTGAATGTGGATATAGAACATCAATCTATCAATGGGAATGTTGAAATACAATTGAATTTATCAAAACAAACAGACACCTTGTTACTGGATTTATTAGATGCGATGCTGGTAACAAAAATAAAAGTAAACAATGCATTGGTTAAATTTAATCATCAAAATGATAAAATTTATATTACTACCAACAGCGGATTTAGACAAGGACAACAAAAAATAAATGTGGAATATGGCGGAATACCT
>JBDTUK010000063.1:0-7902 GCA_040007795.1 Ferruginibacter sp.
ATGATGGTATTTATATGGAAAAATTTGTGGAAGAGCCACGCCATATTGAAATACAAATTGCCGGTGACCAATATGGAAACGTTTCTCATTTAAGCGAAAGGGATTGCAGCATACAACGCCGCCATCAGAAATTAGTAGAAGAATCTCCTTCTCCATTTATGACAGATGAGCTCAGGGACAGGATGGGTGCTGCCGCTATTAAAGCAGCTAAAGCTATTAATTATGAAAGCGTAGGCACGGTAGAATTTTTGGTGGATAAACACCGCAACTTCTACTTTATGGAGATGAACACCCGTATACAGGTGGAGCATTGTGTAACGGAAGAGGTAATTAATTTTGACCTGATAAAAGAGCAGATAAAAATTGCAGCGGGTGATAAAGTAAGTGGTAAAAATTATTTTCCGCAGATGCATGCTATTGAATGCCGCATCAATGCAGAGGATCCTTATAATGATTTCCGTCCATCGCCGGGAAAAATCACCGTACTTCATCAGCCGGGTGGGCATGGTGTAAGGGTAGATAGCCATGTGTATGCAGGCTATGTAATTCCTCCTTATTACGACAGCATGATCGCCAAACTGATTGCTATAGCCCAAACCCGTGAAGAAGCCATTAATACCATGAGCAGGGCATTGAGTGAATATGTGATAGAGGGTGTTAAAACCACCATTCCTTTTCACCAGCAATTGATGAGAGATGAAAATTTCAAAAGTGGAAACTTTACTACTAAATTCCTGGAAGGATTTACCCTTCAATAGTTGTCTGGCCACTATGAAAAGCTAACTGAGTTAAAAATCTGCTGAGATAATTATCCTTTTTAAACTGAAAAGTATTTGTAGTGGCCTGACAACTACACCGGAAATTCAGTGGAGTTGCTTTTTTATTACCTGCCATTCATCATTATTACTTAGCTCTGGTAAGTCGATGTTCTTATATTTAGGAACTAAATCTACTGCTATGTCTCATAAAAAATTATTCGTGTCAATAATTGCATTATTGATTTCCACTTTTTCCTTTTCACAAATCCTTTTTACCATAGCCGATGGGGGTAATAAAAAAACTACCGTATCGGAACGTATTGGTATTACTGACGTAACCCTTCATTACGACAGGCCCGCAGTAAAAGGCCGGGAGGGTAAAATATGGGGCCAGTTGGTGCCTTATGGATTTACCGATCAGGGCTTTGGCACCAGTAAAGCAGCCCCATGGCGTGCCGGTGCAAATGAAAATACAACTATCAGTTTTAGTTCGGATGTAATGATAGAAGGAAAAACTTTGCCTGCGGGTACTTACGGATTATTCATCGCTATGGAGGAAGGGGGAAGCGCCACTTTTATTTTCAGTAACAACTCCACATCATGGGGCTCATTTTTTTATGAACCAAAAGAAGATGCATTAAGGGTAACTGTAAAAACAGTTGCTTTAACTGAAAGTGTAGAGCGTATGAAATTTGAATTTATGGATGAAAAAGAGAACAGCGCAACAGTAGCATTGATCTGGGAAAAATTAAAAATACCTTTTACAATAGAAGTGGATTATATAAAAACACAATTACAATCTTTCAGAAATGAATTAAGAAATGCAAAAGGTTTTCGCTGGGAAGCCTGGCTGGAAGCTGTAAATTTTTGTGTACAACGAAACACTAACCTGGATGAAGCATTGCAATGGAGTGATTATGCAATTGCGGGGCCTTTTATAGGTCAGAAAAATTTCAGGACATTAAATGCCAAAGCATCCGTTTTAAATAAAATGGGCAGGGGAGCCGAGGCAGATGCTTTATTGAAAGAAGCCATGCCTTTAGCTACTATGCAGGAATTGCATAACTATGCACGGCAATTATTAAGGGAGAAAAAGCCTGCACAGGCTTTGGAAGCATTTAAATTAAACGCACAAAAAAATCCAAATGTATTTACTACCAACATGGGTTTAATGAGGGGCTACTCTGGCAATGGCGATTTTAAAAATGCTTTGAAATATGCAAAAGCTGCACAGCCCCAGGCAACTGATAAAGTTAATAAAGATGCGATAGAAGGGTTTATTAAAATGCTGGAAGAGGGGAAGGATATTAACTAAAACGAAGAATTATTTTCAGCGTCAGTCTTTATGACTGGCGCTTTTTATTTAAGCAGGTTTAAACAATTCTGCAAACTATCTTTCCAGTCTGGTATAACAATATCAAAAGTCTGTTTAATTTTTGCAGTATCCAAAACAGAGTACTGTGGCCGCTTTGCGGCTGTTGGGTATTGCGCAGTTGAAACAGGATTAACGATACAATTGCTTCCGCTTAGGTTTTTAATTGCTAATGCAAATTCATACCAATTAGTTATGCCTGCATTTGTATAATTATAAATACCGGGCATCTCACTACTCTTGCCAGATGAAATGATCTTCATAATAACCGCTGCAATGTCTGCCGCATAAGTAGGGCAACCATATTGATCATTTACCACATTGATGCTTTCTTTTTCTTTCATTAACCGCAACATGGTTTTTACAAAATTGTTTTTATAAGAAGAGTAAACCCATGAGGTACGGATGATGATGGTGGAGGAATTATTTTGTAAAGCCAGTTCTTCGCCTTTTAATTTCGATTCGCCGTATGCACTTACCGGGCAGGTTTCGTCAGTTTCTTTATACGGCTGTTTTGCCCTGCCGTCAAAAACATAATCCGTAGAAATGTGTATCAATTGAGCATTATGTAGTTTGCAAACACCGGCAAGATTTCCTGTTGCTTCTCCATTAATTAAAAAAGCCTGGTCTCTTTCAGTTTCCGCTTTATCAACGGCTGTATAGGCCGCACAATTGATACAATGATCAATATCATGTTCTGTAAAATATTTTTTTATGGCATTAAAATCATCAATGGCTAATTCTTCTTTTGTAATAAATAGGAATTGATATTGGGAAAATCCTGGTGCAATGTTTTTTATTTCACTGCCCAGCTGGCCGTTTGCACCGGTAACTAAAATGGTCTGGATGTTATTTTTCAAAAACAAAATTGTTTTTACAATTCAATATAGAAGGAAATTCCATGTCTTTTTCAGAGATAATGGCTTTATCAGCCGGTAACATCCAGTCAATATTCAAACCGGGGTCGTTGTATATTATACCCCCTTCAGATTCCTTGTTATATAACGCATCACATTTGTATAAAACTTCTGCGGTTTTACTCAGCACCGAAAATCCATGCGCAAAACCTTTGGGGATCAGCAATTGTTTTTTGTTATCTGCAGATAATTCCATTAAAAATACTTTGCCATACATGGGGGAGCCTTTGCGTATATCAACCACCACATCCAGGATATTTCCACTCAATGCCCTCACCAATTTTGTTTGTGCATGTGGCTCCAGTTGGTAATGCAAACCACGTATCACGCCATAAGAAGATTTTGACTGGTTATCCTGTACAAATTTTAAATCAATACCTTCAGCTTCAAATTTTTTTTCATTATAGCTTTCAAAAAAATAGCCCCTGCTGTCTTCAAATACAGCGGGTTCAAAAATAAAGAGGCCGGGAAAACCTGTTTTTATAAATGGCATGGTAATTTTAATTGATAATGATTTAATGAATAATTGATAATTTTTCCGAAAGCAGTTTGCCTGCTTGTTTAAATACCTTGTATGGTTAAGAACATTATCAATTATCCACGTCCGATCCGGTCATCCGGGCGGGCATTGTTAAATTATCCATTATTATAAACTTGTTTAAAAAATTCAATTGTATCTTCCAGACCATCTTTAAATTTTTTTGTTGGCTGGTACCCCAACAGGTCTTTTGCCAGTGAAATATCAGCCAAAGAATTCCGGATATCAGCAGCCCTTGGTTCCCTGTAAGTGGCCGGGAAATCACTGTTTAAATATTCAGCACAGGTATTATATAAATAATTTACTGAAAAATTTTCGCCAACAGCTACGTTATATACTTTGTTCATTGCATCCGGGTTATCCGTCAGCATTCCTTTAATATTTACTTGTACTGCATTATCAATAAAAGTGAAATCACGGGTCTGTTCCCCATCGCCGTTAATATAAGCCGGTGTTTGCTTTATTATATTTTTTACAAATAAGGGAATAACTGCTGCATAAGCTCCATCGGGGTCTTGTCGTGGGCCAAAAATATTAAAATACCTGAAACCCAATACCTTTATGCCATACACATCAGCAAAAACCTGTGCGTATAGTTCATTCGTTTTTTTTGTGATGGCATAAGGTGATAAACAATTCCCGATCCTGCTTTCTAACTTTGGTAATGTAGGCTCATCGCCATATACCGAGGAAGAGGAAGCATAAACAAACTGCTTTACGCTATTATCAACAGATGCTTTTAAAATATTTACAAAGCCCCCAACATTTACTTCATTAAAGTAAACGGGCTCTTTTATACTGCGTGGTACAGAACCCAATGCAGCCTGGTGACTTACATAGTCAATTCCCTTACAAGCCTGCTCACAAGTATCTATATTCCTGATGTCGCCTTCGATGAACTCGAAGCCATTATATTGTTTAAGAATATCCAGGTTGGATTGAAACCCGTTAACCAGATTATCAAGTACCCTTACTTTTTTTGCTCCGTTCTTTAATAAATACTCTGCAATATGGCTGCCAATAAATCCTGCAGCACCTGTTATTAAAAAACTGCTGTTGCCTATGTCCTTGGTGTGAAAAGTAGAATTCAAAATTCAAAATTTATAATTCAAAATTGTTATAAGCTCCAGTACTTTCTTGAACTGATCTTGCCCCGGTAAATTCCTTTTAGATCGGCAATTACTGCATGTGGTTTAGTTATGGATGCAAAATAAGCATCATCCAAATCTCTGTAAGCATTGTGAGGTACCGTTACAATTACGGCATCGTAGTCATTGCTTAATGCAGGTGTCAACTCAAACCCGTATTCATGTTTAAGGTCATCATTTTCTGCGTGGGGGTCAGTTACATGAACTTTTAAGGAAAATGCTTTCAGTTCTTTTATTACATCGGCTACCTTACTGTTCCTGATATCACTTACATTCTCTTTAAAGGTGGTGCCCATCACCAGAACTTTCGCATCTTTTACGTTGCCATTATTCTGTATGATATACTGCAACATCCTTCTTGCCACATAACCCGCCATGGCATCATTGATAAACCTGCCTGCTAAAATTACCTGGGAATTATAACCCAGTTTTTTTGATTTGTAAGTGAGGTAATAGGGATCAACGCCAATACAATGTCCGCCCACAAGGCCCGGTTGAAATTTTAAAAAATTCCATTTAGTGCCTGCGGCTTCCAATACTTCGTAGGTATTGATATTCATTTTATCAAAGATGATAGAAAGCTCATTCATCAACGCAATATTCAGGTCACGTTGGGTATTCTCAATAATTTTTGCAGCTTCGGCTACTTTAATAGAAGAGGCTTTATGTACTCCGGCTTTTACAACCAGTTCATAAACTTTTGCAATGGTATCCAGGCTCTCTGCATCACATCCGCTAACTACTTTTATAATGGTACTGATGGTATGTAATTTATCACCCGGGTTTATTCTTTCCGGTGAATAGCCAATTTTATAATCTTCCACCATTTTTAAACCCGATAATTTTTCAATAATGGGTACACAATCTTCTTCTGTGCAGCCTGGGTAAACAGTGCTTTCAAAAACCACATAGTCTCCTTTTTTTATTACTTTACCAATGGTTTCACTTGCCCGCTGCACCGGAACCAGGTCAGGAACATTGTGTTCATCAACAGGTGTTGGTACGGCCACTATAAAAAAGTTTGCCTGGCGCAATACATCAAGGCTGTTGGTAAATTCAATATCACAACCTTCAAAGGCTGATGCTTCCAGTTCCTGGCTGGGATCAATGTTATTACGCATCATTTCCACCCGTTCGGCATTAATATCAAAACCAATAACTTTAATTTTTTTGGCAAACTCCAGCGCAATGGGTAAGCCAACATAGCCCAGTCCGATCACTGCCAGCTTTTTTTTCTTATCTAATAATTCCTGGTACATTAATTATTATGGATTATAAATTATGAATTAATTTTTTCTTTCAAATTCTTTTGGCAATTTATTCAATTCTTCTTTAGGTAAATTTTTGAAATATTCATAGGTTATCTGCAAACCTTCTGCTCTTGAAACCTTCGGTTCCCATCCCAGTAATTTCCTTGCTTTGGTTATATCAGGCTGCCGCTGCTTGGGATCGTCTTTCGGCAAATCTTTGTAAATTATTTTTTGTTTGGTGCCGGTCAGCTTTATTATTTCTTCAGCAAAATCTTTCAGTGAAATTTCATCGGGATTACCAATATTAACCGGCAGGGCATAATCACTCATCAGCAGGCGGTAAATACCTTCTACCAGGTCATCCACATAACAAAAACTCCGGGTTTGGCTACCGTCGCCAAAAACAGTAAGGTCTTCGCCACGCAGCGCCTGGCCTATAAAAGCCGGCAATGCCCGTCCGTCATTCAGCCGCATTCTTGGGCCATAGGTGTTAAAAATTCTTATGATCCTTGTTTCTACCTTATGAAAGGTATGATAGGCCATTGTAATGGCCTCCTGGAAACGTTTTGCTTCATCATATACGCCACGGGGACCAACGGGGTTTACATTACCCCAGTATTCTTCGTTCTGGGGATGCACCAGCGGATCGCCATATACTTCGCTGGTTGATGCAACCAATATCCTGGCATTTTTTGCTTTGGCAAGTCCTAAACAATTATGCGTTCCTAATGAACTTACTTTTAATGTTTGAATAGGGATTTTTAAATAATCTATCGGGCTGGCCGGTGATGCAAAATGTAAAATATAGTCAAGATTGCCGGTAACATGAATGAACTTAGAAACATCATGATGATAAAATTCAAACTCCTTTAGTTTAAAAAGATGCTCAATATTTTTAAGGTCGCCGGTAATTAAATTATCCATGCCAATTACATGAAATCCCACTTTAATAAACCGGTCGCAAAGATGGGAACCTAGAAATCCGGCTGCACCTGTTATGAGTATCTTTTTTGTTGTCACTGATCAGGTTTATTGGTTTATTAGTTTAACGGTTTTGCGTCCAACACTTTCATAATGAAAACCCAGTTCTTCCATTTTAGCCAGGTCGAAAAGGTTTCGTCCATCGAAAATTACTTTATTTTTTAATAAGGTTACCATTTTGGAAAAGTCAGGTGTTCTAAACTCACTCCATTCTGTTGCTATCACCAGTGCATCTGCGCCAACCAATGCATCATACTGATGTTCGCAAAAATTTATTTTATCAGCCAATAACTGTTTTACATTAGTCATCGCTTCAGGATCGTAAGCAGTTACAACAGCACCTGCTCCCAATAGCTCTTCTATTATAGTTAAGGCTGGCGCTTCCCTTATATCATCAGTATTAGGTTTAAATGCCAAGCCCCAAATGGCGATCTTTTTACCTTTGATATCATTATTAAAATAGGCTTTGATCTTTGGTATCAGATGCATTTTTTGGTTTTCATTTACTTCCATTACTGCTTCCAGTATCTTGAAATCATAGTTCACATCAGCAGCTGATTTTGCAAGGGCCTGCACATCTTTAGGAAAACAACTGCCCCCATACCCAATACCGGGGAATAAAAAACGCCTGCCAATCCGTTCATCACTGCCAATACCTTTACGTACCATGTCTACATCGGCTCCCATAAGTTCACACAAATTTGCAATCTCATTCATGAAAGTGATCTTCATTGCCAAAAAAGAATTGGCAGCATATTTAGTGAGTTCTGCGCTTTTTTCATCCATATATATTATTGGATTACCCTGCCGTACAAAAGGAACATACAGATCATTCATTATTTTTTTAGCCCTTTCAGATGAAGTGCCGATGATAACCCTGTCGGGTTTCATAAAATCATCAACTGCAACTCCCTCTCTTAAAAATTCGGGATTGGAAA
>JBDTUK010000064.1:0-11158 GCA_040007795.1 Ferruginibacter sp.
AACAGTTCTTTAGTGGCAATTCTGTAGGGTACATGCCAGTAGGGATAGAGTATTACCTCGTTTACTGTGCTTGCCAAAGTAGGAGTTGGGGTAGATCTTTTACCTGCTATTACCCGCATTTCAAGAACAATATCTTTGTTGTGGTAAACTTTCAGGTATGCTGCTGGAATATTTACTACTATTACTGATTGGTTCTGTAAAAGACAATATAGCCACCGGTAATAGTTTACAGAAAGGTTTAACTGCTTCAATCTTACAGACAACGGAATATTAAGTTCCTGCAAAATAGTGGAACGAAGCACCCCATCAGGCAACAGGTTAAATAACTGTTGAGCTTCCTTTATTTTCTTTTTCAGTGTGCTGTCGGGTAGATCTGTAGTGGCAGACTCAATAATACCTAACTGGTAAAGTTTTGAGATAAGCGGAATATTCGGGCTCAGTTTTTTGGTGGATATAATACTGGTTTCCCTGAAATTACTGTCAGACATAACGTTGATAAACCATCGTATTTTATTTTCTATTGCAGAAATTTCGGGGAATGGAGGAGACACCCTTGTGATCAATAATTGCAATTCATTTTTCAGAATGTGATCTGCCAATAATTGGGGAATATTTTTACAACCTGGAATATAATCCAACCCATTGTATCCAAAACCGGTTTTTGTATTACCATAAGCTATATCATTGTAAAACTTAATAGCGGCCTCAGTAATACGCAGTTCTGCTTCCATTGAATCAGTGACATTATTCTTCCAGGGGCTATTTTCACTAAAGGGTGGCAGGTAATCAGATTCACGTAAACCTTTTTCGCCAGAGAGTTTCAGGGTATTTAAAAAAATACTTCTGTTAAGTGTATTTTCATTTTGTATCCATGTTGTATTATAATTCATCCGGGCATAAAATTCCCTGATCTCAGTATTACCTGTGTATTTGCTAACTGAAATAAATTGCTTTAACTCCCCGGGGGTAATTTGGGTAAATCCTGAAAAACTATACAAACAGGCAATAAGTATGGCTACTTTATTTTTCCAATTGAAGTGGTTCATTTAAATAAAATTTGCATTTTCAGGCCGGATGTTTTATGATAACTGTCAGCGGCAGTTTTGATAGTTATCATTGAAAAAAACAAATATGAGGAATAAGTTTAACAAAAAAAATAATCTCATGAAAAAGATCATTGCAGCTTTTGACGGGCTAAAGTTTTCAGAGAGTACACGGGACCATGGCATTGCCCTTGCCAAGCTACCCAATATGCATTTGGTAGGTGTTTTTCTGGACGATTTCACTTATACAAGTTATAAAATTTACGACCTGATTGCAAAGGAGGGGGTATCGGAAAAAAGATTGAAACAACTGGAGAAGATGGATAAAGATACCCGCAGTAAAGCTGTATCTAATTTTGAAAGTGCCTGCCGGAAAGCTGACTTGAATTACACTATTCATCATGACCAGAATATTGCACTGAGAGAATTGATTCATGAAAGTATTTATGCAGATCTTCTGATTATTGACAGAAAAGAAACTTTAACGCACTATGAAGAAAAAATTCCTACCCGGTTTATACGTGACCTGCTTACTGAAGTTCAATGTCCTGTTTTACTGGTGCCGCAAATATATAAACCTGTTGAAAAAGTTGTATTACTGTATGACGGAGAACCATCGGCAGTGCATGCAATCAAAATGTTTAGTTATATGTTTTATAACCTTAATGATCTGCCGGTTGAAATACTTTCGGTGAAAGGAGCAAATAAGGATTTGCATTTGCCTGATAGCAAACTGATGAAAGAGTTTGGTAAGCGACATTACCCCCAGGCAACTTATAAAGTGCTTAAGGGTTTAGCTGAAATAGAGATTGTAAAATATTTAAGGGAACAGGGAGGGAACATACTTGTAGTACTGGGTGCTTACAGAAGAGGCATGGTATCCAGGTGGTTTAAGGCCAGTATGGCTGATGAATTAATGATAGAGTTGGATACGCCATTATTTATTGCACACAATAAATAATAAAACAACAATGCGTATGGTACAATGTTTCAAACTTAAAATAAGTCGGTATGAAACTTAATAAAGAATGGCACCAGGCTCATAGAATGCCAAAGAACGCAACACAGGAACAACGAATTGCATGGCATATGGAACATGGCAAACATTGTGCATGCAGGGAAATGCCAGCTAAACTGAAAGGAGAAATTAAAAAACGGGAATAAAAAAAATGTCAGGGAAAAGCGTTAAAAAAATAATGCTTACAGCAATTATAGTAATTGCAGTATTTTGAATTAACTCTTCCGTTTAAAATAAAAAGTAAACAGGTAAAATACGGTCCTTATAAATTGATAGGATAGCCAGCGGACAAACTGCTTAAAAATGTTTTTAGTTTTTACTTGATGCTCCGGGGTAATACGAATACAATCATCAGCAATAATTGTTTCCAGCATTTGCTTCACTTCTTTTGTAAAAACCGGGTTTCGTACATCTAAATTTAATTCAATGCTGGCATAGGCACTGATATTATTGATATTATAAGATCCGATAGTCATCCAGTGATCATCACAAACAGCAAGTTTGCCATGCAAAATATTTTTTTGATATTCATATAGTTCAATTCCATTTCTTAACAGCCAGTCGTATAGCCAACGTTCAGCACGTTTTGCCATCATAATATCTGAAGGGCCCGCCGTGATCACTTTAATTCTCACTCCCCGTTTAGCTGCATCACTTAATAATCTGCGGATCACTTTACCAGGTAAAAAATAACTGCACAAAATTGTGATATCTGACCGGGCATGCAGGAACATTTCTATATAGGTTGCAGAAATTTCATTTTTCCGTCTTACCCAATCATTACGCCTCATCCTTACGAGGGTCTTTTCTTCAGCTGTGAAATCAAAAAATAGTTGTTTTTCTTCACAGGGGGTAATATCCATTTTTTTGGGAAACCCATTCCATGTTTTCCAGCAAAGCACACAAAGATCTTGGGCTACTTTGCCTTCTGCAAAAACGGCAAAATCAAGCCAGGCAGATTTCCCGGGCATATCATTGTAGCGGTTTGCAATATTTACTCCCCCTACAATGGCAAATTTTGAATCAGCTACAAATACTTTATGGTGCAACCTTCTGCCAAAATAATAATGTTTGCTCTTAAAAAAGGGTTCAAAGAAACGAAAATTAATTCCGGCTATTCTTAGCTCTTCAATAAATCTTTTAGACATTCTCTGCGAAGCATAACCATCTGCCAGTAAATACACCAGCACATTTCTTTTCACAGCAGCTTTTAATGCATCTGCAACGAGGGTACCCGTTTCATCATCATCAAAAATATAGGTTTGCAGGTGAATACTTTCGCAGGCCTGGTTGATCAAATGCAAAAGCAGATCAAAGTACTCCTTACCTCCACGGATCAATTTTACTTTATTGAGGGCTGAATATCCGGGGGAGGCTCTGTGTTTTGGATCATACATGAACTATCTGCACATTTATTGTTTTTCAAACCGACCTGTCATTTTTTTAATTTTGATCCTGTAGAGTACAAACTTCACCCGGTTACTATCATCTATTTGTGCTGATACTTTATGTTCATGTGTATGTATAGTACTACTTGTCATTAATGAAAATACACGGCCAAACAGTATTTCCCTGGCTTTTTCAGCTTCTTTGTTCTTCAACTCTTCAAATTTTCCAAAAACGATCACGCTTTGCCAGTTTTGCATATCTGTCATCATATCTATTTCAAAACACACATTTGGATTTTTACGGAGCATCTTCAGTTTCATGCCTTTATTGGTTTGTCCGTAAATGTATTCGCCATCATAGGTATATGTTACAGGTACGATATACGGTTGTTTCCCATCTGTGCAACCCAATCTTCCAACTACCTGGCTGGAGAGTACATTACTGATCTGCATATCATTAAGCTGTCCTAACATGATCTGGTTTTTTATAGTTGTAAAGTTAGCTGGCTGCATATGCGGCAATACTGATAGACATCAATGAAAATCCTGATAGTTCTCATTGATAGCAGGGGTTCAAATAGATAGGCATTTTTTTGACTCAAATACCGCTCTTCCGCAGGGGCTGCTTTAATAACTTATTTGTAATCCTGCGTCATCATATTAAATAACAGAAATAAAAGGGCAATGACCCATGGCCCGATGCTGACCAGTAAGGCAAGTTTAGTATTGTCTTTTGCCAATGATAAATATACCCCGGCGCTTCCCATTGCAAGAAAGAGTATGGCAAATAAAACGGTGGCTGTTTGAGAATATTTACTGGTATGCAACACATGAACTGCATTGAGAAAACTACGCAGGCCGAGGTAGAGATTTACCGATAAAAGTATCCAGACAATGTATTTCATATTTCAACAGTTGGGTTATTGAAAAAGAAAAGAGTAAGACCGCTTACTATTCAACAAAATGCCAGCACACTCCCGCAATATCAATAATATTAACTTCTTTGCCATAAGGCTGCATTATTGGTAGTCCTATGCGGATGCCGTATTTTTCAGGTAATTGTTTTTCAATAACATCCTTTCGGAATTCTTCTACGTTACTTACTTTAACACTTAACATGAAGTTTTCTGCAAATTCCCTGTTGCTGAAGTTTTGCAGAACGAACCTGCATTCGTCTCTTTGAAAACCAATATAGTCGCCTGCATCCCAGTTCATCTTAAAACCGAGCGCAAGGAAAAATTGTTTGGAACCTTCAAAATTGCTGCCCGATGGCACAAATGGTTCAAGCGATAAAAATTTCATATTCTTTGTATGGTTTATGCATTGTATTTAAAATTGCCTTTTTAATGCTTCATTCATCAGTTATTATCTATGTTTACCACCCTGTAACAGGTCCGTCCTGCATTAATAGCATAGCGTATCAGTTTTTGTTTCTTATTTAATAACGAATTGCCCGCTTTAACCTCAATAAGATCCAATACCATATCTTCTTTACTTTCTATGCTACTGAAAAAGATCATATCAATAGGGCTTCCTAAAAAAACAACTTACAGACGGGTTTCCCGGTACGGTTGACCATGTGACTCACCTGAAAAAGAAATTTAAACCCTGAGAGCGCCGCGGAATCCCCTGGCTGCATAGTAAGATTCCGCACCGTTGTGATACACGAAGACAGTATTATAGCGACGATCACAAAAGAGGGCACCGCCGAGTTTTCTGATATCAGCAGGCGTTATTATCCAACTCGACGTTTTCGTATCGTAATCTCCAGGTTTCTGCAACTCCCGGTATTGTTCTTCCGTTAAAATTTCAATGCCCATTGCAGCCGCCATATCAATAGCGCTATCTTTTGGTTTATGCTCTTTCCTTGAATCCAGCGCTTCACGGTCGTAACAAAGGCTTCTGCGGCCTGCAGGGCTTTCAGCCGAACAATCATAAAAAATATATTCACCCGTTTTTTTATCATGGCCAACAACATCCGGTTCACCGCCGGTTCTTTCCATTTCATTGAGTGGCCACAGTTTTTCACTGTTGCCTTCCAGCTTTGCCTGTACTTTAATCCATTCAAGATCTTTATGTCGCTTCATGTTTTTCTCAAAACGGGCTTTTAAAGTGCTCAGTAGTTCTTCACGTTGTGTTGGTGACAACCTCCCTTTATTGCTATTCATATTGTTTAACCTTTTATTATCGCTGAAATAATTTTCCTGCTAATCATTTAATCCCTTTCCCTCAAGAATACCTTTTATACATTTTTCAACTCTTGACTCACGGGTCTTGGATTGTTTGGGTGCAGAAAAATGCAGTAAGTATGCTCTTTGCCGTCCCGGCGTCAATGCATTAAATGCCTTTTTAAGGGCAGGCTTTTTATCTAATTGCTTTTGAAATTCTTCAGCAATGCTGTATGCTGTGGTCTTTTTAAGATCAACTTTCAAACCGGCTTTTTCCACTTCAACCGCTTCATAAATATAGGCTTTCAGGATGCGTTCCATCTTTGCTATTTGCTTAACATTCGTGAACCGGGCCTGCCGGGCAGCCTGCACATTCTCTGTTTGCTGAACCAAAATACCCTTGGCATCATTTAATAAAGCCCCTTTAAAAAACAGGATAGCACAATATTCTTTAAACACATGTATTAAAACAATGTTGCTTTTATTAAACGTGTAACAGGGACAACCCCACTTTAATTCTTCGGTAAGCCCACAGTCAAGAACGATCGTTCTCAATTTCCTGATCTCTTCCTGCCAGCTTTTGGCTTTATTAAAATAAAAATCAACTTTAGGATTCATACTATTCATTTATTAAGTAAAGGGAAGAATGATTTTCTTTTTTTTGTTAGTGAGACATCGTCGCGATAAAAAAGCATGTTATTGATCATTGGTCTAACAGCTTTTTCAATTCTGCATCAAGCTCTGCTTTAGTGATACTGCCTTCCTTATATCGTTTGGCCAGTTTATCCAGTTTATCAGCAAGGATAATTCTCGAATTACTTCTAAATTCCTGCGGTACCACCAATTCACTTGTCTGTTCCAGTGAATTCTCTATGGCCCTGTCAAACGCAACATGCAGGTCAACACGTCCTTTTGAGCTATCTTTAAAAGTAATGGAACCAATAATTTCAATATAGGCATTGCCCAGACTTGAGATTCCGAAGTTCTTCAGTTCTCTGATAAGAATAGTATTGCCGGTCAGTGAGGTTCTTGTAACCCCGTTTTTAATATTGATGAACCTGAATTTTCCGTCATCTCCTGTTCCTTTACCGATCTGCAATAACATGCCAATATATATTTTAAACCCGCTGGTGGTATATAGCGTGTCATCTTCGAACCGGGGCAATGGCTTTTGTGCTGATGACAGGAGTGGGGTAAGTAAAAGGGCAAATAGTAATTTCTTCATAAAAAAAATTAAGCCGTTACTAAAATAAAACTTCCACGATGTTCTGCCGTTGAAGTTACAAAAAATGAGGAAGAAAATTGGCTATGAACAAACTGAATAATTATCGCTCCGTAGTACAGTGAGTCCTATACCGGGACCCGCCTGAAAAGAGGATTTTTTGTTTGGGTTTTTACACAGTTCATGTTAGCTGACGTATCTTTTTCTCGTCAATGTTTTTATTTCTTTTTTGTCAAAGTTTCTAATACTAATTTAGCTATGTCAAGTGTAACTTGTGTTGGTGAGTTACAATCGCAATTACTAAAACCAATCACATAAATATCTTCACTTGGAATGTAAACACCCATACTTTTAAAACCGAAAATACTACCACCGTGTTCCCTTGAAGTTACACCATTCATTTCTCTGATATGCCAACCATATCCATAAGTGAAGTATTGTCCGTTATTCAATTTATATTTTTTAAATGCCTTTTCTGAATTCTCAGCTTTGAGTAACAAATTTTTATTTAAAGCATCTTGCCATTTTAGCATATCATTTAGAGTTGACATAAGTGAACCCGAAGAAAATGGGACACTAAAATTTATTACAGTTTTATTTACGTAGCCACTTTCTTTCTTTTTATACCCGTAGGCTCTTTTATTTATAATTTGTCTATCAGTTGCATAACTGGATTGGCTCATTCCTAATTTTTGTAAAATGTGCTTTTCTACAAAGTCTTCGTAAGTTTCGCCTGAAACCAACTCTAAAATGTAACCTAAAAGAACATACCCCGAATTATTGTAGTCAAATTTTTCGCCTGGTGCAAAATCAACAACTTCGTTTTTAAAAAAGTCCACCATCATTTTTGGTGTCATTTCTTTTTGAGCAATTTCCCGAAGAGATTTCATTTTTGTGAAATCTTTAATTCCTGATGTATGAGTCAATAAATGATGGATAGTTATTTTATTTCCATTTGGATAATCTGGAATGTATTTATTGATTGTATCATTTGTGGTTAATTTACCTTGTTCTTCTAACATTAAAATAGAGATAGCGGTAAACTGTTTAGTCATAGAGCCTATTTGGAAAATAAAATCGTTAGTCAAATTAACGTCCAACTCAATATTGGCTTTTCCGAAAGATTTTTGATAAATTGGGTTGCCATTTTTAGCAACCATAAATACTCCACCCGGTCCATTTTTATCTTTGAATTCTGCTCGTATTATTTTATCAATTTTAGTATTCAGTTTTTGTGCAAATACCTTGTTCAAAGGATTTAATGCAATAAGAAATAATAGTATTAAAATTTTAATTTGTCTCATTTGTTATAGTTTGTTTGATTTTAATTTCTATAGGTCTCGGTGATATGTCAGCTAACGTTTGCGCTTGGCGAAGTTGGGGAATTAGAATTCCAACTGCCTGGCCTGTCTGCCCGTAAAGAAACGGATTTTTTATGTAATCACAATGCAAGCCGCAGCACTAAGTGCGTAGCCAAAAGCTGCGGCGGATAAATAAACGGTCAAGCCCATTAACTGAAGATGAAAAATGATATAATGTTGAGAATATTTCCGTCCGCCCCAATTTTGCCAAGCGCTTTGTTAGCGGTAGCCCGGCTTTAATTGGAGTGTTGAAAACTTTTTTTAGTGAAATGGTAAATCATTAAATTATTTTATTAATTTGGACAAAATTTGACAAGTCAATAAAAAACAAAATGTTATCAAAAACGACAAGCTTAGGGCAATACTTAAGAGAATTAAGAATGGAGAAAGGGAAAACCTTGCATGAAGTTTCTAAAGGGGTTGATATTGACTCTCCATTATTAAGTAAAATTGAAAGAAGTGAACGTTTGCCTACATTACAACAAGTAAAAAGACTTTCACGATTTTATAAAATTACAGAAACCTCTTTGAAAATAAAAATGGCGGCAGAAAAAATAGTTAAGGATTATGGCTTAAATGCTACAACCTATGATGCTATAAAACTTGTAGAGGAACAACTGGTAGAATATGGAAAAAAACCTTCAAACACTTAACCTTAATTACCTATAGAAATAATATGAGAAAATATATTTCACTTTTTAGTGGGGCAATGGGCTTGGATTTAGGCTTGGAAAATGCAGGCTTTAAAACGGCTATATGTGTTGAAAATGATAAAGAGGCTGTAACCACTATTAAATATAATAAACCTGTTTTACCAGTAATAGATAGGTCAATAGTAGAAGTTAGCGGAAAAGAACTAATTGAAAAAGGGGAATTTGGAGAAAAAGAAATTTCGCTTGTTGCGGGAGGGCCACCATGCCAAGCTTTTAGCGTTTTTGGGAATCGATTAGGGATAGAAGATTCAAGAGGCCAATTGGTATTTGAATTTTTAAGAATTGTAGAGGAAACTAAGCCTGCGACTTTTTTGATGGAAAATGTAAGAGGGCTTTTGTCAATGTCAGTGATTCCTAAAAATTCAAAGCCCCAAATAAGTAAGAAGATACCGGAAGATTACCATAAGGATGGCTCACTCTTAAGATTAATTTTTAAGGAGTTTAATAAGATTGGTTATAATGTTAATTGCTTTATAGTTAATTCGGTGAATTACGGTGCTCCTCAAATTCGTGAAAGAGTTTTGCTTATTGGAAATAGATATGGTTATAATGTCGAGTTCCCTAATCCAAAGTACAGCAACCGAGCTGAAGATAAGTTACCTCCATTCGTAACACTCGGAGAAGTTATTGGACCAGAATCCAATTTTATTGATCCTTGTCCCGAAGTAATGAATTTTAGTCCACGTAAATTAAAATACTTGAAGATGGTCCCACCAGGTGGTAATTGGCGAAGCCTAACAGAAGAGATACAAAAAGAATCAATGGGTAAAAGCTGGTATTTAAAAGGAGGCAGAAGTGCTTATTGGAGAAAATTGTCATTTGGTTTTCCTTCGCCAACTGTGGTCACTATGCCAAACCACGCTGGTACAAGCATGTGTCATCCATCAGAGCTTCGAGCAATTTCTGTTGGTGAAGCTGCGGCAATTCAAGAGTTTCCAAAAGGTTGGATTTTTCAAGGAACGACAACAGCCAAATTTAGACAAATAGGAAATGCTGTTCCTGTAAGATTGGGGCAAGTTGCTGGTTCAGTTATTATCGATTTATTAAAGAAAATTGAAAAATCAGGGATGTCTAAACAACCTGTTTGTTCAAGTAGTATAGAACATTTACGCCCTCATGTAAGAACAAGAACTTTTTGGAAAAATGGCCAATCCTTCGCCGGGGATTTTGATTACTATGAAAATGATGCGGAGAAAACTTCACAGCTTGAATTACTTTTTGATAATTTATAATGGATATTTATGCTATCCATTTATCTTTTTTAATAATTTGTACCAATTTAAACTACCGTCGGCTTCTCGAATATCAGCTTCATATTTTGCGACAACTCCTGCCTTGAATTTAGCTAATAATTCTTTTGATGTTTCGTTGATTTTTGATTCTTCTAAAGCTTCTATGATTCCTTGTAAAATCCATTCTTGAGTGTCGTGATCTCCATCATTTAGCCATTTCCAAAAATCTCGGCCACTATATACTTCAACATGTTGTTGTATATCTATAACATTGTGATGTGCCCCCCTGTTTATCCCTCGAAGAATTTCATATTTATCAGTTAAATCATCTGCTTTGCCATAAAATACACCCACTACTATTTTGTTACAAAGGCCTGGGTGATTAGTTATTATTTCATTAAATGAAGTATTTAACTGCATTGCCATTGTCAATTGAATTGTCCATTTACCAGCTTTCAATGATAATAATTCTTTACGTCCATCTTGCCGAGTAACTAAATGATCAATCTCATTAAAGGCCGGTCCTGAATATGGTATTGTAATTCTCCGATACGTACTATCCAATTTTACGGTGTCAAAAACATGAGGAAGAATTTTTTCATCTATCAATTTGCCAAATCCTGTGCTGTGTCCTATCATAAGATGAGAAGCAATAATTAAATCTGCAAGATCTTCGAAATTGTCTAAATCGTGGTAATCAAAAAGAAAAGGAAGTAGAAAAGGATTTACAGACATCGACTCACTTAATTGATCTTCTAATTTTTGCCGCCTTTGATTTAACCACCACTTTGTCCATATTTTTACTCCATCTACAACCTGTTGTTTAGTTTTCATTCAGTATTTTTTTCTGCAATGTAGCTATTAGTTAGTAAAGTCTTGGCGGAGTAACGTATTTCGTTGATTTAGATTAGAAGATTAATGCCGATTCTCAGCCCGATGCTAGGGTTACCGCTAACGACTGTTTGTGAAAAAACCACAGCCGCTGATCAAATATACACAGTCTGTTAATAGTT
>JBDTUK010000065.1:0-4518 GCA_040007795.1 Ferruginibacter sp.
TTCATCATTCATATAACCCAAATGCTCATTGCTTGCCATTAATAAGGTTTGCTCTGCAAAAAAATTATCGCTGCGGTGCATCATGGGTTTAAAGAGAGAGTCGGAGGGTTGGGAGTGGAGAATAAAACTTTCAGATAATTTATTATTTTGCAAATCTGACCTGAAGATAAATATATCATCAAGCTTAAAAGTATCTTTTAAAAGTTCAGTTATAAATTCAGGATCGGTATGAAATGGAATTGAATTCTCTGAAAAACCTGAGTTAGCGTCTTTAATGTAAAAATCATTTGTTCCGTATCGTCTTTCAATGTTGAACTTTTTCGATTGAACTGATCTTGCCTCAGGATTAAACTTAATTGGGCTTTCGAGCCGTTCATTAGATAATAAGGTAACAATTCCGGTGCCATTATCTATTGTATTATTTTTTAAGGAGAATTTAATGAGATTGCCATAGACAGGAAAAGATGATCTCTCAGCCATATATGATTCATTATAATCATTCCAGGCCCAACCATTTCCTAAAGCATCTGATGCCCATGTGCTGTTATTAATAGCGATGTGCTGGAAGGATTTTAATTGATTTACTAGTGGTTGAAATTGAAATTCTCTATTCAGAAAAGTGGGATCACCTGATGGGTAGACCGTTATATTATTATGATCTACAGATATTCTTGCCCCCACCAAACTATCCCCCAAATATTTCATCCCTGCATACAGTGTAAACAGCTTTGTATTACTTGCCGGCACAAAATATTTTGTTGCATTATAATTATACCAGTATGTATTTGTTGCTGGTTCGTAAATGCTGATGCCGATATGGCCCTTACTTATAGCAGAGTCTTTTAATAAAATAGCAGTTGCTTGTTTGGAGATTTGTTTGGATACAGAGCAGGAAGCAAGAATGAATAATGAACAAGGAACAAGGAATATAGAATACCAAAGTTTCATTACTTTAATTTATTTCATTTCCAAATTTCCAAATCAATTCATCATCAAATCAATTCCGTTCCTGCTCCCTCAGCCATCTCTCCGGTATCTCGTTCTGGCTGGCATGAACATAATCATTATAACTACAGGCAATGAATTTGTTGTTGGGTAATTGCATCCACCAGCGGCCGGTTTTTTTGCTTTGTAAAAAAACAGCTTCTACTTCGGTGAACCGGGTATGGTATTCATTAAAACTATGCCGGTCATCTATTGCAGCTTCCTGCTTGCTCCTGCTTTTGCCATCAATAAAGTACCAGATCATCTGGGAAATTTGTTTGGCACTAAGATCATTTACATCCTGCTGTGGCAGGTAACCATAAATACCCAGGCTGCTGATGTTAGGGCTCATGCCGGCGTACCTTGTAAGTGTGCAGGCTTCTTCGCCGGTAAAACCATTGGGACTTTCGGTACTGGCAGGAGAGTCGCTGTATTTAATGGCGCTGATATCGAAACTGAGTAAGTGAGTATTTCTTAAAACAGGCTCCATCTCTTCCATGTCTTCTTTTGCAGCACCCACCCGGTGACAATCGAAGTGAAGTTTATTCATCGTTTCCAGCATACGGGGGTGTACATAATAACTTTGAAAACCGATATGGTTGTAATGCTTTACCAGGTTAGGTTCGCTGGTCAATAGTTCCAGTAAAAAATTTTCGCTGCGTAAAGGGTTTTCTCCTTTCAGGTTAATGGTTGAATCAATACAAGTGGCTTCTATTATCTGCTGTAATTCTTTATAGGCAAAGTATTGTGCAAGCGTAACATCATGTGAACCGCCCAGCAGAATCACCGTTTTCTTCATGCGGAATAATTCGGCTAAAACCGTTTTAATGGCAGCATAACTATCACTTAAAACAGCGCCCGTTTTAATATTTCCAATGTCGGCAATATTGATATCGGTATGCCAGTAGTGGAGGTGGTATAATTGTTTGCGAATGCAATCTGCAGCATTTGTTAAACTGTTTAAAACTCCACTTCCCCTGGTTTCATTGGTGCCAACTATTACAATGTCTGCATTTGAAATATCCGGCAGTTCTTTATCATAAACGGTAATATGTTTTGCCAATTGGCCATCCGTATATCCATTTTCTTCATTAAGTTCATGAATTGGAACAGGGGTTAAAAAATCATGCAGATCGTACATTCAAAAAAATTTGGACAAACCTAATTTATTAATTTCAAATTGTGGATTTTAAGCTATAAAATATGATAAATGTTATGTTTTTTCATATTGGTAAAATGTTAACTTCGCTTTACAATTAAAAGAACCAATGAGTAATAAACAAGAAGTACTTAATGACGTAGTGATAAAATTTGCAGGTGATAGTGGTGATGGTATGCAGTTGACCGGTAGCCAGTTTACCAACAACACAGCCATGTTGGGTATTGACCTGGCAACATTTCCTGATTTTCCGGCAGAGATAAGGGCGCCGATAGGAACGCTCCCCGGTGTGAGTGGTTACCAATTAAGGTTTTCTTCCGACAGGGTATTTACACCCGGTGATGCCTGTGATGTTTTAGTAGCTATGAATGCAGCTGCATTAAAAACAAATTTGCATGGCCTGAAACCCGGTGGCAGGATCATTGCTAATGAAGATGGGTTTGATGCAAAGAATTTGCGATTGGCCAATTATCCCGAAGGTGTTAATCCATTGCTGGATGAAAGCCTGGGTAATTATGAAGTGATAAGAATGGATGTGACCAAGATGACCAGAGAAGCGCTGAAAGATATTACGATGGGGGTTAAAGAAAAAGACCGGGCAAAAAATATGTTTGTGCTGGGCTTTTTGTACTGGATGTATAACCGTGATATGGATAGCACTATTGGATTCATAAAAGAAAAGTTTGGCAAAAAACCTGAAATATTTGAAAGCAATGTAAAAGCTTTACAGGCTGGTTATAACTACGGTGATACAACAGAAACCTTTACTACCAGGTATACCGTTGAAAAAGCAAAAATGGATCCGGGTACTTACCGGTCTATTATGGGTAACCAGGCCGTATCCTATGGTTTAATTGCCGCTTCGCAAAAAAGTGGACTGCAAATATTCTTAGGCAGTTATCCTATTACACCTGCCAGCGATATTTTACATGAGTTAAGTAAGTACAAAAGTTTTGGAATTAAAACCTTCCAGGCAGAAGATGAAATTGCCGCCATTACATCGGCCATTGGTGCCAGTTATGGAGGCAGCCTTGGTGTAACTACCAGCAGCGGCCCGGGTATTGCTTTAAAGGGAGAAGCCATGGGATTGGCAGTTATGCTGGAGATCCCTTTAATTATTATAAACATTCAAAGAGGTGGACCATCAACAGGCTTACCAACAAAAACCGAGCAAAGCGATTTAATGCAGGCCTATTATGGCAGGAACGGAGAATGCCCCATGCCGATTGTTTCAGCATCAACACCCAGTGATTGTTTCAGTGCTATATACGAAGCTGTGAGAATTTCGGTGCAGCACATGACACCGGTTATATTTTTGAGTGATGGATATATTGCGAATGGTGCCGAGCCATGGAAATTTCCTGTGTCGGCCGACCTGCCTGAAATTAAAGTACAATTTGCCTCTCAAAACTTTGCCGGCAATATGGATGACGAAGGTAAATTTCAACCTTATAAAAGGGATGATAAATTAGTTCGCCCCTGGGCTATACCCGGCACAATAGGATTAGAACATCGTGTTGGTGGTTTGGAAAAACAGGATGTTACCGGTAATATCAGTTATGAGCCGGAGAATCATCAGCACATGGTTAAAACAAGGCAGGCTAAAGTTGATATGATAGCTGATTATATTCCTGAACAACATTTAGACAGTGGCCCAAAAACAGGAAAAGTATTAGTGTTGGGATGGGGTAGTACTTATGGCGCTATAAAAAGCGCCTGTGCCGAATTGCAAAAAGAAGGACAATCTGTTTCTCATGCACATTTGCGTTATGTGAGACCCTTTCCAAAAAACTTAGGCGATATTTTAAAGAATTTTGAAACTGTTTTAATTCCTGAAATTAATAATGGCCAGTTGATAAGGATTATCCGTGATGTTTATTTTGTAGATGCAAAAGGCTATAATAAAATTATGGGAGTGCCGATCACAAAAGGAGAATTAGTTACTGAAATAAAAAAACTCTTATAGTTAGCATGTATAGTTTTCTTTTTAAATCCCAATTAGCTATTGGGATTTTTTATTTAGTAAAAAAGGCATTGATATTACTATAAGTGAAAAGCTTTATTTCAAGTATCCAATTCTACACCTATGAAAAAAAATCTCCAGCTGATTGGTTTTTGCATACTAACAGCTTTCATTATCTCCTGCGATAAGCAGGATTCTCTTTCGCCAAAAACAATTGAACAAACAAAATCACCCTTCGTTAATTTTATTAAAGATACAGTGCCAGTAAAGCTTTCCATTACTTCTGCCCGAAAGGAAAGCATAGGAACTGTATTTACCACAACCATTGAAGGTAAAATGCCGGACAGCATTTTAAGAAAAAATAATTTAATAATAAGAGTTACAGGAAATAGCGCAAGGGCATATATCAATA
>JBDTUK010000066.1:0-23329 GCA_040007795.1 Ferruginibacter sp.
ATTTTGAACAATACAAAGTGCTTGAAAATAAAAAAGTGGAGATAGATGAATTTCAAAATAAAAATGCAGCTTATAAAGTTATAGAAGAAGCCATTGCATTTTATAAAACAAGATTTCCAAAATGATCACTAAAAAAATAAATATGGATGTACAAACTATACTGATCCTGCTTTTAATAGGTATCAGCGCCGGTATATTAAGTGGCCTAGTAGGTGTTGGAGGTGGTATCATTATTGTACCTGCATTGGTTTTTTTCCTGGGCTTTTCGCAAAAAATGGCGCAGGGCACATCATTGGGAATACTACTGTTACCTATCGGTATTTTAGGCGTATTACAATTTTACAAACAAGGTTATATAGATTTTAAAGTTGTAGGGATCATCTCTTTTGCTTTTATATTCGGAAGTTATTTCGGCAGTAAAATAGCCCTCAACCTGTCGCAGGAAACGGTTAAGAAAATATTTGCATTGCTGATGATACTCATTGCAGTTAAACTGCTCTTTTTTGATAAACCCAAAAAAGAAGATACAAAAACAAGTTCGGAACAAAAGATAAACAACCCTGCAAATGAAACCACATATAAAACAGGCGGAGGAAAAGGAGGATAACCTCAGAAATACCTGCGTATGATACGAAGCCTCTGTGTTCTTTGCCCGGTCTCAGCATGAACGATACCTTCATTATCTATTTTATCAACTCTTACTTTACCTGCAGCATGAATGATCTCATTTGGATTCAATAGAATACCCACGTGAATGATACGCCCCTCTTCATCATCAAAAAAAGCAAGGTCGCCGCAATGCGCCTGTTGTAAAAAACCAACCAACTCCCCCTGTGTTGCCTGTTGTTGAGAGTCCCTGAGCAAATGTATATTCAGGAATTTATAGACTGATTGTGTGAGGCCGCTGCAATCAATACCAAAAACAGATTTACCTCCCCACAGGTAAGAAGTATTTAAAAATTTAAACGCAAGCTGCTTTACTGTTTTAGCATCCCGTTTTACAGTAGCCGGGTTCCATACCTTACCTGAATAATGAACTGTATTCCGCCGCCAGAAAACATTTCCGTTCTTCATAGTAGTTAGTGAACTTCCAAATGGTACCCACATCTGGTGGCCGTTATAATTAACCTGGTTCACCCAGTCGGCTGCAAAATTATTTTCTTCAAGGTAATACTGGGTATCATCAATTTCCTGGAAATGCGATAGCTGGCACCAGCCGGTATAGGCATCCAGTTTATTCACCACCTTCACCCAACCATTCTTTTCAACAATGATGATGATACAACATTCGCCAAATAATAACTGGCTTACCATTTCTGCTTTATGGTCGGGTTCAACTCGTACAGGGGCAATAGGTACACAACAAACAGCGTAGCTCATCTTTTCAGTTTCGGTACAACTAAATTATGGAAATTAAACTAAGTTTACATCTTACAAAAAACAATTTTATTTATCCTGCTTTGAGCAACAATAAATACAACCATATCACTGATGCCGAACTGCTGCAGCGGTTTTATGCCGATCATAATAATGAATGGCTGGGTATCATACTGGAACGTTATACCATGCTGCTGCTGGGTGTAAGTATGAAGTACCTGAAAAATGAAGAAGAAGCAAAAGATGCGGTACAACAGGTTTTTTTAAAAGCGATAAATGAACTGCATAAATACAAAGTGGAGTATTTTAAAAGCTGGATATACATGATTGCCAAGAACCACTGCCTGATGAAGCTGAGGGATAAAGGCAGGTTCAGTGTTGAGATAAATGAACGATCCCTTACAACTGCCGCAGAACCGGAAGAAAAAAATACTTATATTGAAAAAGATCAAACGCTTGATAAACTGGCCGGCGCATTACAACAACTGAACAAAGAGCAGCAACTATGTGTAACTTTGTTCTACTTGGATAAAAAAAGCTACCAGGAAATTACTGAACAAACCAGTTACAGCCTGATGCAGGTAAAGAGCCATATACAAAACGGAAAACGTAACTTAAAAATAATAATGGAACGCATGACTGGTGAGTGAGGGATTAGGAATTAGGGATTAGGAATTAGGGATTAGGGATTAGGGATTAGGGATTAGGAATTAGGAATTAGGGATGGACACCTTGTAACTACAATAATAGTAAATGGTAAATAGTAAATAGTAAATAATGTAATGAGTGACGAATTAAAAGACATATTATCCAATCTGAATAAAGAGATAGAACAGGAAAAACTGTTAGACTATCTGAATAAGAAACTGCCTGCCTCCGAAGCACATGAAGTAGAGAAGCAGATGGCCGATGATGAATTTATGAATGATGCCGTGGAAGGATTAGAAGATTTCAAAAATAAAAAAGACCTTTCGCTTTATGTGGAGCAACTCAATCATGGGTTGAAAAAACAATTAGATAAAAGAAAAAGGCGTAAAGAGAAACGCAAACTACAGGAACACCCCTGGTTGTATTTTACCATAGCCCTGTTGCTGATACTACTGGTCATCAGTTTTGTAATTATAAAAAAATATTTAGGCAGCAGCTAATATTGCACGCCATTTAAAAAGATTTAAAATCCTCCAACTTCCCACATTCTACCTTCCTTGTCTAAATGATCCAGAAAAGGCCTCCGGGATGATCTAATCCCTAAAGATCCTTTGCTGGCAAAAGTTCCGCATTTATAAAAGACAGCAGCAGGCAAATAATCAACGCTATTGGTGTTACATTTTTTTTAAGGCATAAGATTTGTATAGGGAGTACAGGCATCAAACTCAGCAATATTAGGGTCTTCTTTACTGGAATACAAATGACAATCCGAACTATCATACTACTGCTCTTTACTTTTATCATTACAGGAGCTAAAGCCCAAACCGCTGATTTTACTTATTCGACCTCCAATGGCTTTTTCTGTAACCCTCAATCGGTTAGTTTTACCCAAAATTGTACAGGAGCACCCATTCGTTTTATCTGGAATTTTGGCAATGGGCAAAGCGGAAGCAATCCTACAGCTAATATTACTTATTCAACTCCCGGAACTTATACCATTTCACTTACTGCCATTTATGAAGATAATGCAGTAACTACCAGCAAAATAATAGTAATTAATCCCACACCTGCTTTAGCTTTAACAGCCGATAAAAATTATTTATGCCAGCCGGGCAATATTGTATTTACAGTAACAACCGCCGCATTTATCACTTCTTATGAGTGGGATTTTGGAGATGGTTCACCAATACTCACAACTCCAGGAAATTCAAACTCCATCATCCATAATTTTACTACTTATAATTCTTTTAATACAACAGTAAAAGGTATTACTGCCAATGGGTGTGCAGCAACTGCCGGTTATACAGTGCAGGTTAAAAAATTTAGTGTTACCGGCTCGGTTAACCCTGCCAGCGGTTGTATACCTATGAATAGTTTACTGAGTGTAACAACTAATTTACCCCCGGGAGATACCAATCAAAATTTTGTGTGGGATTTTGGCGATGGTTCCCCTATTATCAACGGCACAACTAATTCGATCAACCACCTATATAATATTACAGCTCCCATAACAACAGCCAGTGTAACTATCAGCAGCGTGCAGGGATGTACAAACCAATTTACATTTAATACGTTTGCATTTGGCACGCCACCTTTTGGGACCGTTGCAAAAACGGTAGCAGCCCGGGATACTTTTTGCGGATCTGAAACACTACAATTTTTTGGAAAAGCTACAACAGCAAATTCATACTATTGGGATTTTGACGACGGTACAAACACCACCATAACCGATACATTGGTATCTCACAAATACAAAACCCTGGGAAATAAACGGGTTATTATTACGCCATATTTCAATGGCTGCGCCGGATTAAAAGACACTATAGATATTTTTATAGAAGGCGTTATTGCTGATTATACTTTTAGCAATACCTGCGGAAATAAAAACGTTTATTCCTTTTCGAATCAATCGCTGGGAAATATAGATCATTTTGAATGGACCTTTTCTGATACTCCATTGATAGATTCCGTTAATTATAATATCACACATACATTTCCCGCAAGTGGTGTATACAGCACCTATCTTTTTTTAAGAGACAATAGTACCGGCTGCACCGATGTTTTATATACGCCTATATTTACGGCAAGACCATCGTTCAGCAGCAGCAAAACCGCTGTTTGTAAAGACAGTCTTATAATTTATAAAGTAAATAATACTTACCCTGCAAATAGTGGTTATACTTATGAGTTTCATGTTAATGGCAATATTATAAATACCAATGGTGATTCTGCGCTTTCTTTTTTACCAGGCACTCATGGTGATTTTACAGAGTATGTTGTTATCAAAGATCCGTATACATCAACTTGTAACGATAGCCTGTACCTTACAGCAGGCACACGGGTAAGGGGCCCGGTGGTTGATTTTACTTCAACCGCAAGAGTATGCAATGATACCTCCGTACGATTAACCAATAATTCCGTTCCGTTTTTTGGTACCGATAATATCGTAAAGTGGATTTGGGACTTCGGGGATTCAAAAAAAGATTCTGTCAAAAACCCCTTGCCCCATTTATATGCGTCACCGGGGAATTTTTCAATTACACTGACAGCTAAGGATATGAATGGTTGCGGTGGAAAAATTATTCGTGTTGTTACTATTGATCCTGTGCCAGCTATTGATGTATTTCCTGCAATAGATACCATCTGTCAAAAAGATACTGCCATCTTAAGAGCTTATACTTCAGACACATTATTATGGATGCCGGGTACTAATATTAATTGTACTACCTGTGACACAGTTAAGGTTTATCCAAACATAACTACCAGTTATATTGCACGTGCCATTAACAGTTTTGGCTGCAAAAGTTATGATACTGCTTTAGTAAAAGTGTATGGGCCTATTAGCCTGCAGGTATTTCCGGCAGATACAACCATTTGCCCGGGTAAACCTATACCCTATGCTTTAAATACCACAGGTATTACATTATGGAGTCCCGCTACTTTCTTAAACAATAATAAAATTAAAAACCCGGTTGCTATACCTGACACCGCCATTAACTATACAGTTATTGTGAGAGACTCTATAGGTTGTTACGCAGATACAGCATTTGCCTTTGTTCATGTATATCCAAAGCCCTTTGTTGATGCAGGGCCTGACCTGATATTACCTTATAACACTCCATATACCCTTGCGCCAATGTATAGCAATGATGTAATAAGTTATTTATGGAGTCCACCCGGTAATCTAAATTGTACAAATTGTGCAAACCCCTCCGGTATAGCATTAAAAAAAGAAATTTACCAGGTTGAAGTAGTCAATAATTATGGGTGCAAAGCAACAGATATTATTAATGTTCTGGTGAAATGTGAAAAGGCCTATTTACTCATGCCCACCGCTTTTACTCCAAATAAAGACGGAACAAATGATTATTTCTATCCCATTACAAGGGGTTATCGTACTGTAAAAACATTTTTAATTTTCAACAGGCTTGGTAATAAAATTTTTGAACGAAAAGATTTTGCCCCAAACACAGCATCGCTTGGCTGGAACGGAACTGTTAAAGATGATACATATGCAACTGCTGAAGTATTTGCCTGGTACATGGAAGCAGAATGTGATACAGGGCAATTAGTTACCATAAAAGGTACAGTTGTACTGATACGTTAGTAAAAGATCAGGCTGCAATCGCCTGCCGCTGAACCAGCGCTATCATCGGCTCATCTGAAGTAATAACAGCGCTGTGTGGGATATGTGGAGGAATAATAATGATATCGCCGGTGTTATAATGTTTCTTCGTTGTTCCAAAATACATATCGCAATGGCCTTTTAAGATCACAATGAATTCATGGTACTCATTATGCTCTTCTTCTTCATGACCCTTTTTTGCCCAAACCATAAAATTAGTAACTACTTCTGTTGATGGCAGGTCAACTGTTGCTAAATTATCAAAAGGTTCTGCCGGTTCTGTAATCTTATTTATATCAATCCATTTATTAAAGTCGCCTGTAACTGTATCTTCTTTTATCAGTGGTGGGTATATTCTATCAGTTCCACATTGTTGTTCATACAGTTTTAATAATAATTCTATTTTAACTGAAGTCTTTGGTTTGATCCCCTTCTCTAAAGCATACATCTCCAGCGAATCATTGATCTTTGCTAATTCTTCTCTTATTTCAATATAGATTTTTGCATACTGCTCTACTTCCATCCTTTCACCTTCAGTAACAAGGCCAAGGCAGTAAGATTCCAATATCCCTGAAGCTATATAAACATTTGTGTCCATTCCCTGCAAAGGTATTGCAAAGTCCCCCGATAAACCGGGATACTTAATAATATTGAAAAACTTCGGAAGTCCTTCAACAATTCATTATTTAACCTTTTATTGCTTAACAAAACGCAGCACCCTTGATCTTCCGTCAGGAGTATTAGTATATACCTGGTAAGTACCGGCTGCAAGATTTGTTACATTTATAGGAATTGTATTAAAACCAGCGATCATATTCACCGTTTGTCTCTGCATCAATCTGCCCTGGATATCTGTTATTACAATATCCATCTGCATTTTTTGTGCAGTGCTTACGTTTAGCTTAAAGTTGCCGTTCACAATTGGGTTTGGCGATATACTCATTATATCAAAGCCTTTGTCGGCATTTATTAAACTAATTACAGAACTATAGCTAACCTTGCCATTGGCATCTGTTATTTTAAGACGGTAATAATTTACACCAGCCAAAGGTTGATCGTCTGCATAATCAAAAGGTTGCTGGCAACGCAATGCTGTTGCTGTAATGGTATAAATGCCGCTGTAGTTTCTATCATCATTGCTACGCTCCAAACTCATAGTAGCACTTGCGGTGCTGTTGCAGGTAACTTTCCAGTTTAATAAATGATTACTGTTTTGTTTAGTGCCATTTAAATAGTTTATGGTTATTGGCAATGGGTTTCGGATATCTAAGCTCGCAAGAGCAAAAGCTCCAAATGTAGTTGATTGAGGACTTCCTATATCCCAGGTAACATTACCTGTAGTATTGCTACAGCATGCTACACCAGCTACAGCGTATGTATCCCATGTACTACTAACTGTATTGTTATTATGTGCAATTGTCAATGAAGCAAGATTATCAACATAAGGGGCAGTAGTAACACAATTATTGATTGGGGCATCCCATGACAATGTAATATCAACTGTAGATGCAGTTGCACCATCCCGGGTAAGTGTCCAGTAATCACACCTGCTAACATGTTTAATAAATGTATTTGAAATCGTTCCTGCTCCTAATGCCAATGCATCACCTCTTTTATATTCAGCAGTAAACTGATCGGTTATCAATCCGCCTGTAAAATTACTTATTGCTAAAGCAGCATATCCCTTTACAGTTCCAGACGGGCCACAGTTAGGTTTACCCACAGGAAAAGTAAATGCAGTATTACCAATTTTAGCCAGCGGCCCATCAACAAAACTCGCATTGGATGCACCGAAAACCGAAGAACCTGCTGCCATGGTTAATAATTTTGCAGCTGTTGTTGAAAGCACACCTGAGGTAAATGTGAGTTTACATGAAATTGTTACAGGAGAAGTTAAAGTTGCACCTGAACCATTATTAATAATAAAATTAAGGTCATCGCCTGTATAGCTGCCTGAGCCTGAAATATCCTGATTGGATGCTCCCTGCAAAATGAACTGGTTACCAATTGCAGCACCATTTTCCCTGATGATTCCATCATTGATAACATTCCCTTTTACAATTATTATTCCGGGGTTGCCACTGGTGGTGGTATTGCCTGATGTTTCAAGTTTTGAAGAGGAAGAAACATTAAGGTTGCCATTGATAGTTAAAATATAGGTAGTAGCACCTGTTCCCCCTTTGGCCCTGATCGCATCTGATCCGGTGCTGATCAAATTGACATCATTAAAATTGATATTCACATTTATTGCCATTGCCACAGTTAATGAAGGTTTATTGATCTGAAAATTACCGTATGTAGTTCCCAAAAAGGATGGCCCATTTGCTCCCGAACCCGTTACCAGTGCAAGAGAAGTAGTTTGCCAAACGCCATTAGGAAATGACCCGCCGTCTTTTGAAATTTCATAAGTAGCTCCATTTTGCATGGTAAACGAAGTAGCGCTTGTGGTTGCATTACCTGAATTGGGAAAAAATTTTATATACCCTGTATTGCTCACAGTTACATTACCAAATGATAAAGCCCCGCTAAACGTGCTGAACCTTGCATTTGACGAAGCAGAACCCCCGGTACCGGAAAAGATTAATGTACCATTAATTTGTCCAACCACTCCGATACCGTTGGAAAGATCAAGCAAAAGATTATTAGTACCGGCCGCATTGGTGCAATCCATTGTTAATGTAGAACCTGCATCTAACCGGAATGCAGGATTAGCTAAGGATGTGCTGGTTGGAGCAATGTTTCTTGTAACAGCAGTTTGAAAAATTACTGAAGAATTATTGGTTATGGTTATTGAATTTACTCCAACTGCAACATCAATATTAATAGTAGCATTTGTATTTATTATAGCATCCTGAACACTTGTTGGTGCACCAGCACCTCCCCCGCCGCCACTGGTTAAAGACCAATTAGCGGCAGTTGACCAGGTACCACCTGCCCCCCCAACCCAATAGCGTGTTTGGCCAATGCAGGTTATTGATCCTGCTAATAATAATAGAAGAAAAAATATTACCCTTTCCATAAATAATAAATTATTAAAATAAGGGCTATTCAGCAGGGTATTGTATTCGGATAATATAAATGTACAAAAAAAGTCTTGTCAAATGGAAGAACTTTTAATAACAGTATTTTAAATTATTGTTACTGAATTGCAATTTAAAAGATCCTTCTCTCCTTTTATTTTAGCCAATTTGATAGCCCATTTTACAACAAGTAGCATTTAAAAGCTAATTGAAACCTACGGATAATTTTAATGTACTATTCATTTACTAAAATTCTGCTATCCTATTCCACAAACAGGTTATGCACATGACCCAAAAACAGGCAATAAGCAGGTTATTTATCCGTTTTAGATAAGATGCTCCGCCTGTGCCAGCAAAATTTGGGTGTATAGAGCAAAACCCGGGATACTAAAGGAACATAAAGCCCGATACTTCGTTTCTCCTGTATTCCATAATACCCTGAACTATGAAACCATCTTTACCTTTAAAAGGTATAAAGCATTCAGCACTTGTTGTTATACTCTGTCTTTCTGCAACATTTGGTTTTACAAGACCCGGTAACACACCCTCATTATCTCTTGCAAATAAACTGTTTAATTCACCACCGGTAGCAGGCGATGACTATGCTCATTTACGGAGTAACAGTATTGTGACCGGAACTTATATTCAAAATGATTTTGATCCTGATGGAGATTCACTTAGCATTAACGGAATAACCATTAATACTGCAATGCCTGGTATTTTAATTGCAACAATCAACACCCTACAGGGCGGCTCAATTGATTTTTTCAGCAATGGTTTATATACCTATACCCCTTCCACAAATTTTATAGGAAATGACCAGGTTGTTTACCAGATATGTGATGTTACTTCAAGGCCCCTTTGTACAACAGCTACGGTTTATATCGAAGTGCGGCTTGGGACCATTTTGCCCTTAAACATTTCTTCATTCAGCGGAAAAAAAGCGGGCAAGGATATTTTATTACAATGGACAACTGCGCAGGAAAATAACAGCGACCATTTTGAAATACAGCACAGTGATGATAATGCCGGTTTTTTAAAGATCGCTTCAATAACAGCACAGGGTTATAGTAATACAACTGCCAATTATAGCTTTGTGCATTATAACCCGACTGCTTCAATCAATTATTACCGGGTTAAACTGGTAAATAAAGATGGAAGTGCTATTTACAGTAAAGTAATTGCTATAAAGGGTGATGGCACAGGTGTTACATTACAAACAGTTTATCCCAATCCCTTCCATGATAAGCTTGAACTAGCCATCACTACAGACCAGGCAGGCATAATCAGCATACAGATGTATGATATGAGTGGGCAACTGGTTTTATCCCGGGCAAAACAAACCACAAAAGGATTAAATGTGATTACCCTTAATGGTTTAAGCATGCTAAGGCCCGGTAATTATTTTATTGATGTAAACGGCAGCAATAAAATCTTGCAGGCAAAGCTGTATAAAGCCCAATAAGAGTTTACAAAATTTATTCATTCCTATTTTGGTTTATACTCAAATACAAGCACTGCATTCTCTGTAAGGCTGGCACTGGAGTGCAGTTCAAAACGCTGGGTGCCTGCTGTTACAACAATTAGTGCAGTGTTGGGAGCAATGCTGCCAAGGTTATGTGCAAAGAGTACAATTTCGTGCTGGGTTGCTTTTTCATCCAGCATCAGGTCTACAGTGATGGCTTTATCAGTAAGGCCCCGGTTGGCAACGAGTAATTTATTGTTATAATAAACACTGATGGAATCTCCATCAATAGTGCCATTATCAAATATATTAAGTGTGATGTTTCTTACTGACACCGGTATGCGTTTTATTACCGTATTCTTCCTGGCAGTAACATCAATAGGTTTTGCCGGCGGAGTAACAGCGGCATTAGGATCTATTTTATATTCCTTTGGAGGCGTTGCACCTGCCAGGTTGGTAACAAAATAATCCCAGCGGCGTCTCGTCATATAATAACTTTCGGCACCATAGCCATGACGTGCATTGGGAAAAACAACCAGGTCGAAATCTTTATTGGCTTTTTGCAATGCCTCAACCACCAGGTAAGTATTGTAGGGCGGTACATTATCGTCCATGCCACCATGTGCCAGCAACAGTTTTCCTTTTAGGTTGCCGGCATTTATTTGATTGGCCTGCTCTTCGTAATTGGTTTTTCCATTTGGACCTTTCGTCTCGAGGCCGATATATCGTTCGCCCCAGTCATCTTCATAGTTCCTGTTATCCTGGTTGCCCGATTCCGAAATTCCCACTTTATAAAAATCAGGAAAAGTGAACATGGCATCGGCAGTGGCAAATCCGCCACCGGAGTGGCCCCATATACCTACTTTGTCAATATCCATATACGGCCTTTTTGCTGCAAGTTGTTTTATACCTGCCACCTGGTCTTCGAGTGTATTGGCGCCCATATTACCATAACATGCGTCATGAAAAGATTTTGACCGGTCTGGGTTACAGGAACCATCAATAATAACAACAATGAAACCAAGATCGGCAAGCGCCTGGTGATCTCCTCGGGAAGGCCCGAAATTACGGGTACCCACTCCTCCACCCTGCGGGCCGGGATAAACATAATTTACAATGGGATATTTTTTTGTTTTATCAAAATTTGCCGGCATGAACATTAAACCATACAGGTCCCATTTATTATCAGCTGACCTTACGGTAATGGGTTCAGGCGGCCTCCAGCCAGTTGCCAGTAATTTGCTGATATCAGTTTTTTCCAGTGTACTAATTAATTTCCCGTGCATATCCCTTAAAACAGAAACCGGCGGCACATTTGGTTTTGAATAATTATCGGTAAAATATTTTCCGTCGGGCGATAGTGAAACATTATGATTGCCATCTTCAGGAGTAAGCAGGGTAAGGTTGCTGCCATCAAAATTAATTCTGTAAAAATGGCTGAAGTAAGGGTCACGGCCCGGCTCCCGGCCATTGGCATTAAAATACAGCACCCGGTTTTCTTCATCTACTTTTATTAGCTGGGTTACTACAAATGCACCTTTGGTGATCTGATTTTTGAGCTGGCCGGTGCCTGCATTATATAAATACAAATGCCCCCAGTCATCACGTTCACTGTACCAGATGATCTCGTTGGTCTTATCGAGGAAATGGTTGTTAATCGTTCCCTGTCCGCTTTCATATTGCGTGGCCACTTTTTCTTCAAACACTTCTTTTACATCTCCTGTTGCTGCATCGGCAATGCGTACTTTTTCAATTTTATGATCACGGCTGGTGGAAACATACATCAGTTTGCTTGCATCGGCATTCCATTCATTATCATCATAGGGCCCGCCGGATGAGATATCATCGCTGAGTGTCCCCCTGTGTGCATCGGGCGGCATTTTTAAACGAATCACTTTGGGTACATCTACTTCTATAATTACCCGGTGTATCTGCACGATCTCTTTATCTTCAGGCAGGGGGTATTTCCAGGCTTCAAGTTCGGGGGCACCAACCTTGGTTTTAACGAGGTACATATCATGAACCATGCGCTGGTCCTGCTGAAAGGTTGCTATCTTTTTTGAATCGGGGCTCCATAGCATGATGGGCCTGTCGCTATGTGTCCAGCCGGCATTGTCTGTTGCATAACCAAAATCTTTTACGCCGTCCGTTGTCAGCTGCATTTCTTTTTTTGTTTCTATATCCCTCACCCATAAATTCCAGTCTTTAATATAAGCTGCTTTTTTTCCATCGGGAGAAACAGATTCATTTGCACCACCCCTGCGACGTCCTCCACCAGCACCTGTTGTAGCAACAGGCTCATCGGGTAAAATTGATTTTTTATCGGCGCCGGTCTTGCGGCTGCCGTCGGCGGGATTTATTAAGACGAATTCTTTACCACCATCAATGTTTACCGAGTACCAAAACTTTCCGTCGGGCAGCCAGGTTGGGTTTACATTATACCTGAACACTAATTTACTGGTGTTAAAGCCTAAAGCTTTTGTAGACTGATCATAATCGGCAGCGGTATAGATTTTTTTATCTTGGCCAGTTGCGCTAAAAGATGCAATGGCGATCAATGCCAGTGAGATGATATTTTTTTTCATAATGAAACTATTTCAAAAAATGATTTAATAACCTGTTCTGTACATCTAAATTTAGGGAAAGTATTTTGAATTAACAGGAAGAACAATGGTGTAAAATAGCTTTAAAGGGGCATAGATGGATTGATCATTAAACCGTATAACAGTTTTTGCCCCATGACTTAGTATACAAACAAAATGGATACAAAAAGAAAAACCTTCAGTACTGAAGGTTTTTCATAGGGTCTTGCACATTTAACCATGCTGGCTCATTTATAGGGCTCCGTTTTTCATAGGTGTTAATTAGTTTCAGAAGTTTGGATATTTAACAGTACGAAGATGGCGATTACCAAAAGAGCTGTTTGTAAGTGAAGCAGTGTTATTCCTGTAGATATTTAACGATATATCAAGGCAAATACACTATCTATAAGGCATAGTTCTCTATCAAATAACATATGGCTCTCAGCTTGCGTTCGCCATTGGGGCCGTATATATTATTAACGGGAAATGATCTGTTATACAGATTATTTCCTGATCCATAGCTTTCTTTATCATAAAAATAATAACTGGCTCCCCCGATTAATTTTTTCAGATCAACTACTCTTCCGTTTACTAATTGAACCTGGTAATCTTCGGGTACCTGGCTTGTATAATCGGCTATAACATTTGGCCCTACTACGGTTGTGGAGCCGGGGAAAATAATTCCAATTTTCTTCCCGTCCTGCATTATTACACGGTCATTAATTATACTAACCGGCTTAGTCCTGTCTCTTACCGTCTGCTGCCTGAAATACCTGGTGTCATCAAGATAATCAACTACTGATTTTATTTGAGCCATGAAAGCGGGACCTCCGGGATAAGACATTTTAAATCTCCGGTATGCCAATTCGTTGACTGTATTATTCCGGATCAGTTTGTAATCCCTGATAATTTTACTTAACACCAAAAGGAATGCCTCATCTTCAAGATAAATGGCTAAAGTGTCTTTTACTGTCGGGAATGTAAGTTCGTAATAAAAGAAAGGTTTAAGTTCCGCAACAGGGGCATCAAATTTCATCACTTCTGCCTTTATCAATGACTGGTAATTCAGATTAAGAATTTCAATATTATACCTTAGAGGAGTTTTTGAAAGTTCTTTTGCATATAAGGCAACCGGTTTTTTGTCAAAATATATAACCGAATCACTTATGAATATTTCCTGTGCAAATGAAATTGATGTTATGAGAACTGCAGTTATGAGTAGTATATTTTTTTTCATAAAAAATATTTACATCCTAAATCTATAAAGAAAACCAGGCTTATCAAAGTAGAAAGTCTCTTTTAACAGTATTTTATTTGTGCATATTTCTAAACCTCTGTGGTGGAGAGAAGGAAACTTATTTCAGTAATTCCTCAATGATAACCGGTAGCTTTTTTGATGAAGGAGCAGGTGCATTCATATCAACTATTTTAAAATCCCTGTCTATCAGCAATATCCGGGGAATGCCTACAATATTATAAGCATCTAATTTATTTCTATTGATCATCCATTGATACCCATCTGCTTTCCTATTCATTACACTACCCTTCCACAAACCAATATTATCATCAATGGACAGAGAAACAAATGCAATACCTGTATTATCCTTATATTTTTCTTTCATTACTTCATAGTGAGGCATCTCTTCCATACAGGGGCCACACCAGGTAGCCCATAGGTCAACATAAATTACTTTACCCTTCAGACTGCTGAGTGCTACGGCATTTCCATTTATATCTTTTGCTGTAAAATCAACTGCTACATCGCCCTTGCCAAATTTTAATAAAGTGGCCAGCGTTTTATTCAACGCATTGTTATATCCCGGTGTTTTTACCAATTCAATCTCTGTCTTAAAATTTGTAAGCAATTGTTTATCGCTTACTTTCTTCATTTCATCAATTATAGCGGTGGCCTTTATCCAGTCCCTCATCTGTTGCAGGTCAGTTGCATTTCCGGGCTGATTAACCAGGCTATCTGCAAGGTCCCTGTATACTACGATCTTTAACAAAGATGCATCAACAAAATTTTTAGAATGTGCCGCAACCAACGGTTGTATCAATGCCGCATATTCATCGCCATAGATTTTCATCTTTACCGAATCCTTACGGATTGACCTTGGCCGGTAAAAAGAAATTTGTCCATCCAGTAAACTATTAATGATATCTGCTTTTATTCTTCCTGTTTCAAGTTGTTTAAAAACTGCAGATGCCTGCTTTACACTATCCAATTGTTTTGCCCGGTTAGCCCCGGCCTGTAAAATATAATCTATTGTTTGTTGTGGCGTTTCCTGTGCTTTACTGCCGGCTTCAATATATGATCCGCCTTTAGGAAAAGGAGTCTGGCGAAGAAACATGTTGGCTTCACTTCCACGTCCTTTAAAAGCTGCAAGCACCGGGTTATTATAATCTATAAAAACGGTAAGGTCATCTCCCGGAGACAGGTATAAAATATTACGGCCAATGCGGAAATAATTGGGAGCTTTTAAGGAAAATCTTATCTGAAATTTTCCTGAGCTATCCTCCGGAATGATCAATCGTTCGGCATTTGGTGGCAGCAGGTATTGAAATTCCGACATATCCTGCACTTCTACCTCATTCGTAAAATGGGCCAATATTCCTTTAAGTATTACAAAATGTTTTTGCTGGGCAATTACAGTATGGATACATAAACCCGACAGGTAAATAATTAAAATTATCTTTTTCATAATGATGATTAATATAAATATACGGTTTCCGTTTATTACTTTTTTGGATTTACCCTGGAGTTACTGAAAAGATGAGCGGGGCATTACAGTTGTTTTATGCACCGTTTATCATAAATCCCCGGAATCCATACAAAGTTTAGCATTTGTTTTCTATCTTTAAGCTATATAGAAATGAGAACACAGGCCTTGATATTAATTTTTCCTTTTGCAGTTTTCTTAATTGAAACGGCCAGTTTTATACCTGTAATGAAAGACGCCTGTGCCATAATGACCCCAAAGAAAAGCAGTTGCTGCATGAAGCCTAAGGCACCCGATAAATGCCATAACAAAAAAGCTACTGACAAAAAAAAATCAGATAATAAGTGTACCAATAATCCCGATTGCACAACCTGCCCGGTTTGCTATACCTTCATTTTTCAGCCGCAATATGAGTGGCCTGTGCAACAATCTCTTTTTACAAAAAATTATTCATTATTGAATACAGGTAATATCTCTTCTTATACCTCCAATGTGTGGAAGCCCCCTAATCAACTTTATATTTTATAGAAAAAACATTCAATTAATTTCAAAAACAACAGTATGAAAAAAATACTAATGCTGGCAATGGTATGTTCATTAGCAACAGGCGCATTTGCCAATAATCATAAGTCTAAAAAGCTAAAGAAAAGCAAACAATGTACACAGCAGAACTGTAAACCTTCCGATTGCAAGCCAACCGGTTGCTGCACAGTATCAAATTGCGTGAAGGCATAAATTCATGCTTTTTTATAGATTGGAAACCCCGGTAAAATACCGGGGTTTTTATTTTCTTAATAAGAACTCCGTTTATTGTTGAACCGGCGCTCCTTCTTTTGCAGACTTTATGTCTCTTGTATTTTTTTGTACGGCAATGGCAGCAAATAAACTGAGTACAAAAGACATGGCATAAAAGCCTTTTTCACTTTTTTCCAGTTCAGCATTCCATAAACCAACGGTAAGCAATACGATTGATAAAAGTGTGGTGAACCAGGCAATACCATAATACATGTTTGTTACCGGTATACCTTCCAACTGGTCACGCACTGCTTTTTGAACAGACACCGCAGAGAAAAGGCCGAACATCAGCACTGTAAAATAATAACCCTTTTCATTCAGTTGCATTTCGGCATTCCATAACCCGATGATAAAGGCAATGCTGCCAACGAAGAAAGCAAACCAGGATGCTGCAATAAAAGCAGCAGACGGTTGTTGAATTTGTTTTTGTTGCATAAAAGTTTTTTTTATGAAACAAATGTATCAGCAACTCTTTACACGGCTTTTGACATTTGTCAAAAAATAAAAATGTAAATGTTAAAACTTACTGCGTATCCTGCTTAGTGTTTCCTGGCTTACACCCAGGTAGGAAGCAATATGGCCCAGTGGCACCCTTTCCAGTATATATGGTGTTTGTTGTAATAAATTTTCGTAGCGTTCGCTGGCCGTTTTAAACTGGGCATTCACATATCTTTCTTCCAGCCTGATATAATATTTTTCATAAGCGATCCTCATCAACCTTTCAATTTCATGAAAACGATTAAAGAGGTCTGTTAATTTCTCTTTTGAAATAGACCATAAGATGCTGCCTTCCAGCAACTGAATATTTTCCAATGCAGGCTCCAGGGTTGTAAAACTGTGAAACGAGGTTACAAAATCATTTTCAAAACCAAACCAGTGCGTTATTTCTTTTCCATCCAGGTTGTAAAAACCCCTTAGTGCTCCTTTTTCTAAAAAATATAAATGCCTGCAAACCTGCCCCTCACTAAGTAAGTATTCATTTTTAGGAATGGTGATCTTTTCAAAACAATCATACAATGCATTCCGGGCATCTGTAGTTAGCGGGTGATAACCTGTTATATGATTAAAAAGCTGTTCCATTTTTTGCTGCCGTTTGAAATAAATAAGTAACGAAGATGATAGCCAAACCTATTTAATTTTCACTGATCCATCTTAAACAGACCGGTTTCCCAACTTCTATTCTTTTTTGCGTATCGGTGAGTAACCCGGTTTCTTTGTCAATTTTAAATATCACAATCTCATCACTATTTTGATTGCCCACTAATAAAAAATTCCCTGAAGGATCAAAGTTAAAATTACGTGGCGTTCTTCCAAGTGTCGATTGATGGCCAATAAGCGCCAGTTTCCCATTCTTTGGATTGATCTTAAATATCGCAATGGTATTGGCATTTGACCGGTTAGAGGCATATAGAAATTTCCCGTCCGGTGAAACATGTATGTCGGCACTGCCTGCATCGCTGGTATCAGCTACCGGCATGTTGCTTATGCGTTGTTTGTTTTTAAGCTTACCATTCTTATATTTAAAAACTACAACTGTTCCGCTCAGCTCTTCTACCAGGTAAGCATATTTATTTGACGGATGAAAGCAAATATGTCTTGGCCCTGCACCGGGAGTTGATCTTGCAAAAGCTTGTTTGGCCAGGCTAAGTTTTCCGGTCGTTTCATCAAAAGCATAGATCATTACTTTATCAATGCCCAGGTCGGGCACAAACAGGAAATGGTTATCTGCCGAAAATAAAGTACAATGAACGTGTGGCTTAGCCTGTCTTTGTATATTCGGCCCCGACCCTTCATGCCGGATTGTGATAATGGCAGCACCCAGGCTTCCATCGGCCTGTACCGGAAGCACAGATAAACTTCCGCTGCTGTAATTTCCGGTTACTACCCACCTGCCGGTTTTATCAACGGCTACATAACAGGGATGGTCGCCACCTGATGATTGCTCATTTATATAGGTGAGTATGCCGGTTTGCTTATTAAAAGAGAATGCGGCAATTTCTCCACCCTTACCATTGCTGGCAGCATCTTCCTCCACAGCATATACAAATTTTTCATCGGGCGAAACTGCTACAAAAGAAGGATTGGAAACTTTTACATGGCTTATTTCATTCGCCGACCCCTCAATACTATTGAACTTATATACATAAATCCCTTCACTCTTACCAGATGTGTACGTGCCTGTGATAAGATAATGTTGTTGCGCTGTTGTAATAAAAACAAGAAAGGAAAAAATAATTGACAAATAAATTTTATGCTTCATATCCGTAATTTACAACTCCTTAATAAGATTTAGAAGATAAGTTTAAAACAGCTATGAGTTTGTCATAAAAAGCGGTGGCAGGAAATACGAAATGAAAACAAAATGGTATTTTTGTTCTTTACGTAATTAACGATTCCTATTTTTATGAACGCAATAAAACAGAACAGATTTGTTTTAACAATCTCCTTCTTAACTTTCCTGCTTTTACATTTATGTAGCCACAATAGTTATGCTCAGCAAGTAAACAAAGCTCAAGAAGCTCTACAGGAAAAAAGAATGTTTGACTACCTTGAAAAAATGAGGTTGGATGCAAATAATCAAACTAACGCATATGCCTCAGAAGCAAAGATCATCTACATTGATTCTATGCTGCCCCTTACCAAAGACCCGACAGCAAATTTAAACCTGGTATTCCGTAAAGCAAATGCCTTACTGGAAGCCGGCAGGGAACAGGATGCTGTTATCCTGTTCGATCGTATTGCAACATTTGTAAAGGATGTACCACAGTCACGCAAGTTTACTATTCCGGCGCTGGGGCTTGCATGTATACGTTTGGCTGAAAGAAACAATTGCATTAATAATCATTCTCCGGAAACATGTATCATGCCGGTACAGGGTAGCGGCATTCAAAAAGATAAAGCACCGGCAGAAAAAGCAATCCAACTTTTTGAAATGGCATTGAAAGAAGATTCTTCTAACCTTGATAGCCGTTGGTTATTAAATATTGCCTACATGGTTACGGGTGGTTATCCGGCTAAAGTTCCCAAAGCTTATCTTATTCCGGGGCTTGATGCAAAATCAAAAGTAAATGTTGCTCCTTTTAAAGACATTGCTGCCGATCTGGGCCTTGATCTTAAAAACCGCTCGGGCGGAATGATCATTGATGATTTTAATAACGATGGCAATTTAGATATGATATCTTCTGCATGGGGCCTGGATGACCCGTTGCATTATTATAAGAATAATGGTGACGGAACTTTTACTGATGTTTCAGAAATATCACGTATCAATAAATTTAAGGGTGGATTAAATATTTGCCAGACCGATTACAACAATGATGGATGGCTTGATATTTTTATTTTTCGTGGAGCATGGCAGGGGCAACTGGTAGGACTTGAACAACCTAACTCCCTTATCCGCAATAATGGTGACGGAACTTTTACTGATGTTACTTACGAAGCAGGTATTTTTTCTACACATCCAACACAAACAGGCACATGGAATGATTTTAATAATGATGGATGGCTCGACCTGTTTATAGGAAATGAAACCATGACGCCCGATCATTTGCACCCCTGCGAATTATTTATTAATAACAGGAATGGTACGTTTACTGACGTAGCTCCTGCGATGGGATTGAAAATTGCCGTTTATGCAAAAGGTGTTACTTCGGGTGACTATGATAATGATGGCTGGGCAGATATTTTTATTTCTACCTTGGGCGGACAAAAAATATTATTACATAACGAAAGTGCAAAAGGGCAAGGCCTTTCATTTAAACTTGTTTCTAATGAAGCCGGATTTGCCAATTCTGAATACCGTACTTTTCCTACCTGGTTTTTTGATTATGACAATGATGGCTGGCTGGATATTTTTATGTGCAACTACGAATTTGACAGGGCGCTTTCTTATTATGCAGCTAAAGAAGCACTCAACCCTTCTGCTGATCCGGCAGGAAAAGTCATGCTTTTTCACAACAATAAAAACGGCACATTTACTAATGTTACATCTACCATGGATGTAAATCAAACTTCATTTGCTATGGGCGCAAATTTTGGCGACATAGATAATGATGGTTTCCTTGATTTTTATTTGGGTACGGGTAATCCCAGCTACCAGTCTATTGTACCCAACCGTTTATATAAAAATGTAGATGGAAAAAATTTTGTAGATGTTACCAATGCCGCAAGGGTTGGCCATTTGCAAAAGGGGCATGGTGTTTCATTTGCTGATATTGATAATAACGGTACACAGGATATTGCCATAGATATGGGTGGCGCTTTTATTGGCGATGCTTACCAGACTGCACTGTTTTTTAATCCGGGCCAGGGCAATAATAACTGGATCGGTTTAAAGGTAGAAGGCACTAAATCCAACAAACAAAGTATTGGTGCAAAAATTACAGTGACCATCACCGAAAAAGGAAAACAAAGAATAGTGTACAGGGAATTAAATTCAGGTGGGAGTTTTGGTTGCTCTCCCCTGCGCCAAAGCATTGGCGTTGGTACAGCTAAAATTATTGATGAAATAAAAATAACCTGGCCTGCCTCCGGCATTACACAGGTTTATAAAAACATTACGCCCAACCAGATCTTAAAAATTACGGAAGGAAAACAGGAAGCAGAACTATTTCCTGTTAAGCCAATCAAATTTAAACCCATGCAACAGAACATGCCTGGCATGATGCACATGCATTAATGATCGGCAGTGTTTGATTCATGAATTTACTTTTACTATTAAAGACAGGCAATTATTATTTATTCATTAAGGTCTTTGTTGTTGCTGCTGAAAAGTAATTTCAATGAATTCTGCCGGCCGCACAATGGCTATCAACACGGTTATTCTTAATACATTATCCAGTATATCATCAGGTGTCATTGTCACACCCAAGCCAACCTGTACGCTGTAAGCCTGTTCCGGCGTATATCCTGGCAATGCACCCTGTTTCCATAAATTGTAGAGGAAATTATTGATCATACTTTGTAAGGTTATCCAGGTACCCGAATCGTTGGGTTCAAATACATAAGCACGGGTGGCAAGTTTCAAAGATTGTTCGATCATGATGAGTGTTCTGCGTACATTAATGTACCGCCAGTCCTGGCTATTACCATCCAATGTTCTTCCTCCCCACACCAGTGTACCAATACCGGGAAAAGCACGAATGATATTAATTGATTTTCCACTAACCGGATCTACATTCATTGATTGTTGTTCTTCATTTGAAATAATGACCTCCGGGGCATTTACATTGGACACAGATACATTAGCCGGGGATTTCCATACTCCTCTTGAAGTATCAACCAGTGTATAGATGCCAGCCATAGCCGCACCGGGTGGCAAAAGGTTTACACTGCTTTTTAATGCAGCCATTATTTGTTTATATGTTGAGCTGACTGACATTAATGATTGATGATTTTCTTTTTGCGTGGTTGCCGAAGTATTTTTTAAACTTTCAACAATAGCCCTTGCCTCTGTTTCACCTGCCGGGATCAGGCCATCAAGTGTTGTATATTCATCTTCCAGGTTTGTATAATTAATTTCGGTATCATCCATCACTGATGTTTTTAACCAGGGATAATAAGCAGCTCCGTATTTTAAAGCATTCGAACCAATACTGTTCCTGAAAAGATCAATAGCATCATGTTTAGCAGTATCAGCCGATCTTGCCACATCAAAAATTGCAAACCGGCTTTGTGTTTTATTGCAATGATCTAAAACATGTACATATAGATGATAATAAGCAGGCACACCTTTGTCGTCCTTTAAAGCAACTACATCAGGCAACAGCACCAATGTAGGTTCCCATTCTTTTTCCAGGATACTAAAAACATTGGGTATATTTTTTTCGGTATCCCCTGAATAATCATCCGGCGAAATGCCCCTGCTCCTCACATCATCGTAACTACCTACCGATAAAATGTAACAATCTCTTCCCCCGTTCAAATAAAAAAAACGGATAGCATTATAGAAATAAAGTTCATTATTTTCAGCATGCTTAATATAAATATCTTCTCCATTCAATTTGAACATTTGTGCATTTGAAACAGCTGCCCTCTTTATTACAAACTTTGGATGAAACGCTGCGCCAAACAGCTCAGCATATTCCGTCATCGAAGATATTTTTGTTGGAAAATATTTTAACCCCTTTCCATTTCTTTCCGCTTTTTCTGTATAACCAATAAAAACAGGTATTGCAGTTGGTACTGCTATAGCTGAAGAAGGAAAGGCATTTTTTTCAACAATATAAACACCCGGGGTTTTATCATCTGGCATAAAGAGAAATTTATGAATACTAAAAAAATAACCGGGCAGTAAGTTAAATCATAAAGCACCATTTATTTCGGTAAATAAAAAAGACCACCTGCTTACGCAGATGGTCTTATAGTATTTGGTTTTATTAAACTTAATTCTTGATCACTTTGGTCCTTGCTGTTTTACCAGCCTGTCTTACCTCAATGATATACATACCCGATACTAAAGTGCTGCCCAAAGTATAGGTATCACCCGGTGCACCCCTGTTAGTCTGTACAAGTTTACCCGCCATATCAAACATCCTTATCTCTACTGTTTCTTTCAACGGACTTTGTACCCTCAGGTTAAAGTAACTCTCCGAAGGATTTGGCCATGCAGTTATTGCAAGACCCGGAACTTCAACTTCAGTGAATTTAGGATTAACTACACCCGGACCTGGATCTACTAATGGAGCAGGGGCACAATAAGAATTACTGGCAGGTAACACAGTCACTTTTGTAGTACAGGTTGCTGTATTATTATTTACATCTTTAACCGTCCACGTGATCGTTGATACACCCTGGTTAAAAGTACCGCTTGCATTGGTACCAGATCCGGTCCTGCTTGTTACGCCTGTTATTTTATAAGTGGTACTTACAATAACACAATTATCGCTTTGAACTAATTGCGGAATCGTGTAGGTGTTGTTAACCACCTTACATAATGTTTGATCACCAGGACAAACAAGTGTTGGTGGGGTGTGATCTGTTACCACCACATTGAATGAGCATATGGTAACATTGCCTGACAAGTCTGTTACAGTATAAGTGACCTTGCTTAAACCGGTAGCATAGTTCATGGTTGGAACAAAGTTAATACCGGTATT
>JBDTUK010000067.1:0-8315 GCA_040007795.1 Ferruginibacter sp.
TTTTATAATTCAATGATCATTCCTTCTTCTGTCACGGCAAATCCTTTTGCGGTCACTTTATCTTTTGCTGCCGATTGTTTTTTTAGTAATGGATTGGTATGATTAAAATGAATGAACCTGATCTTTGATCTTTCAGTTGAAGGTAATGCAGAAAACCTTTGCATGCTTTCTTCTACAAAAGGATGAGGTACTTCATTCATATTTCTGCCGGGGAGTTCTCCACTTTCATAAAATGTTCCATCAAGCAGGGCCATATCTACTTTTTTTATTTCGGCTTCAATATTTCGGTCCCATTTTTCCCATTTATCAATGTCGGGAATGAATAAAATTTTCTTTTTACCGCTTTCAATAATAAATCCAACTGTTTCGGAGAATTCATCCCGGTGAGGAACTTTAAAGGGAGTTACTTTTAAAGCGCTATTGAGATTTATCGTACTATCAGCATGTAAATTTTGTAATTGAATATTATTCAGTGAAATCAATTGGTTCCAGGGCCCGTTGTTTCGTAAAAATGAATCCAGCCGGGGCATAGCCCACACAGATACAGCCTTGGCACCCATTGCCTCACGGCCAAACTGCATCAATCCGCTGTAATGGCCAATATGTGCATGGGTAATGAAAATTCCTTGTGGTGAATAATCTGGTTTAGTACTTAGATAAGGTTGAAGTGTATGTAATTGCTGCGCTATATCTGGCGTTGCTTCAAACAACCAGTATTGGTTTGCTTTTCTGTCAACCATGGCAAGACAAGTAACAAACTTCTTGTCTTCTTCGCCATTCCAAAATGCCTTGCAACATTCTTTTTCGCAACCAATTTGAGGATAACCTGCATCCTGCGCAATACCCAGCACTACCAAAAACCTGTCAGGTAAGTTTTGTTCATTTACTTTAGCAGGTAATGATTCTTTTAAATGACAACTTATATGTGTAAGTATTAAGCCGGCAGCAATACATGTTAAAAATGGTTTCATCATTTTTCCAATTAAATAACCTGGAACCCATAAGCATACGGATCATCCTCGGCATCAATAGTAATAATATTATGCCCGTAAATTCTTGCCCAACCTTCTATACTCGGCCTTATTGCCGGTTTTCCATCAACGGTTAGTTCTTCTTCAATCCTGCCGATGAACTTACTTCCGATAATACTTTCGTGAATAAACTCATCTCCCTTTTTTAATTTGCCTTTGGCATACCATTGGGCCATCCGTGCCGAAGTACCTGTACCGCAGGGGCTGCGGTCAATAGCTTTATCTCCATAAAACACAGCGTTTCTTGCAGTAGAGGTTTTATCTAATACCGCACCCGTCCATAAAATATGGCTGCATCCTTTTATCGTTTCATTTTCGGGATGAACAAATTCGTATTTGGCATTTATATTTTTTCGCAATTCTCTTGCCCATGCAATTAATTTATCGGCAGGATAATTTTCCAATCCTTTAAAATTTTTCTGCACATCAACAATGGCATAAAAATTTCCACCGTAAGAAACATCGATCACCAGTTCTCCCAAATCCGGGCAATCAACTGTTAATTCTGTAGCTGCTAAATAGGATGGAACATTTGTAAGTTTAACTGCTTTTACTTTTTCCGCTTCAATCTTCGAAACACCCCTCTCTGAAGGAGAGGGGGCGGGGGTGAGGTAGTATTCAATCATCACCAATCCTGCAGGTGCTTCCATCCGCACGTGCCCGGGTGTTTTTGGTTTAATTAATCCTTCTTCAATAGCAATAGTAATGGTGCCAATGGTTCCATGGCCGCACATGGGCAGGCAGCCACTGGTTTCAATAAATAGAACAGCCACATCATTTTGAGGATCATGCGGCGGATATAAGATACTTCCGCTCATCATATCATGGCCACGGGGTTCAAACATCAGCCCTTTTCTTATCCAGTCATATTCTTTTAAAAAATGCTGACGCTTTTCACTCATGGTATTGCCAATAAGTTCGGGGCCGCCTTCTTTTACCAGTCGGACCGGGTTACCGCAGGTGTGGGCATCTATGCAGTTGAATGTATACTTCATTTTATTTTGTAAATTTATGGCATGGAAGCATACGGAAAAATTTTACTGATCGCCATGCCGGCTTTTTTACTGCTGGTACTGTTTGAAAAATGGTATGGCTGGCGCAAAGGGAAAGACACGGTGCGTAACATGGATATGATCAGCAGCCTGGGCAGCGGCGTTACCAATGTTACCAAAGATGTAATAGGCCTGTACCTGGTTATCATTTCTTATCCTTTTTTACTGAGAAACCTTGCAGTGATTCATGTCAGCAACAGCATCCTTGTTTATGTCATAGCTTTTTTTGCACTTGATTTTGCCGGATATTGGGTACATCGCCTGCAGCATGTGACAAATTTTTTCTGGAACGGACATATTGTTCATCACAGCAGCGAAGAATTTAACCTGGCCTGTGCATTGCGGCAAAGTATTTCGGCCATAGTAAAGATATTTGCCATATTCCTGTTACCGGCTGCATTGTTTGGCGTGCCTTATATAGTTATTGCCACTGTGGCGCCGCTTCATTTGTTTGCACAGTTCTGGTATCATACGCAGCATATTAATAGGATGGGATTTTTCGAGAAGATCATTGTCACACCTTCACATCACCGGGTACATCATGCCATCAACCCCATATACATGGACAAAAATTATGGACAGATATTTATTTTCTGGGACAAATGGTTTGGTACTTTCCAGGAAGAGTTACCAACTGTTCCACCCGTTTATGGTATTACAAGGCCGGTAAGAACATGGAATCCTATCAAAATAAATTTTCAGCATGTGTGGTTACTGATAAAAGATGCATGGCGAACGAATAACTGGAAAGACAAATTTACGCTATGGTTCAGGCATACGGGTTATAGGCCCGCTGATGTTGTTGATAAATATCCTGTTTATAAAATTGAAGATGTTTACCAGTTTGAAAAATACAATACACAAACATCGCCTGCACTGAATGTTTGGAGCTGGGTACAGATGCTGATTATTTTATTATTCATCAGCTATATGTTTGGCAATATTGCACTCATCAACAGTCTTGACAAGACATATATCATCTGGTATGGAGGCTTTATTTTTTTAAGTGTGTATGCAGTTACCGATCTGATGGACAGGAACGCTACTGCCATTGTTTGGGAATTTATTCGTAGCGGCATTGGGCTTGCATTTCTTTTTCAGCAAGGAGACTGGTTTGGAGCAGCTACTTATTTACCAGGTATTAAGATTATTCTTGGAGCTTATTTTGTCATCTCTGTTTTTGTAACAGGATGGTTTGTGATGAAGCATAAAAGAGAAGATGTACAGGAGTTATCATCGGCTGTTTAATTTGAAATGTAAAATTTTTGATCATCAGCCATTCTGTTTTCTCACATATTTTGTCAGTATCACAATTAACTGGCCTTCTACTTTTCCTTCAATCTGTTCGGTATTATCTGATACCAGGTGAATATTCCGTACCACTGTTCCCATTTTCGCATTTAGCGTAGAGCCTTTTACATCCAGTGATTTTGCCAACACTACTGAATCACCATTTTGCAACACATGACCGTTGGCATCCCTGTGCAATTCAACTGCTGCATCATTTTCATGATCACCGCTGGCTTTGGCCCAGGCAAGTTTTTCATCGTCCAGGTACATCATATCCAGATTTTCAGCAGCCCAGCTTTCATTTCGTAACCGGTTCAACATGCGCCAGGCCATTACCTGCACAGCAGGTACCTCACTCCACATACTGGTGGTTAAGCATTGCCAGTGGCTGCTGTCCAGTTCTTCTTTCTTTTCTATTTGTAAAAGGCATTTGTTACATACCCAGATGGCATCATCCATATTGCCGGTTAGCGGCGGCACTTCATAAACTTTTAAATTCTCTGTTGCTTCACACAATTCGCATTTGTTACCACTTCGCTTTGCCAGTAATTCATCCTGCTTCATTTTTATATTTTAATAGTGGCGGCGAAGGTAATTAAATTGTGCAGGGTTGGGTATTATATATTTCTCACTTCTGTAGTTCTCCATTCACTGTGCGCCAGATGCCTAAAGGGTTCTCATTCTTCAATTCATCAGGTAACAGATCATTGCTCCAGTTTTGAAAAGCGATGGGCCTGGCAAAACGTTTGATACCATCTGCACCAACAGAAGTGAATCTTGAATCAGAACTGGCAGGAAATGGCCCGCCATGCTGCATGCTCAAACAAACTTCAACACCGGTTGGTACACTATTTAAAATAAAACGTCCGCAGATATTTTTTACTGCTTCAACAAGTTCTTCGTTTTCTTTTATATCATTTTCTGAAGCCATTAAGGTAGAAGTCAATTGCCCTTCCAGGTGTTTTGCCACTTCAATCATCTCATTCATGTCCCTGCAACGGATAACAATAGAATAGGGGCCAAACACTTCCTGGTGCAAAACAGGGTTGTTTAAAAATGCCTGGCCGCTTGCTGTTGCAATGGTTGGCAATCCTGTCAAACCGCCGTCAGGGTCTGTAACCGCTGACGGGGTTTCAGATTCTGCAACCAAATGCACATCTTCCTGCAACAAAGCATTGCCCTTATTTTTTTTGTAGGCAGTTACAATGCCTGTATGTAACATGGGTGCAGGCACAATTTGCTGAATGGCTTTTCCCAGGTCATGTACAAATGTTTTCAATGCATCGCTTTCAATGCCGATGATCAATCCGGGGTTGGTACAAAATTGTCCAACGCCTAAGGTTATAGAGCCTGCATACATCGTTGCAATTTCACTTGCAGAGGTTTTCATTTTTTCAGGCAATAAAAAAACAGGATTAATGCTCCCCATTTCGGCAAAAACAGGAATGGGTTCTTTGCGTTGGTTACCCCAATCAAATAATTGTTTGCCGCCAATATAAGAACCGGTAAAGCCAACTGCTTTTGTATGCGGATGAGTTACCAATGCTTTACCCACTTCAAAACTGGCTCCATGCACATGAGCAAAAATCCCTTTGGGCATATGGCATGTTGAAGCAGCTTTTAAAATTGCGTTCGCTACTATTTCTGAAGTTTCTGCATGAGCAGGATGTGCTTTTATAATGACCGGGCAACCGGCAGCAAAAGCACAGGCCGTATCTCCACCGGCAGTTGAATAAGCAAAAGGAAAATTACTTGCACCAAATACAACCACTGGCCCAAGCGGCACCAGCATTTTTCTGATATCCGGTTTCGGTGGAGTTTTATCGGGAATAGCGGTATCAATTCTTGCCTCTAACCAATTTGCTTTTTCACAGGCTTCGGCATAACTGTTTAGTTGGAAAATAGTTCTAGCCCTTTCGCCACGCAATCTTACTTCGGGCAAATTGGTTTCACTCATGGCTGTATGAATTAATGCATCGCCACAATTTTCCAATTCAACAGCAATGGCTTTCATAAATGCAGCCCGTTGCTTTAAAGAAAATTTTCTATACACATGAAATGCATTCCATGCCTGCTGCATCACCACATCAATTTCTTCAACACTAAAATCTTTGAAATTCATAATTCATAATTTAAAATTCAAAATTCAAAACAGGTCTTGTCGCAATCCCATCATCAATGACCTTTAAAACTTCCTCTCTTTCTTTTCCAACCAATGTTAACCTCGGGGCTCTTACATATTCAGAACCTATACCAGCCTGCTTTTCTGCCAGCTTAATGTATTGTACTAATTTGGGATGAATATCCAGTTCCAGTAAAGGCATGAACCAGCGGTAAATTTTTGTTGCTTCTGCTATCTTCCCGGCTTTTACCAGATTATAAATAGTGACTGTTTCTTCAGGGAAAGCACAAACCAATCCGGCCACCCAGCCATCGGCACCCAAACACAATTCTTCCATGGCCAGCGTATCTACACCACATAAAATATTTATCCTGTCGCCAAAACGATTTTTCATTCTGGTAACATTGGTTACATCCCTGGTAGATTCTTTTACTGCCTGAATATTTTTGCAGACTATTAATTCAGCAAACATATCCAGTGTTACTTCAATTTTATAATCAACTGGATTATTATAGATCATTATCGGGAGATCTGTTGAATCTGCAACGGTTTTAAAATAAGTAACTGTTTCTCTATGATCACTTTTATAACGCATAGGTGGTAGTATCATAATTCCTTTGGCACCCCATGCTTTTGCATATTCGGCTTGTTGTAAGGCTTCTTTGGTACTTCCTTCTGCAATATTTAATACAACCGGAACTTTGCCTGCACATTTTTCAACAGCAAATTTTATCAGTTGTTCTTTTTCAGCCGTTGTTAAAACACTGGCTTCACCTAAAGTGCCGCCTAAAACAATTCCATTTACACCTGCGTCCAATTGTGCATTTAAATTTTTCTCAAAAAGGGGGAAGTCTAATTGATCATCCGCCGTAAATTTTGTGGTGAGGGCAGGAAAAACACCGGTCCAGTTGATACTCATAAAAAGTAAGTTTTTGCTAAAGATAATTCATAGAATTTTAACATCAGTTTTTGAACAATTTAATTCTCATTTTTATCCCAATGACCCTTTCACTAAACTTTCACTTTATAGCTCAACCTTAAGCATAGTTTTTGCGTCTATAGTTATATAGGTATTCTATAAAAAAAATAAAAGGAGTAATTATGAAACATAGATCAATTAAGTGGGTTGCTGCGACTGCCGTTACCTTGGTAATATTATTTACCGGTTGTGCCGGTAATGCCCATATCGAAAAAGACAAATCAGCCGACTTTAGCAAGTATCATACTTATGCATGGGTAGAAAAACCAGAAGAAAAGGCAACCAAAAAAAACCGGAGAAATGAACTTACCGAAGCAAATATGCGTAATTCGGTAAACGAACAGTTGCAAAAGATCGGATGGAAAGAAGCAGGCGAAAACCCGGACATCATGATAAACTATGAGTTGCTGGTAGAGAGAAACCAGAAGGAACAAAAAGACCCGGTATATTCTCAATCTTACACCCGCAGTTATTATAACCGCTACACCGGCAAAGTAAATACTTTTTATTATCCCGGGCAGTTTGTTGGATACGACAGTTATTCAACCACGGTTAAAGAAGGAACCGTTACTATTACCATGATAGATAACAGAACCGATAAAACAGTTTGGCAGGGCTGGACAACCAGTGAACTGATGAGCAGCAAAATTACCGGTAAGGAAATTGACCAGAGTGTGAAAACGATCTTTAGAAAATTTGATGCAGGAAAATAGGTATTGGTATAAGAGTATTAATGTTGGAATAAAAAACCTTTCAGTAGTGGAAGGTTTTTTGTGTTTAATCTGAAAGGAGCAGGTATTCAGAATTAATCAGCAACAAATACATGCGCATGGCAAAAATGCTGGCTTTGATACAGGAGTATGTCGTTAACATGTCGTAAACATGCCTTATATACTCAGATCTACAAAGCGTACCTTTAATAAAGTTCACAACAAATTTTAAATAGATGAAAGATCTTAGCGTAGGAAAGAAAATTAAAGAATTAAGATTGCGATCTGGTATGTCGCAGGATGTACTCGCAGAAATTTCCCAACTAAGCCTGAGAACTATCCAGCGAATAGAAAATGGGGAGACTGAACCACGTGGTGATTCTTTGAAAAGAATATCAAAAGCCTTACATGTTCCGGTAGAAGAATTGGTAGATTCAATTAAAAGAGAATTCCAGGGATATGCACTGAAGGAAGATAAAGGAATATTGCTGCTATTGAATATTTCTGTATTCGGCTTCTTGATATTTCCTTTACTGGGGATTGTTTTTCCTATGATTTTATGGTACTTATTCAAAGATAAATTCCGGGGTGTATATGAAACCGGGAGAAAAATATTTAAATCCCAGGTTTATTGGTGTGGTATACTATTTATAGTTTATCTGTATGTTTTCTGTCTTAAATTCTTTCATTTAAGTCTGCTGGTACCCCAAAATCAAAAAACTGTAGTTGTTATTATTGTTGCCTTGTATGTTTATAATATTATTGATGTTTTAATTGACATTATTAAATGTTTTATGATCAAAAAAAAATATTTACAAACCCGGATTGAATTTTTAATTCCCCCCTTTGCTCAACCTCGTCTCTAATCAAGAATGCTTTGGTCAATTGTTTCAAACAATTCCATATAAACCGTTGAAAAAGATTATATCGCCCAATGGCTGCCGGATAGAAGTGGAAAGCGTAACGCAGTTAAGCTTGAAACGGATAGCCGGAGCAAAAGATGATAGAATTATAACTGCTGACAGCCCCCAATAAAAAAGCCTCTCAAAAATGAAAGGCTTTTTTGCTAACAGCTGTTTTTGTACCACGTACGGGATTCGAACCCGTGATTCCTCCGTGAAAGGGAGGCGT
>JBDTUK010000068.1:0-7067 GCA_040007795.1 Ferruginibacter sp.
TTTTGACAGGTATCTAAATTCAAGATATGCAAAAATACCTTTTTAAGAACATACTGGTGGTTAATGAAGCAAAAATCCGGTCATTAGATGTTTTGACTAACGGAGAACGGATAGAAAAAATTGCACCATCAATTGAGACAAAATATAAGGTTGTTGAAATAAATGGTGAAGGAAAACATCTTTTTCCGGGAGTAATTGATGACCAGGTGCATTTCAGGGAACCGGGGCTTACTCATAAAGCGAATATTTACTCAGAGAGCAAAGCTGCTGTGGCAGGCGGTGTTACCAGTTTTATGGAAATGCCGAACACCATACCCAATGCTTTAACACAACAACTGCTGGAAGATAAATACAATATTGCTTCACAAACATCTTTAGGCAATTATTCCTTTTTTATGGGTACCAGTAATACCAATGCAGAGGAAGTATTGAAAATGAATGCCCATAAAACAACTATTTGTGGTGTAAAAATATTTATGGGTGCCAGCACAGGTAATATGCTGGTGGACAGCCATAGTGCACTCGATAAGGTTTTCAGGGAAAGTGAAATGCTTATTGCCACTCATTGTGAAGACGAAAGGATCATAAAAGCCAATTATGAAAGAATGAAGAAGGAAAAGGGTGAACTGTCTCCTTCGGATCACCCATTGATAAGAAATGAAGAAGCCTGTTTTGAATCTTCTTTAATAGCCATAAAATTTGCGCAGAAATATAACAGCCGGCTGCACATCCTTCATATCAGCACCGAAAAAGAACTCCAATTGTTTGGTAACATGATGCCATTAAAGGAAAAAAGAATTACTGCCGAAGTTTGTGTGCATCACCTGCATTTTACAGCTGATGATTATGAACAACTGGGCTATAAAATAAAATGCAACCCGGCCATAAAAGCATCACACAATAAAGAAGCGTTGTGGAAGGCATTACTGGATGACCGGTTAGATGTTATAGCAACCGACCATGCACCACACCTGCTAACCGAAAAAGAGGGAAGCTATGAACATGCCCATGCAGGTTTGCCATTAGTACAGCATCCTTTGTTATTAATGTTGCATTATCACAAGCAGGGAAGGTTGAGCTTAGAAAAAATTGCAGAGAAAATGAGCCATGCTGTTGCTGATTGTTTCCAGATTGAAAACCGGGGTTATATAAGGGAAGGCTATTTTGCCGACCTGGTTGTTGTTGATACAAATTCCTCATCAATCGTTACCAAAGAAAATATTTTTTACAAATGTGGCTGGAGTCCTTTAGAGAATTTTACATTTCCTGCATCTATAGTAAATACGTTTGTAAGCGGCCATATGGTTTATGGGGATGGGAAGTTTGATGAAACTACAAAAGGACAACGGATGTTATTTAATAGGTAATATTTAATATTGTACAGAGCCTGAAAATTTAAATACCCCATAAATATTCAATATTCAATATTCAATTATAATGGATATAGACAAAACAACACTTGCCGATCTTTCAATGTTCCGGAACGGAGATGATGAATCGGTATTTGATAAGCTTGATCTTTGCAGCACTGCACACGGAAGTGAACAGTTACGGATCAATTTCAGTACGGCGCTTAAATCAAAAGAAGACATTGTTGCCATACAGCAAACCCTTCAGCTTATTATTAAGTACCAGCAGCAATGGCCAAAGCAAATAAGCAATGGTACGGTAATGGTGGTAGAGAAATTTTTCGATTCAAACATCAGTACCGTTCCTTTCAATCCTTCGCCACTGGAAGCATACATGTATAAAGTGTTTCATGGTCCCGACTTTGCACTGGTTACTTATTCTGCCAAGCACTGTTTCGATTTTATAAAGTGTTTTCAGCATTTACTAAAATTATTTTTGCACAGCACCCCGGAGGGGGGAGCAACATTGCCCCTGCCACTTAAAAAAGTGTTAGACAAAGTTCAAAGGGCCATCAGTAAAGAACAATTTGACATTGTCTCAAGGCATAAAAATCCAGAAGAACTATCCCGGCCCCAGTTATTGCACTTTGCTCATTTTATCAGGTACAGCTATAAACACAATATGCTTGACCTGGTAATATTGTATGCACAAATTGATGCCTGGTATGGTATGGCAAGGGCTGTGCAGCAGTATGGCCTGGTGTTCCCGGACTTTGTAGAGCATGATGAACCAGTTATTGAAGCAAAGGGGTTGTACCACCTGCTGGTGCATGAACCCGTTGCGTATGATGTGATGCTTGATCAAAAAACCAACTTTCTTTTTTTAACCGGCGCCAACATGGCGGGTAAAAGCACTTTCATTAAATCGGTAGGAGCCTCTGTTTTTTTAGCTCATATAGGTATGGGTGTGCCGGCACAGCAAATGAAACTTACTTTTTTTGACGGTATGCTCAGCAATATAAACGTGGTAGATAATATTTCCAGGGGCGAAAGTTATTTTTATAATGAAGTGCAGCGTATTAAATCCACCATTAATAAAATAAGCGATGGAAAAAAATGGCTGATACTGATTGATGAATTATTTAAAGGTACCAATGTACAGGATGCGATGAAATGCAGCAGTACGGTTATTGAAGGGTTGTTGAAAATGAAGAATTCACTGTTTATATTATCCACGCATTTGTATGAGATAGGAGGGGAGTTAAAAAAATATCCCAATATCGATTTTAAATATTTTGAAACATCTGTTACCAACGACCAACTCAAATTCAGTTACCAGTTAAAAGATGGTATCAGTAATGACAGGATAGGATATTTGATCTTAAAAACGGAAGGGGTTGTTGAGATGCTTGGAAAATTATAAAAAGTTTCACGCAAAGAAGCAAAGAAACGCAAAGCCGCAAAGTATCTTTGCGACTTTTGTATTTCAACTTTGCAGCTTGGCGTGAAACTTTTTTGTATATTACTTCAATGAAAAGAACATTACTCCTCATCTTCGCTTTGTTATTTCTTTTTGCAACTGAAATACTGAGGGTATATTTTATAATGCCCTTCCCAGGTAGCCAGAAAGCCAATACGATTGACATTGCGTATTTCATCAGTAAGTATATATGGTGGCTAAGGCTGATCGGGTTGATATTATTGCTTTCCCTGTCGTGGCGTGTGCTTCGTTATGGTAAATGGTGGAAGAAAATATTGCTCTCTATTTTTGTATTGTTATATGCAACCGTTTTTTATTTCTTCAATTTTAAATTCCTGGCCGATAAAATGTTTATCCAGCCGCAACATAAAATGCTGGCAACGGTTGCTGAGAATAAAATTGACTCCGCAAAACTTATTATTGGTGTAACTATAAACGGACAATCAAAAGCCTACCCAATAGAGATCATCGGTTATCATCACCAGGTACAGGACACACTCGACGGCCAGCCTATAATGGTTACTTATTGCACCGTTTGCAGAACTGGCCGTGTTTTCAGCCCCTTTGTAAATAGAAAGTTTCAACAGTTTCGTTTGGTAGGTATGGATCATTTTAATGCCATGTTTGAAGATGCCGATACCAAAAGCTGGTGGCGACAGGCAACAGGCGTAGCTATTGTTGGCCCGTTAAAAGGACAGGCTTTAAAAGAAATTCCATCAGAACAAATGCGGCTTGGTGGCTGGATACAAAAACATCCAAACACACTTATTCTTCAACCGGATACTTTATTTGCGAAACAATACAAAGGTCTGCAGGGATTTGATGATGGTACTATTAAAAGTGGCCTGGAAAAAAGAGACAGTGGTTCATGGCAATTCAAATCATGGGTGGTGGGTGTGCAAAAAGATGGCCATGCAAAAGCTTACGACTGGAATGAATTGGTGAAACAAAGAATCATTCACGATACTTTTCAGAATATAGCTATTGTGTTGGTATTGGAAAATGATAACAACTCTTTTCATGTATGGAGCAGGCAGGTAAATGACAAATCACTTTATTTTAGACCTGGTGCTACTGCACAAACAATAACAGATACAATTACCCACTCCACATGGAATATGAATGGCGAGTGTATAGAAGGAACATTAAAAGGTTCCCGTCTTCCTTCTATACAATCCTATCAGGAGTTCTGGCATAGCTGGCAAACATTTCATCCGGGAACAACTAAATACATGGCCGGAAAAAATTAAGGGTATAGGCACAACCATTTCTTTTCACTAATTTACTGCTGTTAAATTCATACCCATGTTAGTCAAAACGTACGGTAGTGCTGTTTATGGAGTTGAAGCTATTTCCATCACCGTGGAAGTGAGTGTAAATAATCAAGGCAAAGACTATTTTATAGTTGGGTTACCCGATAGCGCCGTTAAAGAAAGTTTACAAAGAGTAGAGAGCGCCATTAAGAGCAATCATTATTATATGCCACGTACTAAACTGGTGGTAAACCTGGCCCCTGCCAACATAAAAAAATCGGGTACCGCTTTTGATCTTGCTATTGCCATTGGAACATTGGGCGCTACGGAGCAAATTGAAAATCCAGAAAAATTAGCTGAATATGTGATCATGGGAGAATTAAGTCTGGATGGAGAGATACGCCCAATAACCGGCGCACTGCCCATTGCTATACAGGCAAGAAAAGAAGGATTTAAAGGATTGATCGTTCCCAAACAAAATGCAAGGGAAGCGGCGATGGTGAATAATTTAAATGTTTATGCCGTTGGACATATCAATGAAGTGATAGAGTTTTTTAAGGATGAAAATTCTTTGGAACCAACCATTGTTAATACAAGAGAAGAATTTGCCAATGCACAAAGTGATTTTGAAATTGATTTTTGTGATGTAAAGGGACAGGAAAATATTAAACGGGCTTTGGAGATTGCAGCAGCCGGTGGACACAATGCCATTTTGATCGGCCCGCCAGGAGCCGGTAAAACTATGCTGGCAAAGCGTTTGCCAACCATACTGCCGCCATTAAGTTTGCAGGAAGCATTGGAGACAACTAAGATACATTCTGTTGCCGGTAAGCTTCCAGAAAATTCAACACTGATATCAAAGCGGCCTTTTCGAAGTCCGCATCATACTATTTCAGATGTTGCTTTAGTTGGTGGAGGCGGCATTCCACAACCCGGCGAAATTTCTTTAGCACATAACGGCGTTTTGTTTTTAGATGAGTTGCCGGAATTTAAACGGCAGGTATTGGAAGTAATGCGTCAGCCGATGGAAGAAAGAAAAGTTACTATCAGTCGTGCAAAAGTTGCATTGGATTTTCCTGCATCATTTATGTTGATCGCTTCCATGAATCCATGTCCCTGTGGTTTCTTTAATCATCCCGAAAAAGAATGTACCTGTCCGCCGGGTGCGGTACAAAAATATTTAAATAAAATATCAGGCCCTTTATTAGACCGTATTGACCTGCATGTGGAAGTAACACCTGTTGCCTTTAATGAATTATCATCGGCACAGCAATTTGAAAAAAGCATCAGCATAAGAGAGCGGGTTATTAAAGCCAGAGACATACAGGAAGAAAGATATAAAAATAATGATGGTGTGTATGCCAATGCACAAATGAGCAGCAAACAATTGAAAGAGATTTGCGTGATAACAACAGCAGGGCAAAATTTATTAAAGGTTGCGATGGAAAAATTAAATCTCAGCGCCAGGGCATACGACCGCATTTTAAAAGTAAGCCGAACCATTGCCGACCTGGCTGCCAGTGAAGATATAAAACCGGAGCATTTGGCAGAAGCCATACAGTACAGGAGTTTGGATAGGGAGGGGTGGAGTGGGTGATGGCCTTTCCTGTAATCTTGTCATTTTTTCCGAACTTGTACGATATTTGATACATTGAAATCTTTCAATGTATTTACAGACTCAAACTATCTGAATGAAAATATTATTACGCTACCTGAAGCCCTATAAATGGCTGGTGGCACTCACCTTAACTTTAGCGGCTATCAATATCGGGTTTTCATTAATTGATCCAATCCTGCTTGGTAAGCTGATAAACCTGGCCAATTTGCATCAAAGCAGCAATCCCCATTTTGATGAGAATCGGTTTTTTTACGCCTTCTCATGGAAAAATCCCGGCGTATGGTTCATTGTGATCGCTTCTATTTCAGTAGCTATGATTAGCCGTATTGCAAAAGCCTTCCAGGATTATTTTTTGAATGTGGTGATACAAAAATTCGGCGCCAAGGTTTTTACCGATGGTTTACAACATGCCATGAAACTTCCTTACCAGGAGTTTGAAGACCAACGCAGCGGTGAAACACTTTCCATACTTACCAAGGTAAGATCAGATGTAGAAAGGTTTATGATCAACTTCATCAATATTTTATTTGGTGTGATCATAGGTGTTGTATTTGTTTTTGTGTATGCAGCTGTCTATATTCACTGGAGCATTCCGGTGGCTTACGTGGTAGGTATTTTATTGCTAACAGTAATCACCAATTTTCTCAGTAAACAAATAAAGATCATTCAGAAAAAAATAGTTGGTGAAACTACTGCACTGGCAGGCTCTACCACAGAATCGCTCCGCAATATTGAACTGGTAAAAAGTTTAGGACTTACTGAGCAGGAAGTAGTGAGGCTGAATAAGAACACTTATAAAATACTTGGGCTTGAATTAAAAAAAGTAAAAAAGATACGAAGCATCAGTTTTATACAGGGCACATTTGTAAATACACTCCGCCAGGTTATCTTATTCATTTTAATGTACCTTATTTTTAAAGACCAGATGAACGCGGGGCAACTGGTAACCATGCAGATCTTTTCCTTCTTTGTTTTTGGCCCGTTACAGGAGATCGGAAATATTTTACTTTCATACAGGGAGGCAGAAGCCTCATTAAATAACTTTCATAACCTGATGATAAAAACTCCTGAACAGGAACCTGCAAGCCCGAAACCATTGAACAATATTGAAACACTGTCATTCAAAGCGGTTTCATTTAAACACCAGACAGCATCACATAAAGCCATTAACAATATCAGCTTTGATGCAAAGATTGGCGAGACCATTGCATTTGTTGGCCCGTCGGGTTCGGGAAAATCTACATTGATGAAATTACTGGTAGGTTTATATCGTCCACTGGAAGGGAAAATATTATATAATCAGCTTGATGAAACCGAAATACGCTTTGATGACCTGCGGAAACAAATAGGTTTTGTAACACAGGATA